>JACUUS010000045.1 GCA_014859215.1 Dehalococcoidia bacterium | reverse complement strand
TGGTTTCGAGGAGACTTCTCATCTCGGGGGCGATTCACGTCGGGACATGAACGCCGTTCGTCACATGTGTGATCGGGACCTCATTCTCACCAACTTCGGGCCACAGCACGTGCCACATTCTCCTCCCAACAACGCCGTGCAATTCGCTTACAGCATTGCGCCGCTGAGACATCCTCAAGGCAAAAGTGGTCATGTTGAAAACGTCGGTGCCGACGGTATCCTGTCCCAGTCTCAGGAAGGTATCCCGGCTTACTCCAATTGACTCCCAGTAGCTGTGGAGGTTCCTCTCAACCAGGTCTGCCGGGAATATGTCATGCCCGGCAGGCACCGGGGTATGGGTGGTGAACACCGTGCTGTGCTGCACCTTCTTTACAGCCTCCCCGTAGGGTATTCCCCGGCGCACCTCTTCCCTGACCCGCTCCATCATCATGAAGGCTGTGTGCCCTTCGTTGGCATGCCACACGGCCGGCTCTATGCCGAGCGCCCTGAGAACACGGACGCCACCCACTCCCAGCACGATCTCCTGCTGTATCCGCAGCGCCCTGTCCGCGATATAAAGCCTCGCCGAGAGATTGCGGTCCTGCACCGCGTTTTCCCCCAGATTGGTGTCCAAAAGGTATATCATGGTCCGGCCCACCTGTATCTCCCAGGCCCTTATATGCACAGGCCGGTCATCCAGGTACACAACGGCGAGACTCGCGCCGCCCTCCTCTGTGGCAACCGGGTTGATCGGCGCCTCGTTGAAGTCGATCTGGACATACCGTTCCTCTTGCCATCCTTCATCAGTGACGCACTGGCGGAAATAACCCTGGGGGTACATGAAACCCACCCCGACCAGGGGCACGCCAAGATCGCTTGATTCCTTGCAGAGGTCGCCGGACAGGATGCCAAGGCCGCCGGCATAGATCGGCAGAGAGCGGTGAATGGCAAACTCCATCGAGAAGAAGGCGACCGGCCCCTTCATCACGCCCGGACAATTAAGGTTGAACCATGTATTCTCAGTCTTCGTATCGGCGTCGAATGCCGCCAGCACGGAGTCATACAGGCTGAGAAAAGATGGATCGCCGGCTGCTGATTCCAGCTTCTCCCGGCTGATGTAGCGAAGCTGGCGTACCGGGTTATGGCCGTCTTTCCACAGCGGATAGTCCAGGGAGCGAAACAGTTCGCGTGCCTGGGGATTCCAGCTCCACCAGAGGTTGTTGGCAAGCTCGTCAAGCCTGCCTATGCGTTCCGGCAGGTTCAGGTCCAGTCCCTGGCTTATGATTGCTCTTGCAGCCATCCGGTCCCACCATCCGGCAACCCGCTCCAGCCTGGTCAACAAGCGCCATGAGCCAGGACCGCAGATGAAGCGGAGCCGCCATATAGAATATGTGACTGACTATAATTATACATCGCTGCGGTTTTACGCTGAAGATCGCTCCACGATTAAGAGTCAGCTACGCGACGACGGCAGCGAGGCGGCAGTCTCCAGCGGCACCGAATATGTACAAAGGCTGCGCAACCTTGCTGTGGAAGGCGATACGTGGCGGCGGGCCGGAGGGCCGACTTCGCCCCACCTGAACCTGTCGTTGTCAGGTCCAGGTCAGGGTACGGGTCGTCGTCGGGGAGCGGGCGACCCGGCGGGATCGCCCCTACGACCACCAACCCGCTTCCCGTTGCGCTGCGCATCGCTGCCTTCACAAAATAAGTTCACGGCAGAAGTCAAGTGGCTCGTTTCACAGGCTCGCCATGAAATACAACATGGATCATGTCTTTACGAGGAGGCCGCGCGGCAACCTCTCCACGAATGGCGGCGGAACGATGCCTGCGGAGAGGGTACGGAGATTGCTTCGGGGACTCGCAATCCATCATACTGGACAACCAGCACCACTGGCAATGAAAGTCAAGCCTACATAACCCGGGTACCTGAAAAGGATCGACCTTTGTAGCAGTGACATAGTATACGGCCTGCGAGAAGTATTAACTTGTGAGGGCTAGATTGGTGCTTCAACTGTGATGGTGGCGCCTTCGCCCGGGGCCGACTGGATGGTGAGGTTACCGCCTAACAATCTTGCCCGCTCCTCCATTCCTGCCAGGCCCAGCCTGCCCTCCCTGGTGAGGTCACCCCTGCGCTGCTGCAAATCGAATCCCTTACCGTTGTCCGCAATGGTGAGCCGGACCGAGTCCTGCTGGAATACCACCGTGATGACAGCTTTGGCGGCCTGTGAATGACGCCATACGTTCCTTAGCGCTTCCTGTGCTATACGGAACAGTACGAGTTCGGCTTCCGGGGCTATCCTACGCTCCGTGCCGAGAACCTTCAGCTCTATATCGATGCCGGAAAGCTTCCTGATGTCAGATGCAAGCCATTCAAGCGCCGAGAGCATGCCGAGCTTGTCGAGCGTCGCCGGCCTGAGGTCCTAGCTGAGCCGCCGCAGGCCTTCCATGATGCTGTTTGTCTGCTGCCAGAGCCTCTCCAGAACCTGCTTTTCCTGTTCCGAAAGGTTCTCGCCGCGTGACGCCATATCGTCAAGCTGGCGGGACAGTACCACCAGCGCCTGTATCGTCTCGTCGTGCAGTTCCCGCGCGATTCGTTTCCGCTCTTCTTCCTGGGCCCTGGTAACCTGTTGAAGATAGAAACTCAGGTTCTCCCTCATCATCTTCTCTTCTGTCACATCTCTGGCTATGCACTGGAAGGCTTCGACATGGCTGTTCGAGCTGACCGGGCTGGTGGACAGCTGTACAGACGCCCGGGAGCCGTCCTTCTTGACCAGGGTCACTTCTGATATGCGTCCGATCGTCTCCTCCCTTAGACCAGGGTCCCGCAGCCTGTTCACCAGCGCGAACTCTTTCCCCAGCAGGCTGTCGGCATTCAGCTTTCGCAACTCCTCCAGAGAGTATCCCGTCAGACTCACGCAGGACTTGTTTGCGGCGATTATGCCGCCCTGGAGATCGTGAAGCCAGATTGCATCATGAGCGTCCTCGAACAGCCGGCGGTACCGTTCCTCCGACTGCCTGAGCTGCTCCGCGACGGCGCGCTCCTGCTCATACAGGCGCGCGTTTTCGACCGCTATGCCTATCTGATTTCCCATTGCTTCCAGCAGTTCCACCTCGTGACCGTTGAATTTGCGGTAGCCATGCGTAGCCACGCACAGCGTACCGAGGACCTTCCCTTTCGAGATAAGGGGCACTATTAACTGAGACCTTATACCCTCCTCGCAAACAGCCGGCCTGGTCAAGCCGGAGTCGCGGGAAGCGTCCGCTACAACCAGCGGCTCGCCCGTCCTGGCTACTCTCCCGTTGAAGCCTTCCCCGAACTGGATGCGGGCGACGCTGCGGGCAAAGTCCGGCGAGATACCCTTATGGGCCGAAAGCGCCAGTTCAGTGTTCCCCTCGTTCATTAAAAAGACCATCGCGGCGTTAACCTTCATGACATTGATGACGCTCCGGATGCTGTTGTCAAGGACTTGGCCGAGATCGAGGTACCGTGAGGCGGCGCTGCATGTCTCATTCAGAGCAGCAAGCTCACTGCGCCGCTGCCTTTCCCTGGTGAGAGCCTCAGACGAAAATGCGACCAGATTGCCTACGACGAAAACCGCGCCTGTTTCGAACAGGGCATCGCGTGGCTGCGCTGATGTCATGAGCGCGAGGGGAAGCATCAGGGCCAGCGCGGCAAGTGAAGCCATCATGGCGCCCCGCCATCCGAACAGGAATCCCGCCCAGATGATCGGAGCGAGATAGAGGATTCTCTCGAAGGCCTCGCGGTCCAGGCCAAGCTGCTCGGTGATACTTTTCAGGAAGGCGGGGTGATCCAGAAGATGCCCGTAATGCGGGATGGAAATCAGCGCAAGGATAGCCAGAATCAGCCAGAAGCCGGGCCTCCGGACAACACCTGCCAGTCCGCTGATAAATTGTCGCATTACCCACCTGGCCGCGGCCTCGAATGCAGCAATCAGGGCAGGTCCTTCAAAGTGACCCAGCCTTCTTTCAAAGCACAGACCACAGCCTCGGTCCGGGAGCTGACGTTGAGCTTGTTGAAGATGTGTCCCAGGTGCCCTTGCACGGTCCTGGTACTGAGGCCCAGCTCCTCGGCGATATCCTTGTTGCTGTAGCCCCTGGTGGCGAGCTTGAGCACCTCCATCTCTCTCTCGCTGAGACCCTCGCGAGGACCTCCCGCCTTCGCCCTCTCCGTACTGGACGCGAAACGGTTGAGAACCTTGCGGGCAACCAGCGGGTGCAGCACCGATTCCCCGGCATACACCGCCCGGACAGCGTCTACAAGCTCGCGGCTGCGAACACTTTTCAGAAGGTACCCGGCGGCGCCTGCCTCCAGAAGGCTGAATATGAACTGGTCATCATCATACGCGGTGAGTATCAGCACAGTGACGTTCGGACAGAGCTGCTTGATCTGCCTGGTGGCTTCGATGCCGTCGAGCTTCGGCATGGCGATATCGATAATGGCAATGTCAGGCTGGCACCTGACAGCCATGTCAATCGTCTCTTCTCCATCTCCGGCCTCGGCCACCACCTCAAGGTCCTGCTCCTGCTCCAGTATTTGACGCGTACCCTCTCGTACCACGGCATGGTCGTCCGCGATCAGTATCTTTATCTTGCCCCGCTCTGTCGGGGACTTCTTGCCCATCATAGTCATTTGTGACGCGTCCCCCCGTTATCTCCTCAACGAACACGCTATATGTTCCGGCTGAGCTCCTTCACCAACTCCCCGTTACAATCGTAGATTGTTACCTCTAGAGGCATCTGCCCGGGCAGGGTATGAGTGGCGCAGGCCATGCACGGGTCATAGGCCCGGAAAGCCATCTCCACCATATTCAACAGGCCCTCGTTTACCTCCTTGCCTTTCTTGATAAGGCCCTGGGCCGCCTTCTTGATCGACATATTCATGGCAGGGTAGTTATGGGCGGTCGCCACGATCAAATTCACCTTGCGTACCATGCCCTTTTCATCGGTCTGGTAGTGGTGAATCAGGGTGCCGCGCGGCGCTTCCACAACCCCCACCCCCTCGTCCGGCGTCGCCGTGGGAATAGTGCGCACAACGGGTTCCGTGACTTCCCGATCCTGCGCCATCTCCAGCAGCCTCTCCGAAGCGTACAGCAGCTCGACCAGGCGTGCCCAGTGGAAGGCCAGGGTCGCGTGGACGGGCTTGCCGCCAAGCGTCTTGAACAGCTTCTCGTACTCAGCTTGGGCCAGGGGTGTAGCCATACCGTCAGCCGCGTTCAGCCTTGCCAGCGGGCTGACCCTGTACACGCCGCTGTCCTTACCTTCCGTGAACCCCTTCCAGCCTATTTTCTTCAGGAAAGGGAACTTCAGATAGGTCCACGGCTCGGTATGCTCCGCCACATATTCCAGGTACTGGGCAGGCCTGAACTTAGCAACTTCTTTCCCTTCGGGATCAACCACCCGGATATCGCCATCATAGAAGTTGACCCTGTTCTGGGCGTCCACAAGCCCCATATAGTAGCTCTTCATGGTGTAGATATCGCCCGTGACCAGGTCCAGGTACTCCTTGTTATTGAGGACTACGTCCTCGAACAGCTTGAGGCTAAACTTGGCGAACTCCATGCACGACTTCGCCTTCTCCTCGAAGTCTATGCGCTCTTCCTCCGTAATCGGCCTGCTCATGCCCCCCGGCAACCCGCAAACCGGATGGGTGGCCTTGCCGCCTATAACTGCCTGGATCTGCTGCGCGAATGCGCGGTGCTTTATGACTTCCCCACCAACCGCGATCCCCACCTTAGCGATAACGCCCAGGATATTTCTCTGCGCCGGGTCGCTATCCGGCCCCATCACGAAATCAGGCGCGGCAAGAGCGTAGAAGTGCGCGATATGGGAATGAATCATGTGAGCGCAGTAGAAGAGCTCCCTCAGTTTCTTCGCCGCAGGCGGCGGATCCACGTGGTAAACAGCGTCTGTGGCCTTGCACGAGGCCATGTGATGCGCCCCCGGTCAGACACCGCATATACGGGGCACTATCCGCGGCACTTCCTCGACAGGGCGTCCTTCACAGAAGCGTTCGAACCCTCGAAGCTCCGGTATTTGAAGGTAGGCATTAGCCACTCCTCCGTCGGGATCAAGGAAGATCTCTATCTTGCCGTGGCCCTCCAGCCTGGTAATCGGGTCAATCGTCACCTTCCTCAGCCCCGCGCCCTGGCCGCTTACCTCTTTCACGGAGTTTACAGTGACCTCTTTCAATTTCCACGCTCCCTTCTACCTGCGTTGAAGTTGCTTCACCCTGAGCATTGCATCTGACAGCCCGAACCTGTAAAAGGTGCCTGCAGGATCAGCGACCTCGTCAACCATTCGGGCTATGTCAGCCCCACTCGCCGTTTCGTAGATCGAGGCGACGGCGCTGACAAGCTTCGCCCCCTGGTCCACGACTCCCGGCGGCGGGCCGAAGCAACCCCGACAGGGCATGTTGGCCTTGATGCACAGCGCCCCACAACCGCCCCTGGTAGCCGGACCCATGCAGAGTATCCCCTGCTCAAGCAAACATCTTTCCGGGTCAGGCGTGATCTCGTGAGGGCGATATATCCTGGTTATCTTCTTCTCTTCTTTCTTACGTTCGCATTCCTCGCACAGCGACTTATCTGAAGCAATGACCGAGCCCGGAGGCGGCAGCGCGTTATTCGCGAGCGCATCCACAACCTTCAGGATGAGAGGCACAGGCGGCGGACAGCCGGGAACCAGGTACTCTACATCCACGACCTGGCCCAGGGTCAGCACTCTTTCGTACAGCTCCGGCAGTTCCAGCTCGCCTTCCGGCACTTTCACCCGCGTTTGCGGGAGAGTCCTGTCCGGATTCTCATTGGAAGGCGCCTCGATATAGGCCCTTTCCATTATCGCCGCCCGGTTCGAGAAATTGGCCAGAGCGGGTATGCCTCCGAAGCAGGCGCAGGACCCGAAGGCTACCATTGTCTTCGATTTCGCTCTCAGCAGTCCCGCAATGCTTTCCTGTTCCGAGCTTCTAACAGCGCCATTGAACAGGCACACGTCTATACTCTTATCAGGCATAGCCTCGACGTGGTGATACTTGAAGTCGAGAGCTATTGGCCAGAAGACTATGTCCGCAAGCTCGGCCACATCGAGGATCTTCTCGTTTACATCCAGTACGGCGACGTCGCAGCCGCCGCAGGCTGCGGACCAGTAAAGAGCCAGCTTTATCTTAGCCATCTTTCCCTCCATTGCCGCTGAAAGGCCCGAGCTCTTTCAACTTCGCTGTCATCTCATTAACGATGGAGGCAAAGCGTTCACCTTCCGAAGCGGAGACCCAGTCGAGTCTCACTCTTTCCTCTTCGATACCGAACTGGCCCAGCATCTTCTTGAGCAAGGGGATCCGCCTGGCTGCTTTTTCATTACCTTCCAGGTAATGGCACTCTCCGGGGTGTCACCCGCAGACGAGGACGCCGTCGGCGCCGGCCTTGAATGCTTTTACCACGAAGGTGGGGTCCACCCTTCCGCTGCACATCACCCTGACGACCCGCACGTTCGGAGCATACTTCTTCCTGGACGTACCGGCCAGGTCCGCGCCGGCATACGAGCACCAGTTGCACAGGAACCCCACGATTTTCGGTTCGAAGCTCATATCAGCACCCCCTCTATTTGCGCCATGATTTGCTCCGTGGTGAAGTGTTTGCTCACAATGGCGCCGCTCGGGCAAGCGGCAGCGCAAGTGCCGCAACCTTTGCACAGGGCTTCGTTAATGGAGGCAATCTTCTTTGCATCGATAAAGGTTATGGCATTGTAGGGGCAAAGTCCCAGGCACGTCTTGCAGCCGGAGCACGCGGTCTCATCAATGATCGATATGGCAGCCTCGATTTCGACTTTGCCCCTACTAATAACGGACAGGACGCGGGCTGCCGCTGCCGATGCCTGCGCGACCGTATCCGGGATGTCCTTCGGTCCCTGGCAGCAACCTGCTATCAGGACGCCGTCAGTCATCGTCGCCACCGGGTCAAGCTTCGGATGTTTCTCCAGGAAGAAGCCGTCGGCGCTCCTGCTGAGAGAGAACAGCTTAGCCGTTTCTCCGGCGTCCGCCCTGGGCTCAACGGCATTGCTGAGAATCACCATGTCCACAGGGATGCGCCGCTGACGGCCGATAAGAGTGTCTTCGCACAGGACAATCAGCTTCCCTTCTTCGTTCGGAGTCTCGGGTATTGTTGTGACCTCAGCGGCGCGTCCCCTGACAAAGTTAACGCCTTCCTCCTGAAGGCGATTGTAGAACTCCTCGTACCCCTTGCCGAAGCAGCGAAGGTCTATATATAGCTGGAAGATTTCGGCATCAGGTATCTTCTCTCCTATAATGTGAGAGAACTTTAAAGAGTACATGCAGCATACGCGCGAGCAGTACTCGTGATAGTTCTTGTCCCTGCTTCCCACACAGTGCAGTATGGCGATTCTCTTCGGCTGGGAACCGTCCTTGAGCTCTATCTTGCCGCCGGTCGGGCCCGAGGCATTGGTCATTCTCTCGAACTGGATGCCCGTATAAACGTTTTCGTGGACCCCGTACCCATACGGGACCAGGGGCGTCGGATCGAAGGCATCGAAGCCGGTTGTAACCACAATGGAGCCAACGTCCGCGTCCAGAATCTGCTCTTGCTGCTCAAAGTCTATCGCCTTCGCCTCGCAGAATTTCTCGCAGGCCCGGCACTTGCCTTTGAGGAAGTAAGCGCAGACGGTTGGATCTATTACCGGCACGTTAGGTACAGCCTGCGGGAAGGGTGTGTAGATAGCCTTCCTCTGCCCGAGCCCGACATCAAACTCGTTCGATGCCTTGAAGGGGCATTTCTCCTGGCACGCGCCGCATCCAGTGCACAGGTCTGCATTCACATACCGGGGTCTCTTTCGTATCTTGACCTTGAAATTGCCGACGTAACCCGAGACTTCCATTACCTCGCTGTACGTCATCAGTTCGATGTTCTTGTCTGACCTCACCGAGGCCATTTTCGGAGTGAGTATTCAGGCCGAACAGTCGAGGGTGGGAAAGGTCTTGTCCAGCTGAGCCATATGGCCGCCGATGGAAGGCTCCCTTTCCACAAGGTAGACCCTGTTGCCGGAGTTGGCTATTTCAAGCGCTGCCTGTATGCCGGCTATGCCCGCTCCCACCACCAGAGTGGCAGGATTTACGGGGACCTCCTTGGTCTCCAGGGGCTGGTTACCGCCAACCTTCTTCACCGCGGCGTTTACCAGCGCTTTGGCCTTGACGGTAGCCAGATCCTTATCTTCGGTAACCCAGGCTACCTGCTCGCGGATATTCGCCATCTCCATCAGATAAGGGTTTAAATCCACGCTGGCCATGGTGCGCCTGAATGTGAGCTCATGGAGCCGGGGTGAACAGGACGCTATGACTACTCGATTGAGTTTGAGTTCCTGTATATCTTTCTTGATCAGGTCCTGCCCGGGGTCGGAACACACGAACTTGTATTCCCGGGCCACGGCTACATTCTCCAGGCCTCTGGCGAACTCGACCACCTGCCCGACATCGACCGTGCCGGCGATGTTTGCTCCGCAATCACAGACGTACACGCCTATTCTGAGGTCCATTCAATCCTCCTTATCAGGCCCCGGTATACCTGGCCAGTGCCTTTCCGGCAGGAACAATGCACTTGTCGATACCGAGTCTCTTGCTGTCTATCCCCAGGGCGATACCCATAAGCTGGGTGAAGAACAGGACCGGAAATTCGAACCTGGTCTTGAATTTCTTGTTGACTCTGCTCTGGTAGAGGTCCAGGTTCGTCTGGCACAGAGGGCACACGGTAACGATAACCTCGGCGCCGTTGCCGGCAGCACTATCGAACAGTTTGCGTATAAGCTCCAGCGCTGCATCTTCTTCCGAGATAATCAGCGAACCCCCGCAGCAGCGAGACTTGAGCGGGAACGGAACAGGCTCGGCGCCGAGGCTATCCACCAGGCGGTCCAGCGCCACAGGGTATTCCGGATGGTCGAAACTCGGGCCCGGCCGCACTACCTGGCAGCCGTAATAAGGGGCTACCTTGAGCCCGCTGAGGTTCTTCACGACCCTGGACCTGATCTCGGGGTACCCGATATCATTCGCGAAAACGTCGAGCAGATGGCGAACCCTGACCGTGCCATTGTACTCGAGCCCGCCGGCCGCAAGTGCTTCCTTTATCTTCGCCCTGAGCTCCGGGGATTCGTGAAAACTGGCATTAGCTCTGCCCAGGATTACGTAACAGGCGCTGCAGGGCGTAACAAGGTCCAGGCCCTTTTTCTCGGCCAGCGCCAGGTTCCTGGCCGAACCGCACAAAGAGGCCAATTCATCGAGGGAGGTGTATGGTGTCGACCCGCAGCAGTTCCAGTCTTCCAATTCGATAAGCTCCGTATCAAGGGCTTTCGCGATTTCGAGAGCGGACCAGTTGTATGCCTTCGAACCTCCGTCCGAGGAAGAGCAGCCCGGGAAATAGCTGTAGTACTTCATTAGACTCCTCCCAGAGTTTCGGCCCTGTCGAGGATGGCCTTGAGTTGCTGCTCCGCTTCAGGCTTCATCCTTCGAGCCTTAATCGTCAGGCGCCCATGAGTCAGCAGCTTGTAAACAAGCGGGAGCATCTTCACTGCCCGTAAAGGATTGGTGAGGAAGTAGAACCAGGTCATAAACCCGACTTCCGGCACGCTCCCTATGCTGTATACAAAGTCGCTGAAGCTCCGGTACATACTGGGCGTCAGCGAACGCGGGCTGCTCAGGCCGTCTCGCGCCGCCAGGCTCTCGAGAGCATGCATCAGGTTTGTAGGCTTGATGCCCCTCGGGCAGCGCACCGTGCAGAGATAGCAGGATGCGCAAAGCCACATCGAATTGCTGGTAAGGACCTCCTTACGCAATCCTGCCCGCGCCATCGCAATCAGTTCCCTGGGCGCGAACTCCATCTTGCTTGCATTCGGACACGAGGCGGAACATGTCCCGCACTGGATACACAACCGGATATCCTCGCCCCCCGGTAAGGAGCAAATATCGTTCAGAAAGTCGTTCTCACCCGGTACTTTCGTCTTCATGCACACCATCCTGTAATTCAGATATAAGGTCTCCTCTTGTCTGGCCGGACACCAACTTCGCGACAGGCCGAGTCAACTGCGGGGATCTATTTCCTTGAGACGAACTGAATCCCCGGCCATTAGCAAGTTCAGTTTATTTGAGCACGACGCGCTCTCACTAGCGCTTTATTGCTCTCTTTCGCCCACCGAAAAGGCCTAACGTGCTACGATCAATAGGCATTTATGCTTAGTCGGGTAAGAGGAGCCAGGAGAGAAAATGCCTGTCCGGGAGGGTAAAATGACCTGTACCCATGGAAGAGCGGCGGGGCGGCTCCGGGACCTATGTTTGACGGGACACCCTGTCCGAAGCACTGAGAAGCCTGCTGTCAGAATAATAAGACTGGTGGTTCCGGCATTACTCCTTTACCACCAGTCTGGTTTTATATGGTTGACATTGTTACCGGTTGCTTGCTCGTTCCTCCAGAAGTTACGGTTACCAGGGCGTCAGGGCTATGACACGCCCTTCACTGTCTCCCTGGCTTCCGCCGGCTCAGCGACCTTCCTTCTGCGCCGCCTGTCGCGCAGGACCTGGTATAGACCGCTCACGTTCAGATACCATACAAACGCTACCGGCACGAGCACTATGGGAATTCCGACGACAAGCGCGACTATTATGTACCATTCCATTGTGCCCCTCCTTTCTCATCCCGCATGCCGACCATTTGCGCGTTCCCTGCCTATATGCTTTTTCTTGAAACCGCTCGGGCCTGCTCCCGCCGGAGGGCTCTCTTCCGGCGCGCCTCCTTAATCAGACCGTAGATGCCTCCCATGTTCAGGTACCATACATACGCTGCCGGGAACAGGATCACCGGTAAACCCAGCACCAACGCGATTATCACCGGCCATTCCATGACTTAACCTCCTCGCATCCCTGCCTCAATCCCGGTTCAAGCGGCGCCTGCTGATTCTCCCCGTTTACCGGGTCCATCCGCGCCCGCTGCCCACCTCTTCCGCTCAGCCCTCCTTCCGACAAACCTGCGAACAGCAGTGTAAAGCCCGCCTATATTCAGGTACCAAATGAGAGCCACCGGAAAAAGGACAATAGGTATGCCCAACACCAGCGCAATAATGAATTCCCACTGCATCTCTCATCCCTCCTTTCTGGACGATTCCCAGAAAGCCCCTGACCGGATGAAGGCTGGTTGGAGGCAAGAGCCCGGTTGTATCAAGTGACCCGTAGGGAGTTTCTGCGCTTGCTAGCTTTTTCATCGTACTTCCGATTCTCCTGCCTCCACCTATGAGAGTAGCACCGCCGGCGCGCTGAGGCTTCCGCTATAATGCCTGTTCGATCGCAGCGAAAAACACATGTTATTGTGAGCATTTATGCCTGTTGGGCAAAAATAGAGGGCGGGCTAATATGCTTAGTCAAAGCTGGAGAGGGTGTGATGCGAGCGGGGTCCGATGTCGCCCTCAAGCGAAAAGAGAAGTATCGAACTGGCAAGAGGGTAGTGTGGCTGGAATAGCACGAACCAACCGCCAAGAATCAGGCGAGGTCAAGGCAGAATAATCGCGCGGATTCAGGCGCCGGGCCCTGTTCGCATTCATCAAGAGGGCCAAAACATAGCGGGCTGCGTCTCTATATCGCTGTACAGGGGAATACCTACCCGTCCACGGCTTACACAGGTTTGAATCAGATTACTGCTGCGACTTTTGAAAAAGGCATCCAGAACAGTTCACGTCGAACCCGCTAACCAGGCATGTGGGTTGATCCGGGCAGCTACTTGCGCTCAAGATAGGATGACAGGCCAAACAGGATGCCGCCGACGAGCAGAGTCCAGAGCACACCTTCGAAAAACGCGGCTGCCGTATAGGATTCAGCGGCTGCCAGGATAGCGTGGAGCAGGCCCACCAGCAGCGCCAAACCCGCTGCGAGGTACAGTATCCGCGCCGCCGAGAGCCCGACCTGAGCCTTCTTTTCCTCTTCCATTGAAGCACCTCTCTCCTTTTTTGCCTTCGGATTGGTATGGGCCCAGCCAATCCTATCGTGCAAGAATATAGCAAGTGACCCCCGGGTATCCCGGGGGTCGAACTTCACAACAATCCTCTTCCGATCACTCAGACTTCACTTCAGGTCAGCAATTTTCGCCCGGTGAACCAGGGCAGCATAACTCTTGCCCCGCCGCACCATCCGACGACATTAGTGTCCGGCCGGGAGTTAGGAAATTACGCGAGAACGTAACGTACTTGCTCATTGTTCCACATCACGCGAGCTAAATCAACCCGTGTGAAGGCTCTAACCGGTGACGATCGGATAGTACAATAGTCACCCAACCCGATCGTTAGCTTACGCGAAAGCGGCGTCCTGCGTGGCGCGACAGGGAAACAAAGAGGGTAGCCGGTTAAATCGGCCACCCTCTGAATCCTCATTTATACAGCGGCGAACACGAGTGGAAACCGGATTTCCCTAGCCGGTGACTACCTCGTCAATCACTTCACCGCAGGAGCTGACAAGCTGTATCGAAAGGGGCATCTTGCCCATGACGTGAGTCGCGCAGGAAAGACACGGATCGTAGCACCGTATAGCCACCTCCACGCGGTTAAGCATGCCTTCGGTCAGCCGGTCCGCCTTCACGTGCTCCTTCGCCACCTGGTAGATGGCCCGGTTCATGGCAAGGTTGTTATTCTGGGTCGCCACGATTATGTTGGCCTTGCGGATCGCCCCGCTTGGGTCCACCCAGAAGTGATGGACCAACGTTCCCCTGGGCGCTTCCAGTACGCCTACGCCCTCTTCCCTGTACTTCCTGGAGGTCGTCCTGATCTCGGTGGAGCAGATGTCCTCATGTTCGAGAAGCTCGCGCAATCGCTCCGTGGCATACAGGCCTTCAATTAGCCGCGCATAGTGGAAGTAAAGGGAGCCCTCTACTATGCCGCCCTCGCCCAGCTTTTTGAACTCCTGGAACTCCTTGCTCGCCAGGGGAGTAGCGACTCCGTCCGCCACGTTTAACCTGGCAAGCGGCCCAACCCTGTACATACCGGCGGGATACCCCATTTTCTTGTAGCAGGGGAATTTCATGTAGGACCAGTCTTCTACCCGCTCCTCTATAATCGAGAGATAGTCCTGCCCGTCCACGCCGTCCTCCAGGACAAAACCCTTCGCGTCCAGCAGCCTGAATTTGCCATCGTACAGCTCCAGGTTTCCCGCCGCGTCTGTAAGGCCCAGGTACGCGGATGGGAAGCTGGCGAAGCTCGCCATAAGATCTTCCTGCTTGCTCTGGAAGTCCTTGATCAGGCCCAGGCCGGCCTGGTAGATGGCAATTGCCTGGTCCACCTTACCCAGAATCTCG
>JACUUS010000295.1 GCA_014859215.1 Dehalococcoidia bacterium | reverse complement strand
TTGCCATGCTTTATGACAAGGCAGGTGAGGAGCACTACAACATCATTTCGGCTCTTCACAAATCGCTGAGGGACTCCGATCCAGACGCGGCGCTTTACTGGATGGGAAGAATGCTGGAGGCAGGCGAAGACCCGCTGTATATCGCGCGGCGGCTGGTCCGGTTCGCCTCAGAAGACATCGGCATGGCGGACCCGCAGTCCCTGATTATCGCCATGGCCGCCCAGCAGGCCGTTCACTTCATCGGCATGCCCGAAGGCAACCTGGCGCTGGCTCAGGCCGTCGTACACCTCGCCACCGCCCCCAAGAGCAACTCGCTGTACAAAGCCTATTCACGGGTCCGCGAAGACGTGGAGAAGACCAGGAATGAACCTGTTCCCTTCCATCTCCGGAATCCTGTCACGCCTCTCATGCGCGAATTCGGTTACGGTAAGGGCTACAAGTACGCCCCTGATTACCCCGACCATATTGTGGACCAGGAACACTTCCCTGATACTCTAAGGGGGCGCAAATACTATGAACCGGGCGACCAGGGATTTGAAAAGGAAGTCCGCGAGAGAATACTCAGGCGGCGACAGCGTGCCAGGCGCCAGGAAGACACACCCGGTTAACTTCGAAAGGGCTGCCGCCGCTGCCGGGTTATCCAGAGACAGGTAATTCTGGGAACAATCTCGGCCAGCTGTGCTAGAATGGGTGTTACTTCAGGGGCAGGTGAGAACGCTGATGACTGAAAACAATGTTGCCTTCAAGTCCGGAGATCTGACGCTCGAGGGAGTCTGGTCCGTTCCTGGCGGAAGCGGGCCCTTTCCGGCGGCTGTAGTCTGCCATCCTCACCCTCTTTACGGGGGCAACATGGACAACAATGTGGTATCGGCTGTTTGCGAGGGCCTGGCAAGCGTGTCCATAGCCTGCCTGAGGTTCAACTTTCGCGGAGTCGGCCGGAGCCAGGGTTCTCATGCGAACGGGGTTGGTGAGAAAGACGATGTCCGCGCCGCGCTCGCGTTCGTTTCCTCCCAGAACGGGGGGGAAGGCAGGAGTATCGGCCTTTGCGGGTATTCCTTCGGAGCGGGTGTGGCGCTGGAAGTAGCGGTAAACGAAGATGCCGTCGAGGCACTGGCGCTTATCTCGCCCATTATGGCAAGCCCTTCACCTTTACAGGACTATCACAGGCCAAAGCTGGTCCTGTGGGGCAGCCATGACCTGGCGCTGCCCGGCACAGACCTGCCGGATCTCAGCGAAAATCTACCCGAGCCGAGAGAATACGAGATCGTCTCCGGAGCCGATCATTTCTGGTGGGGCCATGAGCAGCGCATCGCGGACAGGGTATCCGCGTTCTTCAAGCACTCCCTGCGTTCTGACCGGTGAGTCCCGGCATCTCTGCCGGCAACCTGCATTCGGCAAAGTCCCCGATCCAGCCGAGCTGCCGCCGGAACTCAGCAAACACAGGCTTCTCGGGAAAGTAGACGAGATGGGAGACGCAGCGACATCCCGAAGAGCCGAAACGCGGGACAGGACTCGAAGCCTGAGCGAGTCTAAGGGCGGCACGGCACCATTTGCACTCCAGCCTGGATTCCGATTCAACGTACCAGACCTCGACCGGGACCGCTACGCGCCCGAAATAGTCCACGTGCCAGTGCAGCGTCTTTTCCTCTCGTAGATGACGCATGATTCTCGGGTAAAGACCGCCAAGGGCGCTGCCTGCATAGATATACCAGCCGCGGGCAAAGTCAAAAAGGCCGAGGCGCCCCACGGAGATAGTCGCGTCACGGTCAAGCCGGAACAGGATTGCATAAGTGCCTCGCGGTCCCATCGCGCCCGATTCTATCTCCGGGATACCTTTTCGGCAAGTACGCCCCCGGAGGGGCACGCGTTGTTCGCCACACTGCGATGTGCTAAACTCAAACAGAGGGTACATCATTTGCAGATGATTTCACGCACCATGCCTAGCGCGCTTTCACGGAGCTTCTTGCTTTTCCTGGTCTGCTCACTGGTTATAGTATTCGACCAGGTAAGCAAGTTTCTGATCAGGCATTTCATGACCCCGGGGGAGTCAATACCCGCGGAAGGCCTGTTCAGAATAACCTATACTACGAATACGGGAGGGGCTTTCGGCCTTTTTGCCAACCATACGTTTCTCCTTGCCGCGATAGCCGTTATCGGGATAATCATCTTCGCTGTCTATCTCAAATCCATACCCCTGCATCTCGGCTGGCTCAAGGTTGGCCTTGGCCTGAGCCTGGGCGGAGCAATCGGCAACCTGGTAGACCGGCTTCGCATTGGCGAGGTAACGGATTTCATAGACTTGGGCTTCTGGCCTGTTTTCAATCTTGCCGACTCGGCCATAGTCGTAGGGACCATCGTGATCGCTTATTACCTCATCTTTTTGGCCGGCCGGACTCCTAACAGACCCCCGCAGCCGGACGAATGACCTGTCGTGCCTTCTTCTCTGGAGAAGCGCCGGCTCACGTGTATGAAGAGAGTCGAATTTACAGCGACCGCTTTCGATCGTCTTGATAGGGCCATGGCCGGAAACTGCGGCGTCTCGAGGGCCTACGCCCAGAGACTGATTGATCAGGGGCACGTGACTGTGGCAAACAGGGAAGTGCGGGTAAGCCACAAGCTCAAGGTCAAGCCAGGCGACCGCATCCACGTAGACATCCCGCCTGCTGAACCCCTCCCGCTGGTGCCTGAAGATATCCCCCTGCAGATAGTGTATGAAGACCGGGACCTGATGGTTATAGACAAGCCCGCCGGCATGGTCGTGCATCCAGCGCCCGGCAAGTACACCGGTACACTGGTACATGCATTGCTGGCCCGCTGCCCTGAACTGAACGGGATTAACGGCCTCCTCAGGCCGGGCATCGTGCACAGGCTGGACAAAGACACCTCCGGGCTGATAGTTATCGCCAGGCACGCTGCCTCTCATCTTGACCTGTCCCGCCAGATGAAAGAACGTACAGCCAGAAAAGTGTACGTCGCCCTTGTCGCGGGACAGCTTACCCCCGAACGCGGAAGTATCGAAGCCCCGATTGGGCGGCATCCAAGGGAAAGGAAGCTCATGGCCGTCGTAGCGGGAGGAAGAGAAGCCCGAACCAGCTACCGGGTCCTTGGATACGTCGGTTCTTACACACTCGTGGAGGCCGTACTGGAGACTGGTCGTACGCACCAGATCAGGGTGCACTTCGCTTCCATAGGGCATCCGGTTGTCGGAGATCGTGTATATGGAAGGAAAACGCCGATTCTGCCAAGGCAGTTTCTTCACGCCCACATACTGGGCTTCAGGCTTCCATCCAGCGGGGAATATATCGAGTTCAGGTCGCCGCTCCCTCCAGACTTGTCGGAGGCGCTGGAGCGGCTTGGACTGGAACCTTCCAGCGGCTTGCTGAAGGCTTTACAATAGTCCTGGACAATCTTGCGAGGAAACGATGAAAGACATAGTACGGGTACGCTACGCGCCCAGTCCGACAGGGCTGCCTCACGTGGGCAATATCAGGACAGCCCTGTTTAACTGGCTTTTTGCCCGGAATACCGGGGGAAAGTTCATAGTACGGATCGAGGATACCGACGTCACGCGCAAGGTTGAAGGCGCTGTTGAGGCAATCCTGGAAGGACTGCGCTGGCTCGGGATCGACTGGGATGAAGGCCCTGAAGCCGGCGGAACCTACGGCCCCTACTTCCAGTCACAGCGCCTGGAAATGTACCAGGCCGCGGCACGGCGCCTTGTCGAGGAAGGCAATGCCTATCGCTGCTACTGCTCACCTCAGCGACTGGGAGAGATGAGGGCCGAGCAGGTGAGGCGAAAACTGCCGCCCGGCTACGATCGGCTCTGCCGCGAACTCACTCCAGATCGTGAGGCCGAATACCGTTCAGAAGGCATCATACCCGTGGTACGCTTCAAGATTCCCGCCGAGGGCCATACCGGGTTCGCCGATCTGATCAAGGGCGACGTGGTGTTCGATAACCGGACACTTGACGACTTCGTCATTCTCAAGTCCGACGGGTATCCGACTTACCATCTCGCCAACGTAGTCGACGATCGCCACATGGAAGTCTCGCATGTACTTAGAGCGGACGAGTGGCTGGCAAGCACTCCCAGGCACATCCTCCTCTATCGAGCTCTCGGCTTTGAGCCGCCTGCATTCGGACATCTACCGATGATCCTCGGACCGGACCGCAGCAAGCTGAGCAAGAGACACGGGGCCACCTCGATAACGGAGTACCGCGACCAGGGATACCTGCCGCATGCTACGATGAATTTCCTGGCCCTTCTCGGCTGGTCCCTCGACGACCGCACGGAGCTCTTCACCCGGGAAGAACTGGTGGGCCATTTCTCGCTTGAGCGCATAAGCAAGACCAGCGCAATCTTCAGCCACGATAAGCTCAGGTGGATGAACGGCGTCTATATACGCAAGATGAGCGTCCCCGAGTTGCGTGACGCGCTCGTGCCGTACCTGGAGAGGGACCTGCCTCCGGAGGTCCATCGCCCGCTGTCACGCGAATACCTGAAGCAGGTTACGCCCCTGATCCAGGAGCGTCTGATCACTCTTGGAGAAGCCGCTGAACTCTATGACTTCTTCTTTCTTGACAACCTTGAGTACGAAGCAACTCTCCTCACAGGCAAGAAACTGACCCGCGAAAACGCCGCGAGAGGGCTGGAGATCACCTTGGAACGTATCCGGGGCCTGGACGAATTTGACCAGGGAAAGCTGGAGGAAACGATACGCCCAATCGCCGCCGAGATCGGGCTAAAAACCGGGGATTTCTTCGGGCTTCTTCGCGTGGCCGTCACCGGCCGGACTGCCGCCCCGCCGCTGTTCCAGACTATGGCCGTGCTGGGCAAGGAAAGGTGTATCAGCCGGATCGAGAATGCGCTGCGCAGGGTAAGAATATAGCGGCAAAGCCGGCTCCAACTACAGTTCACCGCCGCAGCAGGGCTTTCCAGGGTACAGGTACCCGCAGGCCAGCCCTATGCAGTCGCAACCGCCGTCCGTCCTGATTGCGCCCAGCGCGTACCCGCACTGAGGGCAAAAGATATTCTCCACGCCCTCGCCTTCTTCCTCAACTCTGGATTCAAAGACGAGGGTCATATTGCAGACAGGACAGTAAAGCCAGTGGTAATCGCAGTCCATGGTTGCCAACCCGCAGCGTCTATGCCGGCCTGCACCGCTGTCCGCTGCGTGCGAGTTGATGGTAGCCGGGACGCGGACCTGCCGGTCTGGATCAGCCTGGCCGGACGATCGCCTTCATCGCTTCCGTGTTCTCTTTTCTTTGTACATTATACAATGAGGTAGATAAATGCTGCGGGCCCGGTCCCGGGGAATGAATCCCGGGAGGGCTTTGTGTTATGATAAACGCGCGGACCTGAAGCCGGAAAGAAAGGCAAGTCTTCACCGGAGTACGCCCAGTTCTCCGGACTATTGATTGAGGAGGCTCTAATGGGTTTCATGGCCATTCCAGCTGCCGGCGTCTTCTTCTTCTTCAGCGCTTTCCTGACCATGATCTTCTGGGGTATAATCGCGCCTGACTTCGGGCTGAGGACAATAGGATATGTGGAGTCGATGTTGATAACCATAGCCTTGTGGCTCATTGTCGCACCGCTGGTCGGCGCAGCCGGCAGAAAGAGCGGTAAGTAATCGCCCGTGGGCAGTGAAGGGGTCAACAGGATGGAGAAGAAGAGCGGCTGGCGGTCCTCGAAGCGCGATGAGACTGTACACTGCGCCGCGCACAGGCGATATTTTAGCGCCGGTGCTGGTTGCCCGATTTGCGCCTTCGAGAGGCTGCACCTGCGTCAGAATCCCGCCGCTGATATCCCGCGACTGCAGAAATGCCCGGTATGCGGCGAGACCACGCTGTTCTGGTATCAGTGCAGCAACAGGTGCGAGTGCCTTAACGTGGACTGCAAACTAAAGCTGGCGGAGCCGGGCTATCAGTAGAGCACAACTCTCAGGACCCTGGGCCTGTTCTCCTTACCTGAACAGCTAGGTCTCTTCTATCCTGATACGGATAATCCTGTCACCCGTAAACTGAGGGTTCTCAAGCGGATTCCGGGGAGTAAGGCTCTCCAGGACATCCATCCCCTGCACCAGCCTGCCGAACACGGAGTACTTGCCGTCCAGATGATGCTGGTGCTCGTAGGTAATGAAGAACTGGCATCCGTTTGTATTCGCACCGGCGTTGGCCATCGACAGCGCTCCGCGCTCATGCGTATGATGGGTGATTTCATCGTCTATGAAGTATCCGGGATTCCCCATCCCGGTACCGGTAGGGTCTCCGCCTTGAGCAACAAAGCCCGGCATGACCCTGTGAAATGTGGTGCCGTTGTAGAAACCCTCTCGCGCCAGAAATACAAAATTGTTCACAGTCACGGGGACATCGCGGGCGAAAAGCTCGAGCACCAAATCGCCTTTCTCTGTCTCGATAATGGCGGTGTATTGTTTTGAAGCATCTATCATCATGGCCGGCGGAGACTCATATCGCTTACGCGGCGTCTCGGTAGGCGAGGGCGTCGGCACAGCCGCAGTCCCGCATCCAGCGAGCAGGGTTATCAAGCAAAGAACCAGCAGAATAGACGCTGTCCTGATCATCATCCAGCCTCCCGGGCAAAGAATAAACCGGCAGGCCCGTCTATGTCAACGCGGACCTTGGTGCGATTTGATGATAGAATAGGCAGGAGACTGGAAGCCGCAGGATTCGAAATCAGGCCTCTGCCGGGCGATCCGGGTAATTCAGGCCTCGGGAGGGCTAATGGCGACCACCATAGGCATTGTAGCGGGCGTATGCGTGATAACGTCTATGCTCCTGAGAAGCGAACGCTGGATTAAGGTACTGCTTCTGGCGGGAGCGCTTCTTTTCCTCACCTACGGGATCATACTGGAACTGGTCCCGATCATAATGCTCAACAGCGTGGGCACAGTGATCGGAATCAGGGAGGTATTGAGGCTGTGGCTTCCCCGAAAGGATCGTCCTGCGGGCCAGTAAGGCATCGGCTTGCTGGCACCTGCAACTGCAAAGTGTGCTGTCCTCCCGGACACAAAGCATCCCCTGCGTTTGCCTGTTGTTAAACTCCACTCTGCCTGGGCTTTAACTCCCAACGACAGGCGAACACCTGTTCCGAACAACCATCTCTTGTGCATTTTATGTCAACCCTACCTCCCCAGGGTTTGGAACATTAGTTCTATCACTCTAATTAAGCCCGCCACCCGGCCAGATGGGCGAGAGAGCCGCCGCAAGGGCCTGCAGGACAAAACACCTGTCAACTGCTTCTGACGCCCGGATTCCGATTACAGGACTTCCAGTCTGGGCTCACCCTGTCCGCGAGGCGAGGCGCGATTGACAAGCCAGGGGGACTACTCTACACTAAGACAGGAAAGCTGTTCAGGTGTTGCTTCCGTGCGGCGCTGGGGATTAGTCTAGCGGTAGGACAGCGGACTCTGGATCCGTGGGCCCAGGTTCGAATCCTGGATCCCCAGCCATTTAACTTGGAAAAGTCTTTACTCAAAGCAGCGTTGATGATTTCAGCAGCTGCGTTAAGGCTGAGAAACGCGCCTTGGCGCGAGTTTGCGGAATATGGAAGCAAAACCAGTCGTAGCTTCGACTTGAGTACGGCCGGCCTGAATAAACACCATAGAGAGCGTGGCGCATTCGTCTAGCGGCCAAGGACACCGCCCTCTCAAGGCGGAGACCACGGGTTCGAATCCCGTATGCGCTACTTTTTCTTTTTTGCCCGGTTTTCTTGCCCACCTTTCTGGAAGACATGAGCTTACCAATAGACCAAATGCCGCTGGTCTCAGGCCTTGTCGAGGCCAATTGACCGGGAAGCAGTCCTTGTTAAGACTGGTAAACGGCATCCGGGTTCAGCCTCAGGACAAGGTACATCCTGATCTGGCGGCCGGTATCCGGAATCAGGAAATCGTGTGAAAATCCACAGGGAACCATCGGGTACCTCGTGTGAAAAGTATCGATCGAGGCTTCGGTCAAAACCCCTGGCAACCCCCGCAGAAGCGGGCAACCAAAACGCGCGGAACCGGGACCATGAGGCCCGGCTCAAAGGAGGTCATGTGGCTCTGGACCATCTTCTTCAGCCTATCCGCATCGGCTCTATGGAACTGCGGAATCGGATTATCACGGCCCCAATGGGGACGGGTTACTGTAATCCGGACGGATCGGTCAGCCAGCGGGTAATCGACCATTTCCTACGCCGGGCAGAGGGAGGAGCCGGTCTGCTCACCACAGGTATCGCTCATGTGCATCCGAGCGGAAGGCTGGCAGACACCGAGTTTGGCGTCTGGGATGACAGCTTCCTGGATGGATTGCGCCTGCTCACCGACGCGGTCCACTCCGCTGAGGGCAAGATCTCGCTGCAGATCGCTCACGGCGGCCGCTACTGCCGTTCTGACGTGCTCAAAGCTCAGCCAGTGGCGCCGTCGGCGGTACCATGCCGAATGACAGGCGAGACCCCCCGCGAGCTAACCACCGAAGAGGTCCAATCGCTGATAACAGCCTTCGTCACAGCCGGCCTTCGCGCCAAACGGGCAGGATTCGATGCCATCGAGATTTGCGCCTGCACCGGTTACCTCATCAGCCAATTCCTCTCACCGGTAACGAACAAGCGGTCCGACCGCTACGGCGGTGATATCCACGGCAGAGCCGCCTTCCTGATCGAGATAATCGCCCGCATCCGGGAGCTGGTCGGACCGGAGTTTCCCATTTTCTGCAAGCTCAGCGTCGAGGAATACATGCCCGGAGGAAACACTGTTGAGGAGACGAAGCTGATTGTCCCGAGTCTCGTAGAGGCCGGCGCCAGCGTTGTCCATGCCTGGGCCGGATGGCATGAGGCTCTTGTCCCGATGCTCCCCATGTTTGTCCCGCGCGGCGCCTGGGTATTCCTTGCCGAGGCCTTGAAAAGGGTGGTACCAGTGCCGGTTGTTGCCGTGGGGCGTATCAATGATCCGGTCCTGGCCGATGAAATAATCGCCGCCGGACGGGCTGACCTGGTCGCCTTCGGGCGGGGGCTTCTTGCCGACCCTGACCTTCCCCGCAAAGCGGCGGAAGGTCGTCTCGAAGATATTCGAAAATGTATCGCGTGCAACCGCTGCTTCGATGCGGCGATGGTCCGCGAGCCAATATGGTGCTCGGTAAACGCATCACTGGGCTTCGAACCTGAATCCCGGATCAGGTTGGCTTCCAGATCGAAGAAAGTCCTCGTCATAGGAAGCGGTCCGGCAGGAATGGAGGCCGCCCGGGTAGCCGCTGAGCGAGGACACCAGGTCACCATCTGGGAGCGCGAGGCGGAGCCCGGCGGAGCTCTCCTTCTGGCCAGGGTCCCACCGGATAAGGGCGAGGTTGACAATCTCAGAACCTATCTGGTCACTCAACTTGCGAAGCTCGGGGTCGTGATCGAGCTCAACAAGAAGGCCACACCTGAGAGCGTCAAAGAAGCAGGGGTTGATGCGGTTGTGGTAGCCTGCGGCGCAGAACCTGTTACTCCCGGTATGCCCGGAATAAGGGGGCCCAATGTAGTAGCAGCGATCGACATCCTCGCTGACAAAGCATCGACCGGAAAGAAGGTGGTAGTACTTGGTGGAGGCCTTATAGGCTGCGAGGCGTCCGAGTTCCTGCATGCCGCGGGAAAAGAGGTGACTATCGTCGAGATGATCGACCGTATAGGAGCCGATATCGGCGTCAGTATGCGCTGGGTCGTTCTCGCACGGCTCCGCGAGCGAAATATACGGATGCTGGCGGGGACCAGAGGAATCGAAGTAACAGGCGCCGGCCTGCTGGTTGAGCGCGACGGCGTCCAGGAGCTGATTCCCGCTGACACGGTGGTCATTGCTGCGGGCATGCGACCTTCCCGGGAACTGGCGGAGTCCCTCGCGGGAATAGCCCCCGAACTTTACACTATCGGTGATTGCGTGGAACCGGGACGCATTCTGGAGGCAGTGCACGCCGGAGCACGCGCGGGGAGGCAGATCTAGGACCCTCAGGCCACACAGCACACGTGAGTATTCGTTTGCAAAGTGACCGCCATTTCGCTATAATCCCGAGTGAAGAAGAATCGGCAGGACCACACAAAATGTTCTGCCTTTTGCAAAGCGAGCCTCACATGAGCGATATACTGGACGAAGCCTCTGCCGTAGTGCAGTGCAAAGAATGCCCCTGGTACAAGTCCTGCGTAATGCCCATGCGGTTCTCAGTGGACGATATAAAGAGGCAGATGCCCGCTTCGTCTTTCCTGACAGAGGACGCCACAATGTCCCGGTATTTCTCCGAACTCGCCGCCGCGACCACGAACTTCCTGCTCGAAAGCTGCCCCATCTTCATACAGCGTCTCAGAGCCAGCCCTAAACTCGCCTCCCGAATCAAGAAGTTAATGCAGAACTGGGGAGACGAGGAAGGCCTCGAATAGAGGTAGCTTCGGCTTGATGGTCCTCTACTGAAAGAAGAAACGACCTTCTCCAAAGCTGGCTTGACCGCGCCAGACAGTCCCAAGACCTTAATTGTGAGAATTCTTTAACCTTTTCATGCCGGAATTTTATAATTTCTCAACGATGAAGGAACTATAATAGTCCATCATTGGGCACTGCAGATCCTCGAACAACCAGTCAGTGAGAAGCGGCTGCGGAGGGGACGGGGGGCATGACTGGTGAATCCGTAATCAGACTCGAGAACGTCTGGCGCAAGTACCGGATGGGCGATGAGATAGTTGACGCGGTCGCGGGCATCGATCTGGCCATCCAAAAAGGCGAGTTCCTCCTGATAGTCGGGCCTTCCGGCTCGGGCAAGAGCACCCTGCTGCACATAATCGGCGGTCTGGAAAAGCCGACCTCCGGGAGGGTGCTTGTCGACGGCCGGGATCTGAGCCGCGCCAGCGACGCGGAGCTTTCCCGCTACCGGAATCAGAAAGTCGGTTTCGTCTTCCAGACCTTCAACCTGCAACCCACCTATACCGCGCTTGAGAACGTGGCCCTGCCGCTTGTCTTCGCCAGGGTCCCTGCCGGGAAGCGCGTTGAGCTTGCCAGGGAGGCGCTCGCTACAGTTGAGCTCAGCGAGCGGGCCAGACACAGGCCAAACGCGCTCTCAGGAGGCGAGAGGCAGCGCGTCGGCATAGCAAGGGCCCTGGTAAACAATCCGGAGATACTTCTGGCCGACGAACCTACAGGAAATCTGGACGCCAGGGCCAAGGAAAGGATAGGCAGAATGCTCAGCGATCTTCACAAGGAACGGGGTCTGACCCTGGTGCTCGTTACTCACGATGTTGAGAGCGCTAAGTATGCCGACCGCAGGTTCAATATGCGGAACGGTCAACTATACGAGATAAGAGAATGAAAGCATTGCCGTGATTTTTGCAGACCTCATAGGAAACGCCTTCGCAAATCTCAGGCGGAGAAAACTCCGCAGCTTCCTGACTATCTTCGCTGTTGTCATCGGGGCGGGTCTGGTGGCCCTGCTTGTTTCCGTGGGGATCGGCATGCAGCAGTTTCTCGACTCACAGGTGAGGGCCGTGCTGCCTCCCAACGTGGCGATGGTGGCTTCCTCGCAGGCCGCCTTCGAGTTCGCTTCCGGTTTCCAATTCGGGTCCGCGCCGCCGCCCGTCGAGAACGGCGAGACGACGCCGTTCGTGCTGGAACCGCTCACACCCGAAGCCATCGCGGCTGTCGAAGCCTTCCCTGAAGTGGAGCAGACCGATCCTTACATCATTATCTTCTCCACCACGACCCTGCGCCTGCCAGAAGGCGACAGATACCGCATCATGCTCAGGCCCAGACCCGAGTACCAGCTTCGCCTCACCCCGCTGATAGCCGGCGACTACTTCGAAGATGATACACGCGGCTCATGCATCCTCGCCGGACAGTTTCTTGACGCGTTGAACATCGAGAACCGGGACGATATCATAGGAAGAGAAGTCATTATCGAGGTCACGCAGGCACTCACCCTGATCGGCCTTCCCGCGGAAACCCGGGAGTACAGCTTCACGGTGGTCGGTGTAACAGAGAGAACTCTGGCATCGACCGTGGTCTCGATCTCGGTCGAGGACGGCAAAGAGATAGCGCGCTTCTGGGCTGACAATTCCGCCCTGTACACCGATGAAATACCTCCGGCAGTACTGATGGTAAGGACCAACACCGAGGAAGACGCCCTGCGGGTGGCCGAGCAGGCGCGGGATATGGGCCTCGGCTCGATGACATCGGCTGATATTCTCGGGATAATAGGGACCATATTTGGCGTAATGCAGGCCATACTCGCAGCGTTCGGATTGATAGCGCTCGCGGTAGCGGCTTTGACCATAGTGAATACCCTTATCATGTCTGTATATGAACGGACGAGGGAGATCGGCGTTATGAAGGCCCTGGGCGCCTCCAGGGGGGTTGTCCGCAGCCTGCTCACGGTAGAAGGAGCGGCGATCGGCCTGCTGGGAGGCATTATCGGAGTCGGCATCGCGTACGGCCTGGGTTTCCTGATCAACCGCGTCGCGCATGCTACCTTCTTCCGGGATTTCCCGATGTTCAGCCTGTCTGTTATGCCCTGGTGGCTTATCCTTGGCGTCATAGTTCTCGCTACCGTGATAGCCCTTGTCGCCGCCCTTTATCCCGCGAACCGCGCCGCCGGCCTTGACCCGATAGAAGCTTTGAGGTATGAATAAGCTGGGGGAAATGAAAGTGCCTGAGGACGGAGTCCATTCGCCAATAGTGATCATGCCTGTAGGCAGAGTGAGGAACGAGGTCACCGATACCGGAAAACGCGACTGGATCCAGGTAGTATCGGAGATCACGCTCGATCCACGCCTGGAAGAAGGCCTGGACGGGCTGGAGGAATTCTCACACATCATGGTCCTTTTCTGGATGCACCACGCGCCTCCCGATGTGAACCCGCTCAAGATACACCCCCAGATGCGCGCGGATCTTCCCCTGGTCGGCGTATTCGCCACTCGATCGCCGATGAGACCCAACCCGCTGGGAATAAGCGTGGTCAGGCTGCTGGAAAGAAAAGGCAACGTGGTGAAGGTGGTCGGCCTCGACGCAATCGATGGGACGCCTGTTCTTGATATCAAGCCCTATATACCTTCCGGAACTCCTGCCTCGGCCACCGTTCCGCCATGGGTACACAAACTACACCATACGTACGGCGAAGGCTCGCAATCTTGTCATTAAGCAAGCTCCAATACGGCCAGGAAAGACTCCCCGATGGACTGAATTCGCTGTCTGCCCGCCTCCTGTCTCTATTCGAGCTTCTCTTCCGGCGGTACGGGCCGCAGCACTGGTGGCCTGGAGATTCGCCCTTTGAGGTAATTGTCGGCGCCATACTCACGCAGTCCGCCTCGTGGGGCAACGTGGAAAAGGCTGTCAACAGTCTCAAACATGCCGGTGCGCTCTCGCCCGCATCGCTCCGTGACCTGCCCCTGACCGAACTCGCGCAGCTGATTTACCCGTCAGGCTACTACAATGCGAAAGCCCTGAAGCTGAAGGCGTTCGCAGAGCATCTGGGAGAGGAGTACGGGGACTCTCTGGACAGCCTTTTCTCGCTGGAAATCCCGGACCTGCGCGAGGAGCTGCTGGGTATCCACGGCATAGGCCCCGAGACGGCGGACTCAATAATCCTCTATGCGGCGTATAAGCCGGTGTTCGTGATCGACGCGTACACCAGGAGGGTAATCTCGCGCCTGGGCCTGGCGCCGCTCAGAGACACCTACGATTCATACCAGGCGCTCTTCATGGAGCACCTGCCGCCTGACTCGGCGCTGTTTAATGAGTATCATGCGCTTTTCGTCCGCCACGGGAAAGACACCTGCAGAAAGCGGCCGGACTGCGCGGCCTGCTGCCTGCGGGACCACTGCGCCAACCCGCAGGATTAAGGCAAGCCCGTCAACTCTTCAACAGGCCCATATCGATCAACGACTTTCTCACCGTTTCCCTTTGTTCCGGTGTCATGGCCTGCTGGAGCGGCCTTTTCACGTGGGGCTCGATGGGATGGCCGAGCTGGCGCATGGCCTCCTTCACCGCGGCAGGTTGGGGGGATACCGCCAGCAGTCCCATCAAAGCGTAGAGCTTTCCCTGATATTGCGCGGCTCGTTCCCGGTCCCCTTTCCTGAAGCTCTCGTAAAGGGAGACAACATCGCCGGGAGCGATGCACGGAACCGGGTCGATCACCCCGGCCCCGCCCATTTCAAGGACCTTCAGCAGGAGAAAGCTGGTGCCGATGAACACCGCGAAGTCATCTCTCTTGACGGCTTTCAACACCTCTTCGGTCTTCTCCGCAGTGCCCGTGACCTTGATTCCGACCACGTTCTTTATGGAAGCCAGCCGGGCGATCAGTCCCGGTGACATATCAAGGTGCGTAAGAGCAGGAAAATCATAAAGAATAATGGGCA
>JACUUS010000044.1 GCA_014859215.1 Dehalococcoidia bacterium | reverse complement strand
TTTGATAGATCTCCAGCAAATGGGCACTTGCGGCGCCTCTCGCTTTCTCGAGCAGGTAAACCACGGGCAGCGTCTTCTTCTTTGACCTGATATCAGTTGAGATCGATTTCCCTATCTTCTTCTCATCTCCCCATATACTCAGTACGTCATCGTGGATCTGGAAAGTCATTCCCAGGGCATGCCCGAAGCTCTTGAAATGAGCGATATCAGGCTCGTTCTCGGTGGCCAGGACCGCTCCGATCTCAACGGAGCCGGCTACCAGGGCCGCGGTCTTGTTTGAAATCATCGTAAGATAATCACTGATCTTGATATCCATGCGCCTCTCGAAGCTTATGTCCAGGTACTGCCCTTCGCAAAGCCTGAGGCTCGCTTCGCCCAGGATGCGGGCTGCCCTGACGATCTTGGCATTCGGTATGCCTATATCTTCGAGGCGGAGCAGAGAGGACAGCGCCAGGGCATGCATTCCGTCGCCCACATTGATGGCTTGAGGCTGGCCCCACATGTACCATACAGTAGGCCTGCCTCTGCGCTCGATGCTCGAGTCCTGTATGTCATCATGGATCAGGGAGAAATTGTGCACCAGTTCGATAGCTGCCGCGACCGGGAGGGCTGACCGCCAGTGGCCGCCGAGGCTGTGACAGGTAAGGAGACAGAGTACAGGGCGCAGCCTCTTGCCGGCCGTGTTCTTTGCCGCGCGACCCGATTCGTCGATCCAGCCCATGTGATAACGCATCATGTCGTACAGGGGCAGAGAAGCTCTGCCGACAACAAACCTTAGCTCGGCTTCGATGTCGGGCCGGTAACGGTTCCAGACGCTGTCGAGTTCGAACCTCTCCACGGGTTCCTTCGACGCCGGCACGGATGACAGGTTCCTTCTCCCCCCCTTCACTTGACGCTCCTCCTGGAAGATGCGAGAACCGTGAGTTCAGGGAAGAACGAGAGGAGGCGTTCAGCGATCCCTTCAGCATTGATGCCGTACCTTGCATGAAGAAGGGCCTGGGGGCCGTGCTCGACGAATTCATCAGGGAGGCCGATACACAGGGCGCGCACGTCCGCCATACCTGCCACGACATTGAGTACCGAGCTGCCGAAGCCCCCGCGCAGGGAGTTCTCCTCTACCGTGACAAGCCGCCGGGTTTGAGACGCCAGTTCACGGATCAGAGACTCATCCAGCGGTTTCGCGAAACGGGCATTCAGGACCGATGCCTTGATCCCTTTCTCTGATAAAAGCTCAGACGCGCGGAGGGCCGGGGATACAGTGGAACCGATCGCAATTATGGCAACGTCGCCGCCGGGAGCAAGTATCTTTGCTTTGCCGATAGGGATCTCCTCGAGCGAACCATTTTCGCTCATGGTCACCGCGGCGGTGCGGGGGTAGCGGATCGCCATCGGCCGGCCAATTCTTACCGCTGTGTGAAGCATGTGCTCGAGTTCGATTCTATCGCAGGGCGCCGCTACCACCAGGTTAGGGATACAACCCAGGAAGGACAGATCAAAAGCGCCCTGGTGCGTTTTCCCATCCTCTCCCACGATCCCTGCCCTGTCGATCGCGAAGATGACCGGAAGCTCCTGGATGCAGACGTCGTGAAGCACCTGGTCGAACGCCCTCTGAAGAAAAGTAGAGTAAATCGCCACAACCGGAATGTATCCCTGCCTGGCCATGCCGGCAGCGAATGTAACGGCATGCTGTTCGCAAATGCCTACATCAAAGACCCTGTCAGGGAACTCCTTTGATACAAGGTTCAGGCAGGTACCCTGCATCATGGCGGCGCTGACGGCGACGAGCTTTTCGTTCTCACGAAAAAGGCGCAACAGGGAGCTGCCGAAGACTTCGCTGTACGAGGGCAAACCCTTGTCTAAGCTCCGCGCTGAAATCCCATGAAACTTGACACAGTCGTCCTCCGCTGGTTCGTAACCCTTTCCCTTCGTAGTTACGACGTGGATGAACACCGGCCCGTTTCCGTAATCGCGCGCTTTCGCCAGGGCGCCTTCGAGGTCGGCAATGTTGTGGCCGTCCACTGGTCCTATATACTTGAAACCGAGTGTCTCCCAGAGCCGGGTCGGTATCAGCATTTCCCTTATGCCGCTTTTGAAGCGTTTCATCGATCCCCAGGCCGCCGCGCCCCACGGCATGCGCCTGATGAAACGACCCGCATCTTCCTTTGCCCGGCGATACTTGGGGTGTAGCGTGAGCCTGTTCAGCGTGCGTGCAACCGCTCCTACGCTCGGTGAAATAGCCATAGCGTTGTCATTCAAAACGACGATTAATCTTTTACGAATATGGCCCGCGTAGTTAAGGGCCTCGAAGGCCATGCCGCCGGAGAGAGAGCCGTCACCAATGACAGCGACCACGTTGAAGTCTTTGCCGGCCATATCGCGCGCCGCAGCCATGCCAAGCGCCGCGGATATCGAGGTCGAGGCATGCCCTGTGCCGAAGGCGTCATGAGGGCTCTCGGCGGGATCGGGAAATCCGGACAAGCCCTTGAACTGGCGGAGGGTGTGGAATCTATCCTTGCGGCCTGTGAGGAGCTTGTGGGCGTAACTCTGGTGCCCTACATCCCAGATTATCTTGTCGCCAGGGGTCTGAAATACGCGGTGAAGTGCGATAGTAAGCTCAACCGCACCCAGGCTTGATGCCAGGTGTCCGCCGGTCCTGGTGACGACCGATACAATAGCAGCCCGTATCTCCTCGGCCAGCGACGTCAATTCGGGCAGAGAGAGTCTCCGCAAGTCCCCGGGATGTTGAATTGAGTCCAGAATGCTCACCGTTCCGTTCTCACTATACGCGATGTGATTCCATCATATCTATCTTTTCAACCCTGCGTGCGTGCCGTCCGCCCACGAAGTCAGACCCCAGATAAACTGTGACTACTTCCCGGGCAAGACCCTCGCCAACCACTCCCGCACCGAGGCAGAGCACATTGGCGTTATTGTGTTCACGGGAGCGCCTGGCACTGAACACATCATGGCAGAGCGCCGCTCGCACGCCGGGGACCTTGTTCGCGGCTATGCTCATCCCGATTCCGGTGCAGCAGATGAGGATACCACGGTGGAATTTGCCTTGCGATACACCCTCGGCTACCGCTTGAGCTATGTCCGGATAGTCTACCGAGCCCGTATCATAGCAGCCGAAGTCCTCATAGCTGTTCCCCAGTTCTACCAGCAGGCTAATGATCCCCTGCTTGAGCGGGAAGCCAGCATGATCTGAACCGACAGCAATTCGCATTGGGCCACCTCCTGGAGTATGCGTTTCGGACCGGGAAAACAAAAATGACTACTGCTTGCCTAAACCAGGAATGCCCCGGCGTGCTGTTTCGAGAGGTCACAAAGCGCTTAAGGTCCTGACTCCTGCCTCTAGGTTCTGGAAAACCTCCAAAAGATAGTCTAGCACACAGACCCGGCTATTTAAAGCTACGCTTCCGATGACAAAACTCCAGAAATTGTACCCCAAATATCCGCATACTACAACCTTCTTAGAGTCCCGCTGAATAGAGTCATGGCCAGGGCGAAAACCAGGATGAAAGCGCCTCCTGCCGCAACAGCCAGAGGCGCTCCCGCCCACTCGGCAATTGCCGATATGCCGAGGGTGCCCACGGGCATCAAGCCTATGGTCATCATGTAAAGGCTCATAACACGGCCGCGCATGGCGTCGTCACAATGCACCTGGAGGAGAGTGTTATTGGCTGTCAGATAAGTAACGTTGGCAGCTCCGACAGCTACGAGCAAAAACAGCGATAAGAGGTACGAGGTTGACTGGGCGAAGAAGATGAGGAAAGCCCCGAACAGTGCGCAGGAAACCAGCAGGAGCAGCCCCTTATGCCTGAACTCACCCAGGGATGCTATGCCCATGGAACCAAGTACGGCTCCGACGCCGGTCATAGCCAACAGGAAAGCGAGTTCGGTGCGCCCCATGCCCAGAACGTCAACCGCGAAGACCGGCATCAGCATCTGGTAAGGCATGCCAAAGACTACGGGCACGAAAGCGAGGACAAGCAGACCAAGCAAGATCGGGCTTCCCTTAATGTATGTCAAACCTTCGCGGATATCAGAGCGGACGGACACCGATGAAGGTCGTACCGGCTTCCCGAGCGCGGGAATCATGAACAGCAAGAGCACGGAAGCCAGGTAGAAGGCAGCTATGAGAAAGTATATGCCGTCGATTCCCATGAAGCCCACAAGCAGTCCCCCCATAGCGGGAGCGAAGATTCGGCTTGAGTTCACTGCGCCGGAAGCCAGGGCAACCGCATTCATGATTCGCTCGCGCCCGACCAGCTGAGGCAGGATAGCCTGCCGGCCCGGGAGATTGAACGAGAGTACGAGCCCATTTATGAAGGACGCCGCCAGCAGATGCCAGAAGGATATCATGTCTAAAGCGATGAGTATGCCCACTGCCAGGGTTGCGGCGAATGAGAGAGCCTGAGTCACGATGAGGACGTTTCGCTTGTCCGCCCTGTCCACCACGGCGCCTCCCCACAGCGAGAAGAGAAGCATCGGCACCCCGAACGCGGCACTGACCAGTCCGAGAGCGACAGCGGAGTTGGTCAGCTCGAATATGAGCAGCCCCTGAACGAAGAGGGACATCTGCATCGCCGTGAACGCGCCAAGCGTGCTGAACCAGTACCACCGGTAGTCCGCGATCGAAAGCGAACTGAAGGTGGACCTCCAGCGGCCGATTGTCTCCAGCGGTAGGGTTACTTCCTCGACGGGTTCGTCTGCTTCTTTCACCAGAACCTCTTACAGTATTGTGCGGCAGACTTTCCGAATATCCTCAACCGGTATCGCGCCGCGCCTGACTAACGTCGGGCTCGGCGTGGTAAGGTCTATCACTGTGGACTCGACTCCACCCGGAGCCCTGCCTCCGTCTATGATGAAGTCGACCTCCGACCCAAGCTGTTCGGATACCTCACCCGCCGTCAGCGGGCTCGGCTTTCCAGATATATTTGCGCTGGTCCCGATTATCGGTTTGCCCAGGCCGCGGACCAGGGCAAGAGGCACAGGATGGTCGGGAATTCGTATGGCCACGGTATCGCCGCCCGCGGTTACGATGTCCGGGACGCGGGCGCTCTTTTTGAGCACCAGGGTAAGGCCTTCCGGCAAGAACGCGCGGGCCAGTCGCAAGGCTGGTTCAGGCACGTGCAAAGCCACGTCGTAGAACTGTGATATGTCCGCGATCAAAAGTGGGAGGGGCAAATGGTGCGGCCGCCTCTTTGCCTGGAATACCCGCATGACAGCCCGCTCATCATAAGGGTCTGAGCCGAGGCCGTACACGGTGTCTGTCGGGTAGGCGATGATACCGCTCTCGCCAAGTATGTCAAGCGCGTGCTCAATCTGCTGTTCAAGTGGAGGAGGATTTGACACTCTCGGGATTCCGCTATAACGTTGAAGCAGGAATATTGACTTCAGTATAGCACGGTGGTAATCTTTGGTCGAGGATAAGGAAGAACGTTTGGAAGGCGATACAGGCAGAACCGATAGCGGTCGAGTTGCTATCAGTGGCGATGCTGAGGTAGCCGCGTACCTCAAGATTGCGGAAGAGAGACGGGGCGAGCAGTCACCCGCCGAGGTGGAGAGGCCGGTAGCAGACCGCGAGGCAGTTATCGTGGTCGACTTCGGCTCGCAGTACAGCTGGCTAATAGCTCGCCGGGTACGTGAATGCAAGGTCTACTGCGAAGTCATTCCCCACGACGCTCCCTGGGAACGTGTTGCCCCTCTTAACCCCAAAGGTTTCATCCTCTCCGGAGGCCCCGGCGGTGTCTATGAAGCAGACGCTCCCCTGGCGCCCGCTTATGTTTACGAGAGCCGTTTGCCGGTCCTCGGGATCTGTTACGGCATACACCTGTTAGCCCACCAGCTGGGCGGCAAAGTGGTCCCCGGCAGCAAGCGAGAGTACGGGCTCGCCATACTTCACCAGAGCGAGATGAACACCCCGCTTTTTGCAGGCCTGCCTTCAGATCTTCCGGTGTGGATGAGCCACGGTGACCGGATTGAGGAAATGCCGCCCGGGTTTGTCTCCCTTGCGTATACTGAGAACTGCCCGATTGCCGCCATGGGCAACGACCAGGGATTCATCGGGGTCCAGTTCCACCCGGAGGTCGCTCACACTCCCCAGGGCAAGGCCATGCTCCAGAATTTCCTTTACCGCATCTGCGGCTGCTCAGGTACGTGGACAGCGGGCAGTTTCGTCAATGAGAGCACGCAAAGAATAAAGGAGCAGGTAGGGTCCGGGCGTGTAATATGTGCGCTTTCGGGAGGGGTGGACTCAGCGGTTACGGCTACCCTGGTAAACAAGGCTATCGGAGACCAGCTGACCTGTATTTTCGTCAACCACGGGCTTTTACGCCGCCAGGAACCCGAACGGACGAACCTCACTTTCCAGAAGCACCTGAAGATGAACTTGATTTCGATCGATGCCAGCGATCGGTTCCTGGAACGGCTGCGCGGAGTGATTGATCCGGAAGAGAAGCGCCACATTATCGGGGAAGAGTTCGTCAAGGTTTTCGAGGAAGAAGCGGGCAAGATAGGGCGTGTGGATTTCCTGGCCCAGGGTACGCTTTACCCGGACGTTATCGAGAGCGCTCACACCGGCAACCGGGAGGTGGCCACGATCAAGACGCACCATAACGTCGGAGGGCTGCCGAGCATAATGAACCTCGCCCTTGTCGAGCCCCTGCGCTATCTATTCAAGGACGAAGTACGCGAGGTCGGGCTTGCGCTGGGTCTCCCCCAGGATATGGTCTGGAGACAGCCATTCCCGGGACCCGGACTGGCTATCCGGATAATCGGGGACGTAACCCGGGAAAGGCTGGAGATCCTGAGAGCAGCCGATTGGATCGTAATGAACGAGATAAAGAAGGCAAACCTGTACCGCCAGTTGTGGCAGGCTTTCGCGGTGCTGACGCCGGTCAAAAGCGTGGGTGTTATGGGTGATTCACGCACTTATGGTTACATGGTGGCTGTCCGGGCGGTCACGTCTGACGATGCCATGACGGCCGACTGGGCCCGCCTGCCTTACGAAGTGCTTGCCCACATTTCGAACCGCATCGTTAACGAGGTGCCCGAGGTCAACCGGGTAGTCTACGATATCTCTTCGAAACCCCCTTCGACCATTGAGTGGGAGTAATCCCTTAGTCATAAACGCGAACATGTTCTGCCAGCTCGTGAACCGGTCCCGGTTTCCGTCTTTGGACCTCATCTTGCTACGGAGGGGACCCGAGCTTTGAAAGTGCTGGTCCTGGGCGGCGGCGCAAGAGAACATACTATCCTGTGGAAGCTCTCGCTGAGCGACCGAAGTCACAGGCTCTTCGCGGCTCCGGGAAATGCCGGTACCCGCGAAATCGCCGAGAATCTTGATATCGCTCCCACCGACCTCGAATCAGTGGCAAAGGCTGCCCGCGAGTTCGCTGTCGACCTGGTTGTGGTGGGTCCCGAAGCGCCGCTCGCTGCCGGTATCGTTGATTACCTGGAACAGTCCGGCATTCCGGCTTTCGGCCCGAACCGTGAAGCGGCCCGCATCGAATCGAGCAAGGTCTTCGCCAAAAGCCTGATGCACAAGTACGGTATACCCTGTGCGCGTGATGCGGTCTTCTCCTCGTATGACGAAGCTCGAGACTATATTATGGAGCAGCCTGCGCCCCTGGTGATAAAGGCGGATGGGCTTGCGGCAGGGAAGGGCGTCGTTATCGTCCAGACCAGGGAAGAAGCATTGAAGGCTCTTTCAGAGATAATGTGCGACCGCGTATTCGGCGACGCCGGGAGTTCTGTCCTGGTTGAGGAGTGCCTTTCGGGAAGGGAAACCAGCCTGATTGCCTTCACGGACGGAAAGACAGTAGCGCCTCTCCCGGCGGCCAGGGACTACAAGCGCGTATATGAAGGCAACCTTGGTCCTAATACCGGCGGTATGGGGGCCTACAGTCCTCCAGACTTCTTCGACAGCGAGTTGAGCCGCGAACTTACCAGGACCATCCTCGAGCCGACGGTGCGGGCTATGGCAAGCGAAGGGAGGCCCTACAGAGGGATGCTCTACGCCGGCCTTATGCTTACAGACGAGGGACCTAAGGTCCTTGAGTATAACGCGCGCTTCGGCGACCCGGAGACGCAGGTGCAGCTGCCGCTCCTGAAGAGCGACTTACTCGACATAATGTTGGCTATAACAAGAGGAGAGCTGGGCAGCGTCGAGGTAAGCTGGGATGACGGCGCCTGCGTGGGCGTGGTCCTTGCTTCAGGGGGGTATCCGGGAAGGTTCAGGACCGGCTATCCCATATCAGGACTGGATAAGACGGGCCGGGATGTGGCAGTCTTCCACGCCGGTACCAGATATGCGGACGGGAGGGTGGAGACTGCGGGCGGCAGGGTGCTCACCGTGGTCGCGACCGGGGGCGACGTCGCAGAAGCGCGCGGGAAAGTGATGTCGAGTATCCCGAGCATACATTTTGAGGGCTGTTATTATAGAAAGGATATCGCCGCAGAGGAGGTCAGGTAGATGCCGCTGATCGGTGTAGTCATGGGAAGCAAGTCAGATGCCGGGGCGATGCAGCCGGCGCTGGATACCCTGACCGAGCTGGGAATTGAGTATGAAGTCTCCGTGATCTCGGCGCATCGTACGCCGGAAAAGGCGCGCGAGTACGGTCTAACCGCCCGGGAAAGGGGGCTGGAGGTAATGATCGCTGGCGCCGGGGGGGCTGCGCACCTGCCGGGAGTGCTCGCCGGCTGGACAACCATCCCGGTAATTGGAGTCCCGATTCCCAACAGTGAAATCAAGGGCGTCGATGCCCTGTTCTCCATAGTCCAGATGCCGGCTGGTATTCCGGTCGCCTGCATGGCCCTGGGAGCGGCCGGCGCGAAGAACGCCGCTTACCTGGCGGCGCAGATTCTGGGACTCAAGCATGCTGGAATTGCAGAGGCGTATAACAAGTTCCGCGCGAAGCTGAGCAGCGGATAGCGAATGTTACTGCAAGGGCAAGGTGGGAGATGATAGAACGTTATTCCAGGCCTGAAATGAAGGCCGTCTGGTCGGAAGATAACAAGTTTGAGAAATGGCTGAAGGTGGAGGTCGCGGTGTGCGAGGCCTGGTCCGGGATCGGAGTAGTGCCGACCGAGGCGCTGGCAGGGATTCGCAGGGCCCGCTGCGATATCGGGCGCATGGGCGAAATCCTCAGGGAAACGCACCATGACGTAACCGCTTTTCTGAAGGCTGTCTCGGAGACGATAGGGGAAGAGAGCCGCTATGTACACCTGGGCCTGACGTCGTCGGATATTATCGACACCGCGCTCGCGCTTCAGCTCGTGGAGGCCGCGGACATCCTGGCGAGGGATATTGACGAGCTTATCGAAGTGCTCCAGAAAAAGGCCGCAGAGCACAAGTACACCATCATGATGGGCCGGACGCACGGCGTTCATGCTGAGCCGATCACATTCGGGCTGAAGATCGCCGCCTGGGTCGAGGAGATGAAGAGGAACGCTTACCGGCTGGCTGAGGCCCGGAAAGTGATCGGGGTAGGCAAGATTTCCGGCGCGGTGGGTACTCATGCTACAGTGCCGCTGGAGGTTGAGGAAGTTGCGCTCGGGCGTCTCGGACTCCGGGTTGCATGGGTGACCAACCAGGTAGTCCAGAGAGACCGCCATGCCCAGTTCATGACCACACTTGCCATTATCGCCGGCTCACTCGAGAAGTTCGCCACTGAGATAAGGGGCCTCCAGAGGACCGAGGTCCTGGAGGCTGAAGAACCATTCGAGACAGGGCAGACCGGGTCGTCAGCCATGCCGCATAAAAGGAACCCCGAGCTTTGCGAACGCATTTGCGGACTGGCAAGGCTGATTCGCGGCTATGCCGTCACATCCCTGGAGAATATAGCGCTCTGGCACGAACGCGATATCAGCCATTCATCCGCCGAACGGCTCATTTTGCCGGACGGCTGCCTTGCGCTGGACTACATTCTGTATCTGTGCACCTACGTCATGAGAGGTCTACAGGTTTACCCCGAACGTATGAAAGAAAATATCGAGATCACAAGGGGCCTTGTCTTTTCACAGCGTGTCATGCTGGCTCTCATAGATAAGGGGCTGTCGCGAGAGCAGGCATACAGGACCGTACAGCGGAACTCAATGAAGTCCTGGAAGGAACGGGTGAGTTTCCTCGACCTCCTGAAGCAGGACCCTGACGTTACCCGGAGCCTCTCCGGGACTGAGCTTGAAGAGATCTTCGACTACAAGTACTTCGTACGGCACGTGGACGAGATCTTCGACCGCGTCCGGGAATAGGCCGGCCTGAATATTAACTGGAGCAAGGAATATCCATAATGAATGAAGTGCTGACAGCGACCGACCTGCCAAACCTGGTCCACCGCGGGAAAGTACGCGACATGTACAGTCTGGCAGACGACCTGTTCCTGATTATCGTCACTGACCGCGTATCGGCGTTCGACGTGGTGCTGCCCACGGGCATTCCGGGGAAAGGCGTCGTGCTGAACCAGCTTTCGAGCTTCTGGTTCAAATACACATCGGGCATAGTGCCCAATCACCTGGTCGAGGTCGTGGACGACGCCAGATGGTTGAATTCCGTCTACGGCGACCGGGTCTGCGTATCGTACTATTCCTATCCGCCCTATGTTGCGCGCCGTTCCATGATTGTGAAGAAGGCAGAGAGAATAGATATCGAATGCATCGTAAGGGGCTATATCTCCGGGTCCGCCTGGAGTGAGTACCGTGAAAAGGGCACGGTCGGCGGCATGAGGCTTCCGGCCGGGCTCAGAGAATCCGAGAAATTCCCGGAGCCTCTGTTCACTCCCACAACCAAGGCGGAGACAGGGCATGACGAGCCTGTCAGTTTTCAGGAAATGGAGAACCTGGTAGGAAAAGATGCTACGCGTGAGGTCATGGACAAGAGCCTGGCTATCTACGATGCCGCCGCGAGATACGCGCTCGACCGCGGCATAATTATCGCCGATACGAAAATGGAGTTCGGCAGAGTCGATGGGAAGATCATACTTATCGATGAACTGCTGACCCCTGATTCGAGCCGTTTCTGGGATGCGTCCACATACTCGCCCGGCAAGCCGCAGCCGAGCTTCGACAAGCAGCACCTGCGTGACTGGCTGGTTGAGTCCGGATGGAACAAGGAACCCCCCGCGCCCGAGCTGCCGCCGGACCTGGTGAAAGAAGTGGCGCGGCGGTACAGGGATGCCTACTGCAGGCTCACCGGAAAGGAACTTTGATGTACCTGGCCAAAATCTACGTTACGCTCAAGCCCACGGTAAACGATCCCCAGGGACTGACAGTGAAAGGCGGCCTTCACACGCTGGGCTTCAAGGATGTCCAGAGTGTACGCATCGGCAAGTACATGGAGATCAAGCTTGAAGAGAAAGACAGCGCCAGAGCCGAGGAGCAGGTGCAGGAAATGTGCCGCAAGCTCCTTGCCAACCCTATCATAGAGAACTACAGGTTCGAACTGGCCGAGGTCTCCGCCTGACGGCTGCGCCTCGACTTTCCCGGGTTTTCTCATTCATTGCCTTGCCCCCGGTCAAGGCGTTGACATCCTTTTATGCGGGTTATAACATACCCGAACACCGGTCTTTTTGAGAACCTGATTTAGCGGAACCGGTTGGGAAGGGGGCTCCATGGCCAACGTTACGGGTCTTGAAAGCAGGGTCAGAGTACGCGGAATGACGGAGGAGGACGTAGAGAGCGTCCTCGAAATCGAGAGACGGGTCAGGGGAAGCAACAGGGCGGTTACCTACGCGCCTGCTCCGGAGAGCTCGATCGGCGGTGAGATCGAACACAGCGTCGTGGCCGAGGAGAATGGCAGGGTCGTCGGCTTCATACTGGGTCGCAAGGTGCATTCACCGGCTGAAGCGGGTGAGATAGCCTGGATCGACTTCGTGGGTCTTCTTCCCGACTACCAGCACAAAGGTATCGGCCGGAGAATGGCGGAGGGGTGGAAAGAGCTGTGCCGCCAAAAAGGGATCAAGAAAGCCCACATAATGATCAGCCGGCGTGATTCGTGGCTTCAGGCGTTCTTCGAATCGGCGGGCTTCTCGCAGGGCGATCTCATAGACTACGAGACAGAGATCCAGTAGAGCGCCGGGACTGTCTCTATCCCCGGATATCGTCGATGCGATACTTAAGGCTCCCTGCCGGTGCGAGCACCTCGACTATCGTACCTATACACTGGGCAAGCAAAGCCTTCCCCGTTGGAGACGCTACGGAAAGCCTCCCCAGGGAGGGATTTGCCTCACTCGGGCTTACCAGCGTGTAGCACAGCTTCTCGCCGGAGGAAAGGTCGAGCAGGCTCACCATGCAGCCGATACCGACAGTATGACTGTCCTCGGCCCTTTCCACGAGAATATTTGAGCCCTTGATGGTTGCCTCGAGCTCCCTGATACGGGCCTCAATCTGCCCCTGGCGTTCCCTGGCCGCTTCCAGCGGAGCGTTTTCTCTGAAGTCCTTGTCAGCCGCCGCGTGGCGCAACTGCTCGGCGATGACAGGCCGCTCCTTCTTGAGAGATTCAAGCTCCGCCTCAAGGGAGGCATAGCCTGCGGCGGTAAGGTCCACAGGCGCTGTCCGGACGTGCTTTCTCCTGGTTTTGCCCTGTTTGGGCTTGCTTACCCGGAGGTGGGGCGCCAGGCTGACGGGAATGAGCTTCTTCTTCCTGGCATAGACGAGGAAGCTCTTGACCGGTTCAAGCTTCCGCTCGGGGTCTGTTACGAAGGCGCTGATGTTGTCGCTGTAGGTTTCAATCTCTCTGGCGTTGAGGTTGGCGATGGGCCTCTCGCCCCCATACCAGCGAACAAATTTGCTCAGTTCCTGCTGGCTTTCCTGTCTTTGTTCAGTTGATAAGGTGGCGAGAAATGACGTTACTGCCTCTGAAAGGCACTGGGACGGCTGATCGGACATTTAGATTAATGCACCTCTCTTCTGTACGGGCTATTATGTGATTTTACTCTCTTGGTCGCTGTGTTGTCAATTTCGGCGCTGCACAAGGAAGCCGATTGCCGCCATCTTGACAGGCCAAGACCTTTCGCGAATAATGCGCGGAAACCGGGGAAAGGAGCCGGGAGCATGATCAAGGGCATCTCTTTGCTGAAGAGGAAGCAGGGAATCTCGCGCGAAGAATTCCTGAGGCATTATGAGGAAGTCCACGTCCCGCTCGCGATGAAGCACTTTCCTTTCAAGAAATATGTGAGGAACTACGTTACGGGCGACGCGGTGGACTTCGACTGCATAACCGAGGTCTGGTTCGAGACCATGGAAGACTGCGAAAAAGCGGCCGCGTTCTCTGTCTCTCCCGAATATAAAATCATCAGCGATGACGAAGAGAAATTCATGGATCGCGCGAGTATAGTCGCCTTCCTGGTGGAGGAGAGGACGACGGGATGAGTTTCGTCTCGGGAGACGACGCTCACGGCCCGCCGCCGAACGGCTCTTAAGGAATGCGCCCATACTAGCTTACGTTAGCTTTGGCAGGTTCGGTTGCTTATGCCCGACATTGTTTGTGATGTCCACGAATCGGCGCACGTTCTGTTAGCCTTTCTGGAGCCCAAGACGGCAAAAAAGGACGGCGAGCAATTGCTTTGAGTCCTACCGCTGTTATCGCTTTGCGAGAGCATAAGCAACGGGAGCAGGCTTCACGCATACTTGCAGGGCGGATTCTGACAGAAGATGCTCTTGTATTCGCAAAGCCGGATGGTTCACCACTGAAGCCGGATACAATCAGTCAAGCGTTCTTGCGAATCTCAAGGCAGGAAGGCTTGAAAGGTGTGCGCCTGCACGATCTCAGGCACTCTCACGCTTCCTTGCTGCTTCAGCAAGGCGTTCACCCGAAGATAGTCCAGGAAAGACTAGGACATGCGACCATATCTGTGACCCTTGACACTTACTCGCATGTCCTTCCGGGCTTACAGGAAGCCGCAGCGATGGCATTTGAAAAGGGTCTGGTCGGGCATGAAGATTCGAGCTGCAAAAGGAGCTAGAAAAAGTGTGGGAAATGGTAGAAAATTACTACAAAAGTCTCTTGACAAACCACTGAAGACGGTCTAGAGTATCCATACGTTAATTGTTTTCTGCTCAAAGTTAATGGTTGTTATGCCTAGCCCTTCCTCCGGGAAGGGCTTTTTTGTGGAGTTTACACAGCTCTACGCGTTCCGCAGATAGCCGAGTTTCTGGGCCGCCTCACTATCAAGTAACGCCATAGTCACTGCTCTTCCATTCTTCGGGTCCTGACCTGGTTGCCGAAGCAGCACACCCTCCAACAGCAACTCCCCGATTGCATCCCTTCGGTCTTTGGCTGTGCCTGGGATGCCTCTGTGCTCCATTTGCGACCATTGGTCAATCATTTTCACGGACCAGTACTTTAGAGGAGATGGGCCCTTCGCGACCATGGCTACGATTGCCGATTTCACTTCGTGTCCGTCAACACTTGGTTTGTGCACAACTTCAATAGGGTCTTGCTCTCCTGCGGCTTCTACGAGGTCACGAGCTGTGCAGTCCGGCACACCTGCAATGATGACCCTTTGCCCAAACCTGTTA
>JACUUS010000043.1 GCA_014859215.1 Dehalococcoidia bacterium | reverse complement strand
GCTAGCGCACTTGACCCACGACATTTGGGAAAGGGAGTTTATCGGGCAGCGGTGACCGTGGCTTCGAAAAGAAGGATTGGCCCCAAAAGGACCAATCCTTCTTAAGTCTCAAGTTCGAAGCTGACGGGCAGATGCCCTACTTCGCGGCCTGTGGCGGGGACGGATTGACCAGCCCAGCCGCAAGAGTGCTCGGGACGAGATTGGAAAGCTCATCCAGAGTCCATCTGCCGTTCTTGAAGATCGTTTTTGCAGCAACCGGCTCAGAGTAGAGTGAGACCTGGTTCCCGGAAATCAGGAAGGTACACCCGTTTATGTTCGCTGCTTCATCGGTGGCCAGGTACACAACAAACGGGACAATGTCACCCGGCTCGGGTAGAGCATCGATAAGGTCTGCCCCCGGGGGCAACGCCGCACCCGTCGCTTTCGCTCTTTCAATGGCTGCAGCAAGCTCCGGCGATACCGTAAGCCTGGTGGCGGCGCGCGGTCTTACCGCATTGCAGGTAACGCCGTACTTGCCCATATCTCGGGCCACGGTCCGGGTGAAACCTACTATTCCCTCTTTTGCGGCGCTGTAGTTGGCCTGCCCCATATTGCCGAGCCCGGACTCCGAGGCCGTGTTAATTATGCGTCCGCTTCTCTGCTGCCTGAATATGGAGCATGCCGGCCTGGTGCAATAGAAGTGTCCGTAAAGGTGGACCTTCATGACTATGTCCCACTCTTCGGGGCTCATGTTGAATATCATCCGGTCCCTGAGGATACCGGCATTATTCACCAGGATGTCCAGTCTTCCAAAAGCATCCAGTGCCGATTTGATGATCCTCTCACCGCCTTCAGGAGTAGCCACAGAGTCATAATTGGCGACCGCTTCCCCGCCTTTAGACTTAATCTCGGCAACCACCTCGTCGGCCGGTGAGCTGGCCGACCCGGCACCGTCCGGTCCGCCGCCGAGGTCATTGACTACTACCTTTGCCCCTTCCTGAGCCAGCAGCAGGGCTTCCTCCTTGCCTATACCACGCCCAGCTCCGGTGACTATCGCCACTTTTCCTTTCAATCTTGCGCCCATGTTTCCGGTTGTCCTCCTTTTCTTGTATCGGTGAGAAGCAGACGATGCGGGGCGCGGAACGCGCTCCGGTCTCCTCCTCAGGCGACTTGCCGCAGTTATTACAACACCGCGGACCGAATATTGCAAGAGCCGGAAGCGCTAAAGCGGGATATTACCGTGCTTTTTTGAGGGCCTCTGCGCTCTCTTGCTTTCCAGCATTTTGAAAGCACGGATAAGGTAGCGCCTGGTCTCGGCCGGGGCAACAACGTCATGCACGTTCAGGTTTGATGAGACCTCGTAGATCGGATTGGCGTAGGTCTCGCGGTACTCCTCGAGTTTGCGAGCAAGATATTCGCGGGTAGCGCCCGGCGCTCCGCCGTAAAGAAGCATCACGGACTGCTCGGCACCGAGAATGCCCGTCTCCATTATCGGCCAGAAAAGAACGAGGTCGGTGCCGAGTCCCGGCAGTACACCCATTCCAAGGTTGCCCCCGCCGTAAGCCTTGCGCAGGACCAGGGCTACCCTGGGAACAGTAGCCTCACAGAGGGCATACAGCACCTTTGCGCCGTGACGGATGATGCCCGCATGCTCCTGGTCGGAGCCCGGCATATAAGCGGGAGTATCCACAAGCACTACGATGGGGATATTGAAACAGTCGCAGAAGCGGATGAAACGCGCCTGTTTGTCGGAACTGTTCACCGTCAGTGACCCCGCAAGCACAAGAGGCTGGTTGGCTACCATGCCGACCGTCCTGCCGTTGAGCCGGCCAAAGCCGGTGATTACCTCGCCGGCGAACTCCTTCTTGACCTCCAGGAAATCCCCGTTATCCACGATCGAGTTTATGACCCAGTGCATGTCGAACGGCTTGCTCGGGTCAGTCGGGACTATTTCGGCAAGCTCATGGCACAGCCGTTCCGGATTATCACCCGTTCTTACCAGAGGGGGCTTCTCGTCGCAGTTCAACGGTAGAAAGCTGAGCAACCTGCGCATCTGGGCCAGGCATTCCTTCTCGCTTTCCAGGCGGAAATCGCATACTCCGGATCTCCGGGCGTGAACTTCAGCCCCGCCAAGCTCCTCCATGCCGATGTCTTCCCCGATGATCATTTTCACAACAGCGGGACCGGTGATAAACATTCGGCTTATTCCGTCTACCATGAACACGAAATCAGTAAGCGCCGGCGAATACACCGATATGCCGCTGCATGTCCCGAGTACGGCCGATATCTGGGGGACTATCCCGGAACCTATCGTGTTGGGAAAGAAAACAGAGCCCCCGTGCTTGTCCCAGATATTGGAGAAAATGGCGCGTTTTCGCTGGGCAAGCCACTCCAGCTCGTCCGAGCTTGGCACACGGGCCCCGGGCGAGTCGTGCAGCCCGATAAGGGGCACGCGCATCTCGATCGCGCGCTCGATAGTCGAGTACATCCGGAAACCGTGTTCGACGCCGATGGACCCGCCGCGCACGGTCCTATCCTGTGAATAGACAAAAACCGGCCGGCCGTCGATCATGCCGCTGCCCGCCACGAGTCCCTCTCCAGGGCTATCCGTTGCATTGCCGACAAGCATCCCGATCTCCATGAGGCTGCCGGAATCGAGAAGAAGGTCAAGCCTCTCACGCGCTGTCAGTTTGCCTTCCGCGTGCTGTTTGGCGATCTTGTCGGGGCCGCCGCCCGTCATGACCTTTTCACGCGCGCGCCGGAGTTCATCCATGCGCTTCTCCAGAAACCCGTCCGTGCCAGGCCCTATGCCGGCCTGCTCCATTCCTGAATCTCTGACGTCTTCACTCATATTAGCTGTTCCCTCCAGCCTGTCACCGCCCTTGCCCGGCTGTGAGGCGGCGCAAGCTCGCTCATCGTCCCTTGAAATCCGGCTCCCTTTTCTCCAAGAAGGCCGCGAAGCCCTCGATAATATCTTGGGTCTTCCTGCAAAGCTCCAGGACGTAAGATTCGTAGTCCAGGGCCTGCGGCAGGTCCCATCTTTGGAAGTTCTGGAGCCCTCGTTTGGCGAACGCGATCGGTATGGGGGCGTTTCTGGCGATGATTAGGGCCAGTTCATGAGTAGCCAACTGAAGCTGGTCCTGGGGCACAACGCGATTGACCAGGCCGATCCTGAGTGCCTCCTCCGCTCCAATGGTCGTCCCGCTGAAAATGAGCTCCGCGGCCTTGGCATAACCCACCAGCCTCGGGAGGAAATAAATTCCTCCCCAGTCAGGATGCACTCCCCTCCTGGTGAATACCTGGGCAAAACGGGCGTTTTCGCCGGCGATCCGAATATCGCAGGCCAGCGCCAGGTTGCACCCCCCGCCTGCGGCGACGCCGTTCACCGACGCGATTACCGGCTTCTCCATGGAGTTGATCGCCAGTACCGCCTTGCACATAGCATGGCGCTCGCTGGACACCGTTTCTGAGAGCGCTTTGACCTCGCCTGAGGCGAACTCGTTGACATCGCCGCCCGTGCAGAAGGCTTTGCCGGCTCCCGTTATGACCACAGCGCGGATTTCTGGATCGGCAGCGACATCGTCAAGGGCGGAGACAATCTCCTGGCGCATGAGTCCGGCGAATGAGTTCATCTTCTCGGGACGGTTCAGGGTGATAGTGGCCACGCGATCAAGCTTGTCAAGCAGAATATATTCCCGGTTCATCTCTGCCCGCCTCCAAATAATTTCGCCAGCCTCTCGAGTACCGCGTCTACGCCCCCGGTCAAATCCGCGAAAACCTCCTGCACGCTCAGGATTTCTTTAACCATGCCCGCCGACTGCCCGCACGGCATGACAGCTGTTTCCCGGTCGCCTCCTGACTGGACATAGCCGGCATCCCCCTGTGAGGTAATGGTCCGGTCCGCTTCCGCCTGGTGCATCCCGGCAACCCGCGCGGTGACTTCATTCTTGAGGACTCTTATCGGCATAGCCTCCTTGCCCAGCAAGAGAGTCTCGTTGCACATAGCGTCCCGGACTCTTTCCTTGTAGAAGAACGGCACCGGGCATTCCCAGGTGGCAAGGAATCGTGTCCCCATCTCAACACCCTCTGCGCCCAGCGCGAAAGCTGCAACAATACCCCGGGCGTCAGCGATCCCTCCCGCAGCTACTACTGGGATATTCACGGAACTCACAAGCTGGGGGACCAGGCACATGGTAGTGATCTGCTCGCGACCCACGTGCCCTCCGGCCTCGAAGCCGGTAGCGATGACGGCATCCACTCCGGCAGCCTCGGCTTTCCTGGCCATTTCCACCGTAGACACCTTGTGCAGGACCTTCAATCCGGCTTCCCGAACCCGGGCCATTAATGGAGCGGGATTGCCCGCCGAGGTCGTTATAGCCTCAATTCCCATCTCGATGGCGATCTCAAGCGCCTGGACCGCATTTGGTCGGTAGATGGGTATATTGACACCTATTGGCCGTTGGGTCAGCTCACGCGCCCTGACAATTTCGTTCCTGAGCTGCTCGCCCTCCAGGCCGGAAGCGGCGATCTGCCCGAAGCCGCCGCAGTTTGAAACGGCAGCGGCCAGCTCTCCGAGGGTGACCAGGCGCATGGGGCCAAGGAGAACGGGATACTCGCTCCCAAGGATACTTGTTACGCGGTCATGCCATCCTGTCATAACGTCCGGGCATACTGTTCCCTGAGCTCCGCCTTCTTCACTTTCATAGTCGAGGTCAGCGGCAGTTCCTGCACAAACTTGAAGTGCTTCGGGTATTTAAACTTGCCCACCTTCCCTGTAAGGAATTCAAGGACCTCGTCGGCCGTTATCTCCTGGCCGGGGTGGGGCTGGACAAAAGCCATACCCGTCTCCCCCCACGTATCGTCCGGTACTCCGATGATAGCTACGTTGGCTATCTTGGGATGACCGGCCAGGATTTTCTCAACCTCAGCCGGATACACGTTCTCACCCCCGCTCCGGTACATATCCTTGGCGCGGTCCACAATGTAGAAATAGCCTTCCTCGTCCACGTATCCCAGGTCGCCGGTGTAGAGAACGCCGTCCACTATGGTCTTTTTCGTTTCCTCCGGCTTGTTCCAGTACCCGCTCATTACCGTGGGGCCGCTTGCGACGATCTCCCCGATTTCGTTGGGCGGGAGCCTTTTCCCGTCACTTCCGGCAATCCAGATATCAGTGAAGAAACCGGGCTTGCCGATCGATCCCATCTTCCTGAAAATATCTTCCCTGGGGAGCAGCATCATCGCCGAGTTCTCCGTCTGGCCGAAGCCCTGCTGCATCTGGAGTCCGCGCTTGTTCAGCTCTTCGAACAGGCTCGGAGGCGTTCTCTCTCCACCTCCTACCACACACCGGACGCTGCCCGCATCTATCTGGTCGAGCTTGCCGGTCGCCAGTATCATCTTCCACATCGTGGTAAGAGCGAAGACGATGGTCGCCCTGTACCTTTCGATATCTTCCGCGAACTCGTCCGGATTGAACCCGCGCCGCATGACCACGGTCATTCCCACATTGAGAGCAGGAGTAGCCACTATGAAAAGGCCGCCCGAATGGAAGAGCGGCATCTGCGCCACAACCACGTCCTCAACGGTCCCGCTGGTATAGATGGCCACCTGGAAATTCTTGAAGTAGGTCTGCTCGTGAGACAGCACCGCGCCCTTCGGATCCCCCGTCGTCCCCGATGTATAAACGATGGCGAGAGGGTCTTCGAAGAGTACAGGGCTGTCCGGCGCGGGCTCGCCGGCGGGCTGGCCGCTCACGAGTGACCTGTAATCCTGCGCCCAGCCGGGACATTCCGGCTGGCCGGGGATATCGCTCTTGAGATATATGAATTTGTCATCCTCGACCTTGATAGTGGCACGAATTTGATAAATGCTCGACAGAAACTGGTCGTGGACCACGAGCATGCGGGCGCCCGAGTCGTTAAGCTGGTACTCCAACTCGGGAGCCATGAGACGCCAGTTGAGCGGCACGAAAATCAGGCCCAGCTTGGCTGCGGCCAGGTAGGCCTCCATGAACTCTATACAGTTACCCAGCAGCACGGCGACTCGTTCGCCCTTACTGATGCCTTTCTTCTGTATCATGTGCGCGCAGCGATTGGCGCCGTCGTTGAGTTCCTTGAATGTAACCGGCTGCCCTTCAAATATGATAGCCGTCCTGTCAGGCATCAACTGCGCCCTCTTGAGGATAATTTGTCCGACACCCCAGGGTATGGACATGCTCAACCTCCTGCGACTTTCTAGCGGCCCTTGAATTCAGGCTTTCTTTTCTCGACAAACGCAGCCTGTCCTTCCTTGAGGTCCTCGCTGCTGAATGCCGCGTTAATTAGAGCTTCGGCTTCCTCGAGATGGTCTTCGGCAAAAGCTACGGCTTCGCCGAGCATGTTTATGATTCTCTTGGTCCCTTTGAGGGAAAGCGGGGCGTTGGCGGCGATCTCCTCCGCCAGCCTGAAGGTGCGGTCCGCAAGTTCGGCACGGGGGTACACGTGGTCGACCAGGCCCATTTCCTTTACCTCGTCGGGACCGTAAGCGCGGGCGGAAAAAAAGATTTCCCTGGTCCTTGCCAGGCCGAGCACTTCGGCAAACTGCTTGATGCCCGCCGCGTGGTAGACCAGGCCCAGCCTGGCCGGCGGCATGCCTATCCGTATGTCGTCGGCCCCTATCCGGATATCGCAGCAGATGGCCAGGTTGTAGCCGGCCCCCAGGGCGTAGCCGTTCAGCATCGCTATGACCGGGTAGGGAAATGACTTCACACTGTTGAAGGCAAGCTCCAGAGGATGGTTCGTTTTCAGCAACTCCTGCATCTCAGGGGTCAGGTCGGTAGGTATGCTGAGGATATCGAACCCGGATGAAAATGCCTTGTCCCCCGCTCCCGTAATAACCACGGCCCGGATATCGTCCCTTTGCGCCCACTCCGTCATGACCTGGTGTATCCTGAGTAACAGGTCTACAGAGAGCGAGTTCTTCTTCTCGGGGCGGTTGATTGTGAGCAGGCCCACATTTCCCCTGGTTTCCGTAAGCAGTGCATCATTCCCCATCAGCAGAGACCTTTCTAGATCCCCTGGCCGAGATCCAGGAGAGGGCGCGCCTCAAGCACACCGAAGCAGACATAGTGCTTGAGAATCTCGGCGGCATTTCCTATCCTCGACTTTATCCTGGCCTTGCACTGCTCCCACACCTCCCCGTCGTCGGCTGTGGCCCTGACCCTCAGATAGAGCCGGCAGCCCTGCGTCTGCATTCCCGTCTGGCCGGGCAGAATCACCATGCAGGCCGCCAGAGGGTTGCTTTTCAGGTTGGTATAGGAGCGGTTATCGCCCAGCATGGCGATGAGCGTCTCGTCATCGGACAGCTCCACCGAGCCAAACATGGCAATATTCACTTTGCCCTCGGGGCTGGTGGTGGCCAGCACGTTCCAGCGCGGCTCCGTGCTCAGAATTTGCCTTACCTTTTCGCTTACTTTCATCGACTTGCCCCCTTTGATGATAAACGAGTTCAACCGGACCCGGTCGCAGGAAGCCCGCTGTCGGAACATCTGAGATAGCTGTCCTTCCAGAGGTGCGGCTTTCTGCCGTATACGAACGTCCATTTGAGCAGGTCCTCAATGGCCTGAGGAAGCTGGCCGTAGCTTCGCAGGAACTGGACCGTTTTGCCGTACTGTGTAGTCAGCGCCGCACGGTCCCGATAACCACAGGCCAGCGTAACCAGGTTGATATTCTTCTGGCGGCAGTAGTCGATCCCGTACTGCACATCACAACCGAAATTCGACTCGCCATCGGTAATATGGATCAGCAGCTTTCTCCCATGTCCCCCGGGCATAAAGTATGCCGCGGCGATAATCGCCTGCCCCGAGGCCGTCTGGCCGCCTGGCGGGATTGAGAACAGCCGCCTGCCCTTGAGAAGAGAGGAAAACATGCATACTCCGTCCATCTCGAAATACGCGTATGCCCGCAAGCGGTTCCTGTACCCGGCCAGCGCGGCATGCAGGTTCCCCACTGTGTTTTCCACCATTCTCCACTTCGTCCCCTTCATGGACCCGCTGGCGTCGAGCAGGAGTGTCACCGTCCAGTCCAGGTCAGGTAATCTGTCAACCTGCTCGAAGCACCGTCCCGATATCGGGGCACGGTAGAGCCGTCGGCCGTCGACCTTTCCCGAGATGAGCCCGCGGCTCACGACCTTCTTCCGCTCTGAGTAGTTCAGAAAAATTGCCCTCAACCTGCCCGCAAGCCTCCGGTCGATGACAGGATGAGCGGGTATATTGAAGTCCCACCTGGAAGTCGGAGCGACATCCGCTCCGGGACCCACGATATGTTCGATAATCGGCGTGATGTCAGCGGAATGCGCCGCCAGTTGAAGTTCGATTTGCCTGGACAGGTACGGAGAAAGGGGCTTATTGTCTGCTGTCTTCCGCGGCGAGGGAGCCGTCTTCTCTTTTCCCGCTACTGACGACGGGTACCAGTAGAGCTGCTTGTCGATTACCCTGAAGCCCGATACCCGGCTTGCCAGCTTCCGATACGTCTCAAGGTACAGGTCCGCTCTCTGCCGGCACCGGGCAGTCACCCCCCCGGATTCCGCTGTGATCAGCCTGAGCGCGTCCGTAAGGCGCTCCAGTTCTATAAGCGCCTCCCGATAAGCCTCATTTCCTCCGCCGCGCCCGGCCCACCACACGTAGACAAGCTCATCGATTGACGGTGTTCCCGGCCTGATCTTCTTCCCTCTCGCCTCCATCGCGACCGCACGCACCTTTTCCACGTACAGTCCCAGGACAGACCGGGCCGCGACCAGGTCAACGTAGATATCCTCCCCGGTGTGGACCAGTTTCTGCATGCGCAGCATGTCCATTTTTCCGACAGCCTCGGCAGCCGGTTCGAGGAGCTTCCAGACATGGTCGCTCCATACAATCCGGTGAAGAGCCTCATGTACCGTGGTCCCGATCAGCAGATCGACCTTCGCGGGAGGCACAGGGTAACGGCCCATTACCCTGGCAGGATCTATGACGATGGCCGCCCCGCCTCCCCGGGACATTCCGGCATACTCGATATCGCCCGCATTGGGACCCAGGTGTCCCGCGACTTTGCGCAGGGCACGGAGCAGGTTCGCAAGTTCCACCGCTTCAGAGTTGGAAATATTTACACGCCAGTACTCGGAGAGCCCTCTCTCTTCGGCCCGATCTGCTCCCGGCTCGACCGCACATCCCGTCGCTCCAACAGGAAAATTGTTAGTAAAGCCTGTATTCTCCGGCATTCCCTCTCCCCTTGAGCGAAAGCTCGAGATGCAGCGACAGAAGAACAGATTCCAGCACATCCCTGCTCGCCTGGAGACTGTTCACAAATGCCTCTTCAACCGTGGCCCCTACCGCAACCATTTCGGCAATCATCAAGGTATGCCGTGTTGAGACAGTGAGCGGCTCCTGTGCATTACTCCTCAATTGGTTGGCGACATTGACAATCGTAAGAGCATCCGATTCGCTGATACCGGTCTTCAGGTGCAACACCCTGGTCTCAACATCCGGAGGCAGATAGTCGATGAGAGTCACATAGAAGCGGTCTCGCAAAGCGGCGTCGAGCATCTCGGTTCCGACGAACTCTTCTCCTTCGTTGAGCGTCGCGAAGAACACCACGTCGTTCGCTACCTTGATGAGCCCCAGCTCATCAGTATATACTTTGCGGTCCTCCGCCAGCACGGAGAAGAGCATGTTCAGCGCTTTGGGGTGTTCCGGCCGGTTGATCTCCTCCAGGTGGACGACGCACCCGGGAGTCTGGATGGCTTTCGGGAACAGGAACTCCCGGTATGAAGTCTCGCCGGCGCGCAGCTGGTGCTCACCGAAGAGCTGGCCGGGTTCGGAGAGAATTCCAATCTGAAAAGTCGCCAGCGGACGCCTGTTCCTAGCCGCGAACTGTCTTACCAGCGTCGATTTGCCGCACCCCTGCCTGCCCGCGACGAGGACGTTTACCGGGTGGCGTGAAGCGAGTCTCTTGATCCGGTCCAGGTTCTCTATAACGCTGGCTTTGAGGAAAAAATGCTCTTCTGGTTCGGGCACTTCCAGTCCCGGCCGTGTGTTTCTCTCGCTAGCTTTCATTATCCACCTTCACGGTGTCTTTCCGCGGGGATGTGTGCGCGCACTCTTGAGGCTGTCAGAGGAATAGTTCCTTCTGTCTCCGGGTGATGAACTTCTCAAGCTCGGGGTCGTTCCAGCGCAGGTTCATATTGTAGAGCCTGGAGAGAAGCTGCCTCCCCTCTTTTAGAGACTCGGGGCCGGCTTCCCTGGTAATCGCGGCCAGCCGCGCGCACAGCTCACCGATCTGCTCGGACTCCTCTTCGAGAGACTCGGCTCTGGAAAAAACGCATTCGGCGCCGCAGGCAGGACACCTTCGCAGATCAGACTCCCCGCATGCCGGGCAGCCGTTCTTGCAAAGGTACGCGAACTCCATGTAATCGTCTTTATAACCACATATTCGGCATTGCAGGTCCATATCGAACTCCCCCGCCAGCCAGGAACGCTTTCCGCCGGAAGCCCCCGAAGTTGCCGCGCCCGGCGGGGTTTTGCTCGCATCACCCCGCCGGGTCACGTTCACCCATCCGCCGGGCTGGGGTTACGCTACAGCGTCCTCGGCCAATCCTTCAATACCCGCCGACTTGCCCCACGGGGCCTCGCCGGGGCCTACTTTCTGAACGGCCTCACCGGCCAGTTCATCCGCGGCGAGCCACGTCTGGCATTTGGGGCACTGCCTCAGACTGATGGACGCATCGATCCTGGCATTGTAGAGGTACCTGAACTCCTTCAAGGGCGCCTCAAAATCGCATTCCCTGCATTTCATAGTCTCCTCCTTGACGTACGGTCTCCTCCAACTTTCCCTACCCCAGTCCCTGGATCGTCCTCTGAATGATGTTGTCCTGTGTTTTCCTGCTTATATCAACGAAGTGTGCGCTGTAACCCGCCACCCTGACAATCACTTCCTGGTACTTCTCGGGCTCTCTCTGCGCGGCACGCAGGGTCTCGTCGGAGACCATGTTGAATTGCACATGGTCCAGTCCGAGGTCGGCCCATGTCTTGAGGTATGACTTCCAGAGCTGGTAGCCTTTTTCACCGGCAAGCTGAGTCGGGGAAAGGCGCTGGTTCAGCAAGAAGGCCCGCCCTTCTCCTATATGGTCGATCTTGGAGCACGATTTGAGCACCGCAGTCGGCCCCTTCTTGTCCAGGCCGGGACCGGGTGAGATACCGCCGTCGTACAGGGCATCGCCGCGCCTTCTGCCGTTGGGCAGGGCCCCTACTATGTTGGCGTAGTGGATGTTGCCGCTCACGTTCTCAGGCAGTATAGGCCAGTTGTTGCCCGACGGACACTTGATTATGTGCGAGTGCCGCGCCGCCTCCCTGAGACAGCGGAGCATGATATCATCCACGTAGTCGTCATCGTTGCCCCACTTGGGAGCATTCCTCACGAAGTCCAGCCGCATATCCTCATAGCCCTCCCAATTCGCTTCGAGTGCGTCTACGAGCTGGGCCATGGTATACTTCTTGTCGTCGAAAACCAGTTTCTTGACCGCAGCCAGGCTGTCCGGGTTCTCGACCCAGGTAAACGCCGTTATCCAGGCGTTCCCGCGCTCGCCGATCGGGCTCACGGCATCTATGCCCGACTCGACCGCGCGTTCAGAAATGCCCGAGAAGAAAGGCCGCCCGTAGAACTCCGGGTCCTTGGAGCGACCCAGGTTGACCGTACGCACGAGGGTGTTGAACAGCCACTCCATCTGCTTGACCCAGGCCTGGAAGACCTGTTCGAAATCCGTGAACTGCCGGGCGTCGCCCGTCCGCGGGCCCATCTGCATGTTTACAACAGGGTCGTAGCCGTTGAAGAGCGCATATTCTATTATCTTGGCGCAGTTCGCGGTGGCCGAAGCCATGCGCATCGGCTGGTGCCCGTGCTTCGTTGTCGGGCACGGCGATAAGCAGGCCTGGTGCGCCCACGTGCGCGCCTCCTCGAGAGGATGACCGTACCAGTGCATCGTGTTGGCAACGCATATCGGATCATTTCTCATCGATGGATAGCCGAGTCCCTGCCTGATGCACTCGAACACCTCACGCAGCACCTCGTCCTTCACTCTCGGATGCCACCTGAAGGCGAACGTGGGGTTGGCGACACGCACCAGGCGGGCAGCCTGCAGAAGCGCTACGGTCATGTCGTTGCACGCATCGGACCCGTCCTTCTTGACGCCTCCAATCGTCCACACCCATGTCCCCGTGATTCCCTGCAAACCTTCACGCGCCCACCGCGGGGCGAATCCCGCCACCTCGGCGCATCTGATCATGAACTCGCCAACCAGGTCCAGCGCTTCCTCTCTGGTTATGCTCTTCTCGATGTTGACGCTCTTGTTGTAGAACGGACCGTGGTAGTAGTCCGGCCTGCTGGGCCACGCGCCTTCGTGGGCCTCAAGCCGGCACAGTATCTGGATGAAGTGGTCATACTGCAGTGATTCCTGAAGGTTCCCGGGCACCTTTGCCGGAACTCTTTCGCACGTCTCAGCAACCCTGAGAAGTTCCTCTTTGCGCTTCGGGTCCGTCTCGAAGTTCTCGGCGACGATGCGGGCCAGTCGCGCGTACCTCTTCGCCCAGCGAATTCCCGCTTCGAGGGCCGTCTTCATGGCGATCCAGTTCTGTATCCGGTCGTAAAGCGGGATAATGTCCGGCCCCGGGTTGCCGATGGTCTTCTCCTCAGCATCCTCGATGTTCCTGTCAATCGCGGCTATTATATCTTCGAAAGCTCTCTCGCCGGTCATAAAGAACTCGTAGTTCTTCCCCGAGTACCCGTAAGCTGAAGTGGGCGCGCCCCATCCGATCGCGCCCGAAAGGAACTTCACAGCATCTTCCGGATCCAGTATGCCGAAGACCTTGTCGCCCGCGGTCTTGCCAGCCCAGTAGGCGTTCAATTCGGCTACCGTCTTGAGGCTTTCCTCTACAGGCTCGGGCATTATCCCCGGCTCATTGTAGACCTCCATGTTGACAACGCTGGCGCCGTCCACACGCCAGGTCATATTGTGCGGCGCGCTGCCCATATACCCCACAAGCTGTGCGTTGTCGGTAATGAATATCGAGATGTTGTCAGTTGCGTGAGCGAAGGACTTGGCGCGCCTGAGCATAATCGGGTCTTGCTCACACTTTTTCCACATCTCCGTGAAAAGGGTAGCGTATTCCAGGTCAAGCTTGAGACCCGCCGGATAGTTGCCGCCCACCGCCCCCTTCTTCCAGATAGCCTTACGAAGGTAGTCGAGCCTCGTGGAGCGCTTTTTCTCAGCGGCCCACCACCACTCGCCCCTGTCCTCGAGTTTCTTGATCTCCGGATCAATTACTGTGGTCATCTCATCCTCCTGCTGCTTGCATCAGGCAAACAGACTTCAGGCGTTCCCCGATACTGCCCTGGACTTCTTCTGAAATGACGAGCACTTGGAAGAGTCCTGGTCGGCGGTTACCGGCTTCGCCCTGTAGTACCCCTGTCGAGGGTCGACCACCCTCTGGACGCAGTCTCCCTTATCGGGATTCTCGTCCAAGGGGAAAAAGCTCCTGCATTCGTTACAAGTAGGCACGTTACCTCCAATCTCCCTGTGCCGGGAATTTTGGTATTGACATACGGACCTGGACCTGCCCACCAGCCCACCGCATAAGCTGGGAAGCCTCATAATCTACACTGCATACAATACCCACCTCCCTTTCCCCGATAAGGGGCTTGCTGACTCCGAAGCCCGGCGGTGAGCTTTACCTGTTGTTGAATTTTTCCATTTGTCTCTGCATCCGGCGGAACGCCGGATCCGCGCACTCGGTGCCGTCGGTGTCTATGAACTGCATCTTGGTGAAATGGATACACCTGGAGGCGTCAGTATTGAAAAATGTCATAAACCCGACATCCCCGGTGGTCAAGAATACCGGCGGGTCCTTCTGGATATTCGAGCCATGCTTGAGTATATTGCAGTACCCGCGTCCATCCGAAGCATACGCGTTCTCAGAGAAGTTCTTGCACAGACCGCACGCCTTTTCGGGAATTCTTTCCAACTCTTCCATGGACTTTGGTTTCGTGTAGTCGCCCATCATGCTCTGCCTGACATCCTGCCACTGGTCTCTTCTTCCCATTTTCTGGTTCCCCCCTCTTGAGATGAGTGCCGGGCTGCTGGGTACCTATGCATAACCGTTAGCGGCTTGCCGGCTCCTCGATGGAGGTTTCAAAACCGGAGCCCCCTACGGTCACATGCAAACCTTTCTCCCGGTAGCATTCCGTGAATATCTGGACCATGAAAGGATCAACAGACTCCACCTCCTTGAGCTCCCAATCGATACCGAGCCATCCATACTTGTCCTGGCACCAGTTGTGAAAAGGAAGGAGGTCAATCCTGGCTACGGTCCCGGGGAGACCGGCCAGCATCTCCGCGATTTCCCCGTGAAAGCTCATTGTATCATTGAAATCCGGAATAATCGGTATGCGCACCCAGGTCTCGATGCCGGATTCAACAAGAAGGGCCAGATTTCCCAGAATGGTCTCATTCGAGACCCCTGTCATCCTCCTGTGGATTTCTGGATCGATATGTTTCAGGTCGTAAAGCACGATATCCGTA
>JACUUS010000042.1 GCA_014859215.1 Dehalococcoidia bacterium | reverse complement strand
ACAGGTATTTTTCAGAGCGGGAGATGCGCTTTGCGGTGGACGCCTGATGGAGAGTGTGAACGGCCTATGCCCGGGGACCTGTCTGGACCTCTGTCCCTGTCCCGGCGCTGCGCAGGTGGGCAAGGAATGGGGTGACATCCGCGGGAGCTCCGACGCACGAGCAGCTTGCCGATATACCCGCATGAGACGAACTGGCGCGAACCGTCGGGGACGCCGGATCGGGCAGGACGGTGGAAACGGTACCGGCGGAGGTAGCGGAAGCGGCGTAGCTGGTGCCTGCCAGGCGATCGGGGCTTTTCGCCGTGCTTCCACTCGGTCTGCGGATGATACCTGCCGCGCTTAGCAGCCGCTCCACGCCGAACAGCAGGATCGCAAGGCTCATCACCGTTTCAACGGCGAGGATAGTTTTGTTGTCTTCGTAGATCAACAAGCTTCCGTACATCCAGAACATGGCGAAATGCAGGGCGAGTATAACGCCAAGCGCGATTACCAGGCAAGACGCTATAGTGTTCCTGGCATTCATCGTTCCCGTTCTGTTCGTGACCGAGTGACGCATTCACGTACCTGCCTGTTCACGAGTATATTCCGCCGGATTGTCCGGTCACAATCACCTGAAAGGTCGAAGTCAGGCAGGAGATAGTCACAAAGCATAAGTACTCCTCTGCGCTTCCCGCGGAGGTTTCGTCCCGTACATGCAGACAGTCGTGACCGTATTCGGTCAAGATTGTGAGAGCGAAGCTTTCATGCTATAATGCCCACGGCCAAATTGTGAAAGGAGGCAGGAATGGTAGGGATACGTTCGTACGGCGCCTACGTACCATTGTACAGGCTGGAACGGTCCGAGATCGTCAAGGCATGGCGAAGTCCTTTTCCCGTACCCGGCGAAAAAGCTGTAGCCAACTATGATGAAGACAGCCTGACAATGGCTTTCGCCGCCGCATGGGACTGCGTGCGCGGTATCGACCGCAAGGAAATCGACGGCGTGTTCTTTGCCTCAACCACATCTCCGTACAAAGAGAAGCAGGCATCGACCACGATCGCCGGAGCGATGGCCCTGCGCAGGGATATCCTGGCTGCCGACTTTGGCGGTTCGCTTCGCGCGGGCACTGTCGCATTGAGAGCGGCGATAGACGCCGTAAAGGCGGGGTCGGCCCGGAATATTCTCGTCACCGCAGCCGACCGCAGGCTTGCCGGAGCCAACGGGCTGATGGAGATGTTCTTCGGCGACGGCGCCGCCGCACTGCTTATAAGCAAAGACGACGTTGCGGCCGACCTGGTCGGCGCCTACACCATTTCAGAGGACTTCTTTGATATGTGGAGGTCCGACAGGGACAACTTCGTGCGCACTTACGAGGAACGGTTCATTCGAGAACAGGGCTACACCCGTATCATCCCCGAAGCGGTCAATGGCGCTCTCAACAGCTGCGGGCTCAAACCCCAGGATATCGCGCGGATCGCTCTCTATACGGACGACCCCAGGCATATTAACGCGGCAGCCAGGATACTCAGGTTCGACCCGGCGCAGGTGCAGGACCCCCTCTTCTTCAGCGTCGGCAACAGCGGCACCGCAATGCCGTTAATGCTCCTCGTAGCGGCGCTGGAAGACACCAAAGGCGGCGATAACGTCATGGTCGGCGGTTACGGCGACGGCTGTGATGCGCTCATATTCAAGTTGAACCAGCAGATAGAGAAGGTCAGGGACCGCGGAGGTGTCAAGCGCCACCTTGCATCGAAGGTAGCTATGCCCAACTACCAGACCTACGTTCTCTGGCGCGGCCTGATGTACATGGAACCGCAGTCCCGTCCGGCGCGCCCGACTATTTCACTGTCAGCCCTGTATAGAGACCGGGCATGGGGACTCTCGCTTTTCGGCTCGAAGTGCACCGCCTGCGGCACGCCGCAGTACCCCGTGCAGAGAGTATGCCAGGTGTGCCAGGCCGTGGACCAGAATGAGCCGTACTCCTTTGCAGACAGGAAGGGGAAGCTGTCAAGCTTCTCGCATGATATGCTGGCCATAACCGAGGTCCCCCCCATAACCGTATGCGCTGTCGACTTCGAAGGGGGAGGCAGGATCACCTGCAATATGACGGACCGGGAGCCCGATCAGACCAGCGCAGGCATGGACGTGGAGATGACGTTCAGGTGGATGCATTACGTGGAAGGCGTCCACAGCTACTGGTGGAAGTGCAGACCGGTCAGGTTCTAGGTTCTCTCATATATCCGCTATATCCGCAAGGAGGCATAATGGAGAGCATAAAGGACAAAGTCGCTATTATCGGCATGGGTTGTACAGTGTTCGGGGAGAGGTGGGAGGCCAGTGCTGACGATCTTATTATCGAGGCAGCCCGGGAGGCATACCAGGACGCCGGAATCGAGCAGAAAGAGATTCAGGCGGCGTGGGTGGGGACAATGTTCTCCGGCGATACGGGACGCTGTCTTTCAGAACCTTTAAAACTGGACTATATCCCCGTTACCAGGGTGGAGAACATGTGCGCGACGGGATCGGATGCGCTGCGCAACGCCTCGTACGCTGTTGCCGCCGGCGTGTATGATGTAGTGCTGGCGCTTGGTTTTGACAAATTGAAGGATACCGGCTGGGCGGGCCTTGGCGATGTTCCCTTTCCCAGTACAAGCAGGGGTATTATCGGCTCCCAGGGCCTGAGCGGGCCGAGCGCGTTTGCTTTGCTGGCGACGGCGTATTTCGCCAAGTACGGTCTGAGTCCGCAGGAAGGCAAGCGCATGATAGGCATGATCTCGGTCAAAAGCCACCGGAATGGAGCGAAACACCCCAAGGCTCACCTGAAAAGAGAGGTCACCATAGAGCAGGTGATGCAGGCGCCCATCATCGCGTGGCCTCTCGGGCTTTTTGACTGCTGCGGCGTGACAGATGGAGCAGCTGCCGCCATTGTGGTGCGCGCCGATATGGCGAAGAAGTTCCGGCCCGACCCTGTCTACATCAAGGCGCTGCAAATATCGGTCGGCCAGTCACAGGGATTCAGCAGGGCGGACTTCGATTACACAAGCGTCTATGAGACTGTACGGGCAGGCAAGGCCGCTTACGCCGAGGCCGGGATCAAGAACCCCCGTGAGGAGATAAGCATGGCGCAGGTCCATGACTGCTTCAGCATAACCGAGGCTGTCATCATGGAAGACCTGGCGTTCAGCCCCAGGGGGCGGGTCAAGGAAGACATCGACGCCGGTTTCTTCGAGTTGACGGGGAAGCTGCCCGTGCAAACAGACGGCGGGTTGAAATCCTTCGGGCATCCGATAGGCGCCAGCGGGCTGCGCATGATGTACGAATGCTACAAGCAGTTGCAGGGAAAATGCGGGGAAAGGCAATTGAAGGACCCGAAGCTGGGCCTCACGCACAACCTTGGCGGTTTCCCCGCCAGCGCAACCGTCAGCTGCTGCATCGCGGGCCTGTAGCAGTCACTGGCCCGGCGACCCGCGGGCGTGGAGAAGATATGCCTGCATAGCAAAGGCGGCCCCCCGTATTGCCAGGTAATACGCCTTTGCGCGCGTGTAGGTGCATGCTGGTGGGATGGCCGCCGGCGCTGATCAGGACCTTGACCCTGTTGTGGTAATACCCGGCCGAGAGTAGAGTGCCCCGGTCCGCCAGAGGCGGATAGCTACACTCTCACATACCTGGGCCTACCGACGCCTTGCGAGCCCCGATCGCATCCGGGCAAAGCAATCTCCAAGTGACTAACACCGCCTGCCAGAATATCGCCCGGTGCTCCTCCAGGTATCAACGAGATTTCGTTGGAACGCAACGGTCCCTTGCCTCAACGAATACCTGTTGCCTCTGCGTTTACCCAGTGTGTAACCAATGTGTCCGGCCAAGAATCTGAATCACCTCTCCCTTGAGGGAGAGGGTCAGGGTGAGGGTGATCCATCCAGAGTCTCTCTTATCTTCTCCACCACACCCTCAATGTTCTTCAGCACCTCGTTGTTCCAAAACCTGATTACTCGAAAACCCCGTCGCTCAAGCCAGGCAGTCCTCTGTTCATCCCTTGTCTTTGTCAGCATCTCATGTTGACCGCCGTCTATTTCGATGACAAGCCGTGTCTCAAGACTGACAAAATCAACTATGTATCGCCCCAGGGGATGCTGGCGGCGGAACTTGAGGCCGTTTACCTGTCCGCGCCTGAGAACTGCCCATAAACTGCTTTCGGCCTCGGTCTGTTCTTGACGCAATCCACGAGCAAAGCCCGTCTGCTCGCTGGTTGTCTTCAGCACTCTTACCTTCATCGCCAGAATCTGGCAGTCGTGGCCCCCTCCCTCTAACTCCCTCCCGCCGGGGGAGGGAGGACAGGGCAGGACCGCCGTCGGTGAGCTAACCCGCCTGTCACAAGCACGGATGCGCTCGATCCATTTATCCAGGCATACTGGTAATTACCCCGGACACCCGTCGACAGATGGGCAGCGCCGTAAATAGCTGCGGCTACCTCAGTTGCACTTTGCTGGCCAGATCTTCCTCCAACACCCTGGCCGCCTCTTCGATCATATCGTCGATAATCTTCTTCGCAGACCGGCGGCGGTTCAACAGGCGGGTTGCCTGGCTCGCCGGCGTGACGAGGATTTCGTCGTACTGTTTCTGGTCCTTGTGCTGGTAGGCATAATCGACAATATCGAGAGTTAACAGATTATGGAAGGGCCAGCCTAGAGGCGGCATCGGGCCCTTGTCCCATACCTCCGTGAACGGTGTGCGGAGCTGGCGAAGGGTCTTGCCGCTGATTGCCTTCGTAATAACGGCATCGCGCTCGGTGGCGGCAATGATCCGGTCCCTCTGACCTTCGGTTACCGTAGCTTCCGGGCTGAGCAGGAACATCGAACCGCACCAGACCCCTTCCGCTCCGAGCGCCAGGGCGGCTACGAGCCCCCTTCCATCGGCAATGCCGCCCGCCGCGGCTACCGGGATCGGCTTGACGGCATCGACTATTTGAGGCACCACCGCGAGCGTCCCGATATTACCGGTATGCCCGCCGGCGTCATAGCCCTGGGCTACTATTACATCGACTTTGTCTTCGACATGCTTCAAAGCCATCTTCACGTTGGCGCCTATGGCGATGGTCTTGATCCCGCGAGACCGGCACTCGGGCATTACCCAGCCCAGCCTGCCCAGGCCGGCGGCGATAACCGGGACATTGTTGTCGAGGCATACCTGGACCAGCGCTTTGGTCCCCTCAGATGTCCAGAGGGCGCCTCCCCTGTTGCTGTGATAATTGTCGGGAACGTTGAACTTCTTTCTCAGTTCCTTGAGATACTCGAAGTAATTGTCCGGGATATACTTCATCAACCCTTCTTTGCTGACCCCCTCCATGTCCTTGAGACTATCCGGGAGCAGCAGATCGATTGCGAAGGGTTTGCTTGTGCCTCTTCTTATCTCCTTTATCGCGGCATCGAGGGTATCGGGCTCGTAAACGGCTGCTCCGAGAGTGCCGAGCCCTCCCGCTTCAGATACGGCGATGACGAGCGGCGGGTCTGAGAAGCCGCCCATACCGGCCTGGATGACTGGATACTCGATCCCGAGCACATCGCAGATTCTCGTATGGAACTTCCTTTTCGCCATTATTCTACTATTCTCCTTAATCTCTGGCTTTTAGCTCCTTGTGGGAAGGATTACCGTAGCCGTGCCTGGAGTCGTAACTTCGCCCTTGCCGTTCTCGACACCTATTTCAAGGTCGACGCAGTGATTCTCGCCGTCGACAAATTTCTTGACGATCTTGCCCTTGCAGAGCCAGGTCTCGCCCTCCACGGGCTCGTTCATTGTCTTCATCAAACGCGGGTAGTCCATTCCCCTGTACTGGCAGGAGAATTTCTTCATGAAACCCTCGTCGCCCATCCAGTTGGTCACGAGCTGGACAAGCCAGGCGTGTTTCAGGAGGCCGTGGACGATGACTCCGCCGGTGCCCTGGGATTTCGCAAAAGCATCCTCGTAGTGATGCGGATTGAAGTCACCGCTGGCCCCGGCCCATTTGACAAGCATCACTGAGTGAGCGATCTTCGGCAGCGTCGGCAGCTCCATGCCTTCCTTGACGTCTTCCCAAAAGATCTGATTATTCGACATGTATTTCTCCTTCAATGCTTAGAGATAGGCCTATCGCCCGATGAGGTTCTGGGATGCAGTGGCTACCAGGTCACCATTCTGATTAAGGTAGCTCGTTTCGAACTGGCAAATGATCATTGTCCCTGATTTGCCTTCTCTGGCGGTTACATCCTTCACCTTCGGGCTGGCGACGAGGATGTCACCGGCGCGGACCGGCAAGAAAAACTCGTAAGTTATACCGCCGTCGAGTATCCTGTAATAACCTGCGTTAATCATGGCGGTCATCAAGCCGACAATGCCCTCCGAACTCGTCGCCCCTTTAATGCTCCAGCCGAAGAACCCCGGCGGCGCTATGATGCCGCCGTACCTTGAATCTGCCGCATACTCTTCGTCGAAGTAGAGAGGGTTCGGGTTTTCCACGGCTTCGGCATACCTGCGTATAGCTCCTCTCTCGACCTCCCTGACATGTGGCGGGTCAACTTTGCCAATGTACTGCTTCAATTCCTCTGGAACCATTCAGTACCTCCCTCTGGATTCTAGTATCGTAATTCGACCCCTGGATGTCGCCGTTGTTTATGACTGGATACGGTGCCGGTGAAAAGAAGAGTCGTGCGGGACGGCACGAACCCGTAATATTCAACCATATCCTCTTGACTTTGTCAACGAGCTTCGATCAGAGCGATTCCCACGCAAAGGAATCGGCGACCTGGTTATCGTAATCTGCTGCGTCGTGGCGGAAACTCCGGGGCCGGGATTGGTAGGGGCGATGCCGGCGGCTCGCCCGCCTGCCCTGTTCTCATTCGGAGAAAAAGGCGACCCGCCGGGGGTCGCCTTAATGTGCGCAAGTCGAATTACCAGCCTTAAGCCTGAGGTCGCGGCAGGAGGCCTGCCATTTCCATTATCTCGGGGACCGCCTCTTCCCACTCGATTGCCATCAGGTGGATTCCGGCGACGCCCTTGATTTCTCTTATCTGCTGTATTATGTCAACACACTGTTTGATGCCCTCTTTGGAGACCTGTTCCTTGGGAACCCCCTTCAAGCGGGTGATAAGTGGTTCGGGAACATCCATTCCGGGTACCTTGGTCTGCATGTACCTTGCCGCGCCGATGGACTTTATGGGCGCTACACCGGCGAGCACCTTGATCTTCTTATCGAGACCCTGATCGCGTATTTCTTCCATCCAGCGGGCAAACTTCTCAACATTGTAGATGATCTGTGTCTGGATGAAGTCTGCGCCCGCCGCTATCTTATTCGCCAGGCGGAACACTCTGAACTCGAAGGGATCGGCGAACGGGTTCTCCGCCGCTCCAATGAACAACCTGGGCTCGACATCCATCGTGTCTCCGCACTGGAACTTCTTCTCGTCCCGCATATCCTTCACCATCTTGATAAGCTGGATCGAGTCCAGATCGTATACGCCTCTGGCCATCGGATGGTTTCCGAATATCTGGTGGTCGCCTGTCAGGCACAGCATATTGTTGATTCCCATGGCGGCTACGCCAAGTATGTCCATCTGCATTGCGATCCGGTTCCGGTCCCGGCAGGTCATCTGGACAGTCGGCTCGAGGCCTTCCTCTTTCCCGATAATACAGGCAGCCCAGCTGGACATCCGGACCACGGCAGTCTGCCCGTCGGTGACGTTCACGGCATCCACATTGCCCTTTAAATATCTTGCCTTCTTCCTTATGACCTCAGCGTTAGCACTCGTAGGAGGACCCAACTCGCCGGTGACGGCAAAGTGGCCGCTTTCGAGTATTTTCTCCAGTTTGCTATTGGACTTCATAGCCCTCCCTCTAGCTTGTGCTTGCTGCTCAGCCTGGGAGCTGAGTAATCAGGGCAAGGCCGGTATGCCCCGGGCCGTCACCCTTGAGTATTCTAGCATAACTCGTATTCGGTTTCTACTGAAGCGTGACTGACACCGGGTGAAACCCGAAGCGGCGCTTATCGCGCTGCGTTTATGAATGCTGTATTCTGTAAGTGGGAGATCATCGCGTGACTGCCGGATACGGACACGAATGAACACTGTTCTGACAATCGGGCACTCAACCAGGCCTCTCGAACAATTCATCGAGATGCTCAGGAGCAATGGCGCAGGCCTGGTTGTAGATGTCAGGACCATTCCGCGTTCACGGCGCAATCCGCAATTCAACAGCGCTGCCCTGGAGGAGGCGCTGTTGAGGGAAAGTATCGGCTACTGTCATAGGAGCGGGTTGGGCGGGCTGCGCCGTCCGCGTCCTGATTCGCCCAACCTGGGCTGGCGCAGCGCTGGGTTCCGTGGATTCGCCGATCACATGCAGACGGCGGAGTTTCGGGAGAACCTCGAGGAGTTGATTGCGCTGGCTGAGAGCAATGTGCCTGTCTTGATGTGCGCAGAGGCTCTCCCCTGGCGCTGCCATCGCCGGCTTATAGCTGATGCATTATGCGTTCAGGGAGTGCGCGTTGAGCATATCATGGGCGGGGCTGCCCGCCGGCTTCACTCGCTTACTCCCTTTGCCTGCCTGGTGGATGACGGGGTTTTCTATCCGCCCGGATCAGGAGCGTAACCCGCGGCGGTACCAGGCTACGATTGGCTCCGGGAATAAGCACGTTCCGGTGGGGAGAAATAAGGCAAGCTAAGAATAGACTGGTGCGTTCTTTTGTGCTATCATAAACGCGAGGTACAGGTGGAAACGATTGCCTTCGAGAGCTCACGAATTACCTCGATCATACGTAGCGCCTCACCAGTTCCACTGAAGCCCCCGGTCACACCAACCATTTCCAGTCACAACCGGAACATGCCGTGCCCGCATGTCCGTACGGAAAGAGGCAGGATATGACAGTCAAAGAGTTACCGCAGGAGATAAGGCCTGACTCTTCATTCCGCAAGAAGGTGGAAGCATTGAGTGGAGAGAAGGTTTCAGCGTGTTTCCAGTGCGAGAAGTGTACAAATGGTTGTCCCGTAAGCTTCGCCATGGACATCGTCCCTCACAAATTGATGCGCAGTGTCCATCTTGGACTCCGGGAGCAGGTGCTGGCTAGCGACACTATATGGGTTTGCGCTTCGTGCGAGACTTGCACAACCAGGTGCCCGAACAGCATCGATATAGCTCATGTAATGGACACCCTGAGGCAGATTTCGAGGAAGGAAGCGACGCCCTCCCAGAAGAACATTCCCATATTTCATGATGCCTTCCTTGCATCCATGAAGAGATTTGGCAGGGTGCACGAGGCTTCGATGGCGGTGACCTACGCTCTCAAGAGCGGCGGGCTGAAAGGTGTCATGGACCAGGCTGGTACCGGCATGAGCATGTTCAAGAAAGGCAAAGTCAAGGTACTGCCCGCCAAACTGGGAGGCAACAAGCAGGTAAAGGATATATTCCGCGCAGCGGAGCGGAAAGGATAGCTATGGAGGCCACACTGTACCCCGGGTGTTCTCTTGAAGGACTGGCGCGAGAATATCTCGAATCTGTCGAAGCCGTTTCGAAAAGCCTGGGAGTCCATTTTCACGAACTTGAAGACTGGACTTGCTGCGGGTCCTCATCGGCTCACGTAACCAACGACAGGCTGGCTGTAGCCCTGGCGGCCCGCAACCTTGCCCTGGCGGAAAAGACCGGGCTCGATGTGGTTGTACCATGCGCCGCCTGCTACCAGAGGCTGAAGGTGGCGGAAAAGCACATGCTCGACGGCAAGCCGGTGGAAGGCATAGCCGGTGTCTATGAGGGCAAGGCCAGAGTGAAGTCCGTTGTGGACTTTTTCTGGGTCAATGTCGGCGAGAAGGAAATCAGGGACAGGGTAAGGAAATCCCTGGCAGCCATCAGCCCGGTATCCTACTACGGCTGCCTCACTGCCAGACCTCCGAAAATCACCGATGCGAAGAACGCGGAAAACCCGCTGGAGATGGACTGCATTCTGAAGAGCCTGGGTGCGAATGTGAAGAACTGGTCGTACAAGACCGATTGCTGCGGCGGAAGCCTGACGCTCACCAGGCCTGACATACAGATGAAACTGACCCAGAAGCTGTTCGATATGGCCGAAGAGGCGGGAGCAGACTGTATCGTTGTCGCCTGCCCCATGTGTCACATGAATCTGGACAGCAAGCAGAAGGAGATCTCGCAGGAAGCCGGAAAAGAGTACAACGTGCCGGTATTCTATTTCAGCGAGCTTATGGGCCTCGCTTTCGGCGACCCGGCGGTGGAGAAGTGGTTGGGCAGGCATATAGTTGACCCGAGGCCTTTCTTGCGCAGTAAGGGCTTAATCTAAGAGCAGGACGGGATCATGAGCAGCAACGGGAAGCAACGGGATTCAAACAAGACAGGGGCCGTTATGGTGGTTGGCGGCGGTATATGCGGGATGCAGTCGGCCCTGGACCTGGCCAACTCCGGGTTCAAAGTCTACATGGTCGAGGAGAATACGTCCATCGGCGGAAGAATGTCCCAGCTTGACAAGACATTCCCGACAAATGACTGCTCCATGTGTATGATTTCGCCGAAGCTGATCGAGGTGGGCAGGCATCTCAATATCGAGCTTATCACCAATGCCGAGCTCCAGTCCGTGCAGGGCGAGGAAGGCAACTTCACCGTCAAGGTACTGAAAAAGCCCCGGTTCATCGATATGAGCAAGTGCAGCTCGTGCGGGGACTGCGTATCGGTCTGTCCCGTAAGTCTCGGGAGTGAGTTCGAGGAAGGACTGGCGATTCGGAAGGCCGTGTACAAGCGCTACCCGCAGGCTATTCCCAGCGCTATGGCCATAAGCAAGAGAGGGACTTCCCCCTGCAAGATTGCGTGCCCGGCCCATATCAGCGTGCAGGGTTACGTAGCCCTCATCGCGGAAGGCAAGTACAGGGAAGCCCTCAACCTGATCAGGGAAGAGAACCCGTTCCCCGCTGTTTGCGGACGTGTTTGCACGCATCCGTGCGAGATGGAATGCACCCGTGGAAAAGTGGACGAGCCGGTGGCGATTTGCCAGCTTAAGAGGTTCGCCGCGGATACGGTGAGAGCTTCAGGCGAAGACCAGCCTCCGGCCCGGATGGAGAGCAAGAACAAGAAGGTTGCCATAGTCGGTTCGGGCCCGGCCGGGCTGACGGCGGCTTACTACCTCGCCCTGTGGGGGTACCAGCCCACGGTGTTCGAAGCACTGCCGGTCGCCGGCGGTATGATGGCCGTGGGAATCCCGTCCTACAGGCTGGGTAAGGACGTGCTGAACGCGGAGATCGATTTCATCAAGTCCGCGGGCGTCGAGATAAAGACGAACACCCGCGTCGGTGATTCGGTCAAGCTTGAAGACCTGGCGGCTCAGGGCTATGAAGCGACCTTTGTTGCGGTGGGAGCTCACCGCAACAACCGGATGGATGTCCAAGGCGAAGACCTGGGAGGCGTCCTTTCGGGTGTAGGATTCCTCTGGGATGTGAACCTGGGGAACACCGTCGCCATTGGCCAGAAGGTTGCAGTAATAGGCGGCGGCAACGTGGCAATCGATGCCGCAAGGTCCGCGCTGCGGCTTGGCGCGAAAGAAGTCTATATACTCTATCGCCGTTCGAGGCAGGAAATGCCGGCTAACGAAGAGGAAATAGTGGAGGCGGAGGAGGAAGGCATCAAGATCCAGTACCTGGTGGCGCCCTCCAGGATTATCGGCAGCAGCGGGAAGGTGAGCGCCATCGAGTGCATCCGCATGGAACTGGGCGAGCCCGATGAGAGCGGACGCCGCCGGCCCGTACCTGTGAAGGGTTCGGAGTTTAAAATCGAGGTGGACAACGTAATACCAGCGATCGGCCAGTCCCCCGACCTGTCGTTCCTGGGGCCGAAAAGCCCTATTGAAACAGGAAGAGGCTCGACCGTGAAGGTGGACAAGGTCACACTGCAGACGAATATTCCCGGTGTGTTTGCCGGTGGGGACGCTGTTCTCGGGCCGGCAACCGTTATCGAGGCCATAGCCGCCGGAAAGGAAGCGGCCATATCGATTGACAGGTACCTGCGTCGTGACGATCTCAGGGCCGGTCGCGACCGCGATTTCACCAAGGTGGACGTTACTCTCGATGATATCGAGAAGCAGCCGCGTGAAAAACCGTCGCACGTTTCCGCACAGGAGAGAAAGAGCGATTTCCGGGAAGTGATGCACGCCCTGACGGAAGAGCAGGCCAGGGCAGAGGCGGCAAGGTGCGTCGCCTGCGGGCTGTGCAGCGAGTGTTACCAGTGCGTCGCGGCCTGCCAGGCTCATGCTCTTGACCATACTATGAAAGATGAGGTGCTCGAGCTTCAGGTTGGCTCAATGGTGCTCGCCCCCGGTTTCGAGCCTTTCGACGCGGTCCTCAAGCCTGAATACGGGTACGGGCGAATGCCCAACGTGGTTACGAGCCTGCAGTTCGAGCGCATTCTATCGGCTTCGGGCCCGTTCCAGGGGCAGGTGCTGCGGCCTTCGGACGGCAAGCATCCAATAAAAGTGGCCTGGATACAATGCGTGGGCTCCCGGGACGAGACCTGTGGGCGTGATTACTGCTCGTCGGTATGCTGCATGTACGCCACCAAGCAGGCGATCATAGCAAGGGAACACGCCGCTGAAATACAGCCGACGATCTTTTTCAACGATATGAGGGCCTTTGGCAAAGGCTTCGAACGGTATTACGAGTCTGCGAAAAGCAAGTTCGGCGTGAAATACGTGCGTGGCATAGTCTCAGGCATCAAGGAGCTGCAGCGCAGCAACAACCTGCTCATGGAGTATGCGGGCGAGGACGGCAAGAAGGTCCAGGAGGAGTTCGACATGGTCGTGCTCTCTATCGGGCTGACGCCTTCCACCAGCACGAAGAAGCTGGCGGGGATTCTGTCCATAGAGCTCGACAGGTTTGGTTTCTGCCAGACCGACGAACTCCAGCCCAACATGACTTCGAAGCCGGGCATCTACGTGGCGGGTGTCTTCGACGCGCCCATGGATATTCCGGAATCCGTTATGCATGGAAGCAGCGCGGCCAGTCTCGCATCAGGCGCGATTGCCGAAGCCAGGGGCAGCATGGTGGTGGAGAAAGAATACCCGCCCGAAATTGACGTCAGCGGGCAGGAGCCGAGGATAGGCGTATTCGTGTGCCGGTGCGGAACGAACATTGCCCGTGTCGTTGATGTTCCTTCGGTCGCGGAATACGCCAGAAGCCTTCCCTATGTGGTCCATGCTGAAGAAAACCTCTATACATGTTCCACCGATGCGCAGGTGAAGATAATCCAGACCATAAAGGAGCAGGGGCTGAACCGTGTTGTCGTAGCATCATGCAGTCCCAGGACTCACGAGCCGCTCTTCCAGGACAGCATCAGGGAGGCGGGTCTTAACAAGTACCTCTTCGAAATGGCCAATATCAGGGACCAGTGTTCGTGGGTGCACGCGACGCACTCCGCGGAGGCCACCGAGAAGGCCAGGGACCTTGTTCGGATGGCGGTCGCGCGCTCCGCGACCCTGGAACCCCTGCATAAATCACCGTCGGCGGTAACCAGGAAGGGTCTCGTAGTAGGAGGCGGTCTTGCCGGTATGACAGCCGCGCTGGGCCTGGCCGAGCAGGGATTCGACACAGCGCTTGTCGAAAGGGAGAATGAACTGGGGGGCAACCTGAAGAATATTCACTATACGCTGGAAGGTTCCGATCCCCAGGCCCTTCTCAAGTCCGTTGTCGAGCGCGTCAGGCAGGAGCCCCGGATCAAGGTGTATACCGGCGCACAGCTGCAGGAGTTCTCCGGCTACGTAGGCAATTTCAAGTCAGTGATTTCTGCAGCCGGAGAGACAACGGAAATCGAGCACGGTGCCGTTATTCTCGCTACCGGCGCGGTTGAGTACAAGCCCACCGAGTACCTTGCGGGCCAGTCCGACCGGGTGATGGCGCAGACGGATTTTGAGAAGAAGATCGCCGAGGGTGGAGAAGACATCAAAGGACTCAAGTCGGTGGCGATGATACAGTGCGTGGGGTCGCGGGAGGAAGACCACATGTACTGCAGCAGGGTATGCTGCGGTGAGGCGATCAAGAACGCGATCAAGCTCAAGGAGAAGAACCCTGAAGCTGAAGTCTACATCCTGTACCGCGATATTCGCACTTACGGTATGAAGGAGCTCAAGTACCGGGAGGCCAGGGACAAGGGGGTTACATTCATCAGGTTTGATGTTGACAGGAAGCCGGAGGTCACACAGGATGGCAAGAACCTGAAGGTGAAGGTGTTCGACTCAATACTGGGATCGGACTTGCTTCTCGAGCCGGACTTGCTCGTTCTCAGCAGCGCCATCCGGCCCCAGCCCGATGCGCCGGAATTCGCCAGCAAACTGAAGCTTCCGCTGACCCAGGACGGCTTTTACATGGAAGCTCACATGAAGCTGCGGCCGCTGGATTTCGTGAATGAAGGAATATATCTGTGCGGCCTTGCCCATGCGCCGAAGACGATTGAGGAGTCGATCGCGCAGGCCAGGGGCGCTGTATCAAGGGCGGTTACGGTCCTTTCCCGCCCTCACCTCATGGTAGGCGGGGTAGTCTCGGAAGTAGAGGGCGAGCGTTGCGTGGCTTGTCTGACATGTAT
>JACUUS010000041.1 GCA_014859215.1 Dehalococcoidia bacterium | reverse complement strand
GTCCGATTGCCACACGCGACGGTTCTGCTCCCTCTGACAGGAGGAGGTCGGCCTGTTCAGGCCCCATCGTGCCGGACTCGGTATGTGTAATTATAGGGACGCCGGTCTCCTTCTGCGCCCGGGCGGCTGCCTTGAGGATGTTAGATTCATATTCAGATATAGACCCGTTCCCTGTCCCTACTTTTATGACACCAGCCTTGATACCTGTTCCCTCGATTCCTATGGAGATTTCGCGCATCAAGATTTCGTAGAATCCTTCAGGGCTCGTCAATTTCTCCCTGTACGGGGAATCCGGCGTTTCCATATAGAATCCGGTCGCCGCTATGATATTCACGCCTGTTTTGCTGGAGACGCGCCTTAGCAATTCTACGTCCCTGCCCAGGTCAATGGGCGTGGCATCAACCAGGGTTTCCAGACCGTACGACCTTGCTTCCTCCAGCGAGTCCACACAAAGCTCAACTACATCTTCAAGCTCATTCGCCCGAAGCGGTTCAAGACTACTGGGGTGCCCGCAGATAAGGTGTTCGTGCATCAGTGTGAATCCAAGCTCTTCGGGCACAATCGGGCCAAGTACGGTTTGGACTTGACGCATTCCTGTATCCGTTAACGCGCTATGAAGGTCTGATATGCTCTTGCCACCTCGTCCCCGTTCTGGTTCAAAAAGGTCGTCTCCAGCCGGCAGACCATCATGGCTCCGCTCTTACCCTCTTTCTCGGTTATGTTACTGACCTTGACGCTGGCGATTAGCATATCATCCGCTCTCACAGTCAAAAAGAACTCGTATGAAATACCCCCGTCCAGGATACGGGGAAAGCCTCCCCTGGCCAGAGCTTCCTGAAGGTCACCCACGATCTCCGGCAGCCCCGTTGTTGACTTTGCCGGCTTGATGGGCCACCCAAAGAAACCGGGCGGTGCTATGATATCTCCGTAGCGCGAACCAGCGGCGTACTCCTCATCGCAATAAAGAGGATTATTATTGCCAACGGCGTCAGCATACCTCCTGATGGCCCCTCTTTCTACCTCCCGTACAATGGGGACAGCCGTCTTCCCGATGAATTGTCTTGCTTCCTCGGGAATCATTACACCTCCTTGATATCCGCTTCGGGTCTAGAGACCAACTATGATCACGCTGGCTACGTTCACAGAGGGAACGCCGCCAAGATTATGCGTGAGCCCGAACCGTGGATTCTTGATCTGCCGGGCTCCAGCCTTGCCCTGCAGCTGCTTGTACATCTCGTACATCATGCGCAGCCCGGAAGCTCCTACCGGATGACCGAATGACTTCAGTCCTCCGTCCGGTTGAACTGGAAGAGAACCACCCAACTCGAAGAAGCCGCTTTCGATGTCATCCTTGACTTTGCCCCTGGGACTGAACTCGAGGTCCTCCATGGTGATCGCTTCGGTAATCGAAAAGCAGTCATGAACCTCGGACATGCTGATTTCCTCGCGAGGGACCTTGATCCCTGCTTGGACATAAGCCCGCTTGGCCGCATGAAGAGTGGACTCGACGTGGGTCCAGTCGTCAGAATAGAGCATTTCTTGCCCCGAGCTTGCCGCAATCTGTAGCGACTTCACGTAGACCGGATCAGGTCTGAACTTCTTCGCCAGGTCCGCCCTGGTCACTATCGCCGCTGCCGAGCCATCGCTTACGCCGCAGCAGTCGAACAGGCCAAGCGGCCAGGCAACTATCGGGGCGTTCATTATCTGCTCTACCGTCACTTCCCTGCGGAGGTGCGCCTTCGGATTCAGGGCCCCGTTCCGGTGACTCTTTGCCGAGATCATGGCCAGCATTCTCTTCCCGTCTTCCGGCGATATATTGTAGCGGCTGAAGTACCTCGTAGCCAGCATGGCGAACATTCCCGGCGCGGTCTGGTTCGAGTCAATGAGCCTGCGCACGGTTCCCCACTGGACCTCGTTCTGCGGAAGACCGCCATAGCCGGTATCCTTCAATTTTTCCACGCCGAGCGCGAGGCATATCTTGTATGCTCCCGCGGCCACTGCGTAGCATGCTCCCCGGAGGGCTTCCGAACCGGTCGCACACCAGTTCTCGACTCTGGTAGCCGCCACGAACGGCAGCTTGAGCGCTACAGAGAGTGGGATGGCCGACTTGCCGACATTCGTCTCCTCGTAGCAGGTACCCAGCCAGCCGGCCCCGATGTCTTTCTTCTCTATTCCCGCATCTTCAAGTGCTTCCATGAACGCTTCGACCATTAATTCATCAGGGCTCTTGTCCCATCGTTCTCCAAAGCTTGTGCAGCCCATGCCGATTATTGCGACCCGGTCCCTTATCCCTTCTTCCATAATGCCCCCTTTTCAGGTATAGTCATTAGTCTCTTCCCGGTGATGCTTTCCAGAAATAGCCGTGTATCCCGCGCGTTGTATCCTTGTACTTTCTGCGGAAACTCATCTCGACGGGCATATCCACATGCAGGGACTCTAGATCGCAGTCCGTCAGGTCAAACGTATATCTTCCGCCGCCGTCAAACGCCACCACGCCGTAGATTGCCGGGGGATTGGGGGTCGGCGCGAGCGCGTCACCGGTGAACGTGATGAGCCGGCCTTTTCTATCGGAGAACCGGTAAGGGTCCATAAGCCCGACTGCTCCACAATCCGGATTGGCGCAGATTACCTGTCGCGGGTATTGGGGGGTCCCGCATGACTTGCACCTGGAGCCGCAAAGACCCATGACCATTCGCCGTTCTCGCCATAGGGTCGAAAGCTGGGTTGCTCCAATTTCCTCACCCCTCCGGCCCGTATCTACCATCATCAATTCGCGGAATGCGGCGTATTTCTGGTAGCTGCTCAATTCCTTTTTCGAGATAATATGCTTTCTGGTCCCTCGTCGCTCCCGCAATTTCTCTATGGCGGGCGTCACCTCAAAAAACATGACATCGCAGCCATTGCCGTAGCTGGTGAGCAGAATTCTTTCACCCGGTTTAGCTTCTTCGAGAGCCGCCACCAGCATCATGAGCGGATAGGCAGTTCCCGTATCCCCAACCGAGGAGAATAACTGGTCCTGTATTTGCACCGGCTCAGCGCCCAGTTTCTTGCCAATGGCGGCATGTTCCCTGGGATACAGGCAAGGGTATATGACTCTGGCGAAGTCTTTGATATCGAGATTGTACTTCTTCAACAGCCCTGTAATAGCTTCAGGAATAAATTTACTGTAGCCTATATCACGTATCCATCTATCCTCCCATACCCTGTCGAATCTGTCCCCCTCCGTCCGCCAGTAGTCCACGAAATCGTAGGATAAGGAATAGCAACCACCCAGCGTAGCGATGACCTCCTCGCTTCCGACGGTGAACGCGGCCGCCCCGTCGCCGCAAGACTGTTCCTGGGTCCCGCCCGCTTTGCCCTGTCTACAATCTGAGGCGCAGACCATTATGTTTCTTGTCTCAGCCCTGGCGCTGTCGAGCGCCGCCAGCAGAGCGGTGGTTCCGCTCTTGATCGAGTTACTAAAATCCGCCGTCCTGATCTCCGGACGAAGGTCCAGTGCGGTCCCGATGATGACCGCGCTCTGTCTCTCCCGGTATGGGGACGTAGTGGTAGCGAAGTACAGCTCGTCCATGCTTTCGCGGTCCTTGCCTCCAAGGCAGTCCACAGCGGCAGCCACCGCCATCGTGATACTGTCCTCATCGTAACCGGCTACCGACTTCTCGCCGGGCAACCCGGTCCCCGATCCAAGCCATCCCGTAGCAGCGGAGATCGTCTTGCGGCTTATACGCAACAGTGGTATATAAGCGCCATAGGAAGTAATCCCAACCATGTGCACCGTCCTCTCTATCCCAGCAGGGGTATTCCTGTCGGATGTCCCTCTGGGCACTGATATTCTGCCATCAGCAAGCGCAAGACGCAAGTACAGTAGTTCCACCAAGGTCTATTGACAGCGTACAGGGGCGCTGTCTAGACTTCTTATGTCCTAACATGACCACGGAGATTGAAATGGCGCGAACAGCCGGTTTTGATGAGCAGGTCCAGGTGGTAGTCATAGGTTCCGGGATTGGAGGCCTGGCGTGCGCAGTGCACCTGGCGAAACAGGGACTGAAAGTAAAGGTCTTCGAACAGCATCATATTCCCGGCGGATGCTGCACCTCGTTCTCCCGCAAGGGTTTCAAATTCGATGCAGGGGTATTGCACCTTACCGGAGGTAATGAAAGCGGCGCTTTTGAGCGTGTGGTCACAGCGCTGGGTATGCAGGATGAATTTGCATTCAGGGAGCAAACGCAACGGTTCATCTTCCCGGGCCTTACGCTGGACAGCTCAAGGGGTATTGACTCCTTGCCCCGGCAGCTCGGTATGCTCTTTCCCCGAGAAAAAGAGGGCATAGAGGGTCTTTTCGCTACAATCAAGTCTATCTACGACGACGTAAAACACCTTCCCAGGTTGACCCCGCTCCTTTCCAGGTATAAGGACAAATCATTCCAGGAACTGATGGATGAGTACGTTAGGGATCCCGAATTGAAAGCGCTAGCTTCGTCGAACTGGCACCTGTGGAACCCGACGTGGAAGAACTCTGCCATTGACTACTCCGCGCTACTGGTCACCGAACAGCTTCGCGGATACTTCTACCCGGTGGGAGGCATGCAGGCCATACCAGATACCTTCGTCCGTATTCTTAAGAAACACGGCGGTGAGATCGAGTTCAGAGCGTGCGTTGATAGAATCCTGGTGGGTAACGGCAGGGCGTGCTGGGTGCGGTTAAGGAACGGCAGAAGCGTACAAGCCGAGCATGTCGTCTCGAATGTGGCAGCGAGGGCGACCTTTCTCAACCTCGTCGGAGTGGAAAGTCTCCCTAAGGGGTTCACAGCTTCCCTGGACCAATTAGAAATCAGCCTCTCAGCCTTCTACGTATATCTGGGCGTGGATATCGATCCCAGAAAGCACGGTCTTGTTGCGCCCGAGACCATTGTCTATGAGAGCTTCGATAATTCAAAGGAATGGCAGCGCCTGCTTGACGGTGGACTATCCATCCCATGTTTCGGGATCGCCGTCCCGACATACCTCGACCCCAATCTCGCACCGCCGGGCAAACATGCAGTCATATTAATGACAATGGCGCCTTATAACCTGGCCGGGAAGAGCTGGAGAGAGGAAAAAGACAGGTTTGCCGAGGAATTGGTCCGGAAAGCTGAGAAGCTCATCCCGCAGCTTTCCCGGCACATACTCGTCCGGGAGGCGGCCACTCCGCTGACATACGAAAGGTATACTTTGAATTCCCTGGGAGCAGCTATGGGGTGGGCTTTCACGCCGGGAATGTTCATGAAAAGACCGGACCAGAAGACTCCAATCCCAAACCTCTACCTGGCCGGCCACTGGACCGTTCCGGGAGGCGGCGTTCCCGCAGTGGCGCTGTCAGGTTTGCGGGCAGCCCGTCGAATTCTGGGCAGTTAGGCACGCGTACTCTCGCCCGTTGACAGGGAAAGGGGCTCTTGCTAGAATGCTTGCGGTTGGACATTCCTTCAGGAGAGCCCGGTCGTGCGTCTTCGCCCGCGGGATTTTCGCCGTTGCCCTCTCAGGTTGAACTAAATACCAGAGAAAGGAGAGATCTATGCCCGGTGAAAACAAGGTCGGGAAGCTAAGCGACATTACCAAGATCATCAAAGATGGGGACAAGGTGGCCGTTGGAGGGGCCTGGCTGGGCAGTCATCCGATGGCCATCATTCGCGAGATTATACGATCAGGAATCAAGAATCTCACGGCCATAACCGTTGTCGGAAGCATCGATATCGATATGCTGATCGGGGCTGGAGCCCTGAAGAGGCTCATGTTCTCCTTTGTGAGCATGGAGGCATTCGGGCTCGCACCCAATTTCCGCAGGGCGATCGAGAAGGAAGGCCTTCCGTATGATGAGATAACCGGCCTTGCGGTGATCATCGGGCTTGAGGCAGGCGGGCGAAACGTGCCTTTCCTTCCCTACCGCGGTCCGTTCGGCTCGGACCTTGTGAAGTTCAGGCCCGAGTTCTACAAGGAGATCAAGTGCCCCTTCACCGGCGAAGACCTGATTGCGGCCTCCGCCATCGTTCCGGACGTGGCGATCATTCACGCGACCAGGGCAGACCACGCCGGAAGCGTGCAGATCGAGGGCACATCCGCCACCGATATTGAGATGATCCGGGCAGCGAAGAAAAGGATAGTGTCGGTAGAAGAAATAGTGCCGACCGAGGAAATCCGGAAGCATCCCGAGAAGACGAAGATCCCCCGGTTCCAGGTGGACATGGTTATTGAAGCTCCCCTCGGGGCGCACCCGACTTCCTGCGCGCCGTCGTATACGTTCGATCCCTGGCACATGATGAAGTATATGGAGATGGCAGCCAGCCCGGAAAGCTTCAAGCAGTATCTCAGTGACTATGTGATGAAGCCGGAATTCGAGTACCTGGAAGCGATTGGAGGCATGAGACAGGCCGCAATTCTGCGCAGACTGGCAAGGGAGGTGAAATTCCTATGAAAGAATATGCGACCGACTATTCCGTGGGTGAACTGATGTGCGTGACCCTGTCCAGGGAAATAGAAGACGGCGATGTTGTGCTTCTGGGATCCTTCACCCCTCTCGCCTACGCAAGCTATATCCTGGCGAAGATAACGCACGCCCCGAACATCGTGCTGCTCGCCTATGCTTCCGTGGACTCGAGACCCTTTCAGCTCTCCTTCACTCGCGCCGAAGCCGCTGCCACCAGAGGAGCGGCGCTAATGTGGACGATGCTCGAAGACCTGAATTCTGTGCATCTGAAAGGCAGAGGGGATGTCGAGGCCATTTCGAGCATCCAGGCCGACGGTTTTGGAAATATCAACCTTTCTGTTGTGGGTGAGTACGATAAACCGAAGCTGCGCGGTCCCGGCGGCGCGGGCGCTCCCGAAGTGATCAAGATGCATCGCAAGATGATTGGCTATTTCCCCGGCCATTCAAAAATGACCTTCGTGCCCAGGGTTGATGTTATTACAGGCACCAGGTACCTTATCGGCGCGGAAGAACGCATGAAGTCCGGCTACAGGCCGGGGCCGATCCGGTACATCACAAATCTCGCCGTCATAAGCAAGCACGAGAAGGATAAGCCTTTCAGGATAGATTCCGTTCACCCGGGCGTTAACGTCGAGGACGTGGTCAACAACACGGGCTTCGAACTGGAAGTACCGAAAGACGTCCCCGAAACTGAGAAACCGACCAGAGAACAGGTGAGGCTTATCAGGGAAGAGGTTGACCCGTACGGAACCATCGCTTTTGATTTCAAGCCCGGCAAGGAAAGGCTCGGATATCTTAAGGAAATCCTGCAGAAAGAGCTCGAGTCGATCGGGTATTAGCCGGAGCCGACTAAGCAGCAGGCCAATCAAGAAAGGGGAGACTATGGAATTCGAGACTATCCTTCTTGAAAAGAAGGACCAGGTAGCTACCATCAGCTTTAACCGGCCGGACAAGATGAACGCCGCGAGCCCCGCTGTATTCCAGGACCTCGACAACGCGCTGACGGATATCGAGAATGATGACGACATCCGGGTAGTTATCCTGACAGGCAAGGGGGAGGCCTTCAGCGCCGGAGCCGACGTCGGGAAGTTTGAGTTCGATAAGATTGTCAAGGGAATCGAATTCATCGAGAACGTCGCCCGGCCTTTCCTGCATTTCGAGTCCCTGCCCAAGCCCGTCATCGCCGCGGTTAACGGCTATGCCTACGGTTTCGGCACCGGCATCACCCTGACCTGCGATGTGGTGATTGCTTCCGAAAAGGCGCGTTTCAGCACGAGAGAAGTGAACTGGGGCCAGATACCGATCGAGACCTTGCTGAGAGGCGCGGAGATACTGGGCAAACGGACAATCGCCTACATGGCCCTCACCGGCGCTACTTTCAACGCGGAGGAGGCCAAAGCCGTCGGACTGGTCAACAAGGTGGTTCCTCATGATCAGCTTATGGAAGAAGCGTGGAAGATAGCCGATGGCATGAAGAAGGGCGCGCCCCTGGCCCAGAAGCTGATAAAGAAGGTGCTCAACCGCAAGGCGCCCGAGGAGTGGGCATGGACGACTATGATGATGCCGACCATCTTCTCCAGTGAGGACGTGGCTGAAGCAAGGGCCGCGTTCATGGAGAAACGAAAACCGGAGTTCAAGGGTAGATAGTCACACAGGGAGGGCAGAATGTTCAATGATAAGACTCTGGAAGCAGCAAAGAAACTGCAAGAGCAATGGGACCAGACTGTCGCCGAGATCTACAAGGGGAAGCAATTCACCGCGAAAACAAGTTCGGGCATTCCGATCAAGCCCGTCTATACCCCTCTTGATATCAAAGATATAGATTACATAGAAGATATCTCCATGCCCGGCTCGTATCCCTACATGAGAAGCAACTATCCAATTCACTATCAGTACCAGCCGTGGATAAACCAGCCGGTGCACGGATACGGGCTGCCCGAGGATACAAAGGAACGCATGGACGCGCTCACCAAGGCCGGAATGGAAGGGTATTTCGGCGGCCGAGCCTATAACCTGGTCTGGGACTATCCGGGATACTTTGGAATCGATCCGGACGAGCCGGATGCCGAGGGATATATCGGAAAAGACGGCGTCTCCTGCAATACGGATGAAGACCTCGACAGGATGCTCGGCGGTCTCGACCTTGCAAAGAACAGTATCATCCTGATCAATGGCGATACCCTCCCGATATTCTCCATCTATATCGCCTACGCTGAAAGCAAGGGCGTACCCCGCGCCAACCTGCGTGGCAATACGATGAACTGGGTGTTCACGGTATGGTACGCTCCCAACTTCATGTGGGAGACCGAGGACGCTCTCAAGCTGGCAACGGACAATATCCATTTCTGTGTTAACGAGATTCCGCGCTGGAACCATACCAATATCCAGGGCCATGCCATTTCCGAGACAGGCGCCGATGCCGTGCACCAGATGGGCTTCTGCCTGGGCACCGCAATCGCCGTGTCGGATTCGTGCAAGGCTGCCGGGCTGGATCCCGACAAATTCCTGACCGGCATAGGGTTCCAGATCGCCCAGTGCAATGATTTCTTCGAGTACATATGCATGTTCAGGGCCTGGCGAAAACTCTGGGCCCAGATCGCCAGGGAACGCTACGGCGCAACCAGGCCGGCTGCCATGCATCTGAGGACTCATACCAACACTTCTTGCTTTGAGTTGATAAAGCAGCAGCCGCTGAACAACATCATCCGCAGCGCTTATCACGCCATGGGCGCGGCGCTTTCAGGAACTACCGCCATGCAGGTGCCGGCCTTTGACGAGCCAATCGGCATCCCAACCGAGGAGTCCGCTGTCCTGACCCTGCGCACGCAGCAGATACTTCTGCACGAAACCGGTGTTACCAGGGTAAGCGACCCCCTGGCGGGTTCGTACTACGTGGAGTGGCTCACCCATCAGATGGAGCAGGAAGGAAGAAGAATCCTCAAGGAGATTGAGGACGCAGGCGGATTCGTCAAGGCGCATAAGGACGGCATGCTGGCGAAGGTCCTCAGACGGAACTGCGACCTCTGGAGAGAAGAGATCGAAACCGGCAAGAGAATAGTGGTAGGCTGGAACAAGTACCAGATGGAAGAGACCCAGAAGGTAAAAGCCTTCCGGCCCGATCCCGAGGTGGCGAGAATCTCGGTCGAGCGCATAAAGGACTACAAGGCAAGGAGAGACCAGGCAAAGACAGACGCTGCTCTCAACGGCGTATTGGCCGCCACGGAGAAGCTAAAGAAGGGCGAGTACGGCCACGTAATGCCTGCGTGCGTCGAGGCCGCGAAGGCCAAGGCTACCGCAGGGGAAATCTCAAAGGCGCTAAGAAAAGTGATGCGGTGGGGACCTGAATATAACGTCATGCTAAAATACTAGAGGCCCGGTTGGAAATCTAAGCGAAGGAGGGCGCGGCAATTGTCCAGGAACAGTAAACCAAGGATTCTCCTCGTAAAGCACTGGATTGACATTCACGACCGCGGCCTGAGGCTGATAGCAGCCCGCTGCAAGGACGCCGGCTTCGAGGTCGTGTATGCCAGCTACAGTCAGCCCGAAGAGGTGGTCAAGATGGCAGTCCAGGAAGACGTGGACGTCATCGGCATGAGCTTTTTCACCAGCGCCTACGAAGCCCACCTGCCCAAGGTGATGAAAGGTCTTAAGGAAAACAATATGAACAATGTCATGGTCGTCCTGGGTGGAGTTATCCCGGACGAGGACTACGACATGCTCAAGTCATCAGGGGTTAGAGAGATATACGGAGCAGGCTCCGACATAAACCAGTTCATCGAGCTCGTAAAGAATGAGGCCGGGAAGCCCGCCTGAAAGCACACCGGCCTTAACTATTAAGGAGAGGGACATGCCATACGAGACCATCATAGTCGAGAAGAAGGACGGAGTGGCCCGAATTACCTTCAACAGGCCGGAGGTATTAAATGCCTTCAGCCCCAGGATGTCGGAGGAACTGAAGGCAGCAGTCGGGGATATAAAGAGTGACAAAGAAACACGAGTTGTGGTGATCACCGGCTCCGGCGACCGGGCCTTCATGTCCGGGGCTGACATAGACAAGACGATCCTGGCGTGGGTGGACATGACCAAGAAGGGAAAGAGAGTCATGGACGATCACAAGGTCTATTTCTACCCCACCATGCTCGAGGAGCTGCCTCAGCCCGTGATTGCCGCCATCAACGGCTTCGCGTTCGGGATGGGGAGCGAGATCGCCCTGGGCTGCGATATCAGGATCGCCTCCGAAAACGCGCAGTTCGCTCAGCCCGAGATCAGGCTCGGAATCATGTGCGGCGGCGGCGGAAGCGTCCGATTGACCCGTCTTGTGGGCAAGGGAAAAGCCCTGGAGATGTGCCTTACCGGCGACCCGATCGACGCGAAGGAAGCTTACCGCATCGGGCTGGTCAACCAGGTCGTCCCCGCGGGGGAACTTGAGAATGCCGTGAACGCCATGGTCAAGAGACTGGTATTCAAGGGAGGCGTCGCTCTCGCATCGACCAAGGCAAGCATTGTTGCGACCCTGGAAATGGGAGTGAAAGATGCTATCGAAAACGAGGCCAGGCTCTTTTCAGATATCTTCAAGACCGAAGACGCCGAGGAAGGCGCCAAAGCGTTCCTGGAGAAAAGAAGACCCCAGTTCAAGGGCAAATGAGCCGGCTTCCCATGTAGAACGAAAAGGTAGGCCGGTTGCCCGGTCTACCTTTTCTCAGTTCTCGTTCAGTGTCGGACTACTTCCTGAATTTCGAGAAGTACTCCGCCTCGCTCTGTCCTACAATCTTCTCGAAGTATTTGTCGGGCTTTATTCCCACTATGGTCTCGGCAAGCTCCTTCTTCCTCTCCATGTTCGCGCGTCGCTGGATCATCATCTTCTGGGCCTGGGGCGGGCCGGCTCCGTGCATCGATTCAGGCAGGCCGGCGCCTACGGCCATGTTCTCAATAAGCCTGACAATGCGCATGCGGTCGATGGTCGAGGTCCCGGCCTTTCCTTTGAAGTACTTGTCAACGAACTTGCCTATCTCGGGGTTCCTGAAGTCCTTCTCCGAAGGCAATGTAATGATCAGGCCGCCCGCGATATCCTGCGCAAGTCTCATCCATTCATAGGCATAGCGAGTGATGTTCAGCTTCACTACATTTGCCAGAAGAGGATTGATGGTGTAAGCTCCCGAGTTTGTCCTGCTCCCCTGGTATGAGCAGGCCAGTGAGCACGACCAGCAGGTCTCAGCCATGCAGACCATCTCGGCAAGGAGGTCTCTCAGATATGGCGACTTCTCGATACCGTTGTTCTCCGTCATCCATAAGGCCGCGCCCGTAATCACATCGGCGAGCCCGACCTTGCATCCTCCGTAGTTACTCCTGTGGAAACCGGCGAATGTCTCCACAAGCTGCCCTGTGAAGTCAACCTCGCCATCCATGAAGACGCGCTCCGACGGAATGAATACGTCATCGAACACTATGAGGGCTTCACCCCCAACGATGCCGTACTTCGCATTGCCAGGGTCTATTTCTCCGTCCAGCCTCCTCGTATCGTTCGTCTGCCGGCCAAAAATCATGGTCACGCCCTTCTCATCCACAGGGATCGTGAAGGAAATGGCATAGTCCTTGTCGTCCGGTCCCATGGTCCGGGTAGGCATGACGATAATTTCGTGAGAGTTAACACTGCCCGTAATGTGGGCCTTTGCGCCGCGTACAACCACGCCTCCGGGCTTCCTGTCAACGACATGGACATACATATCCGGGTCTGCCTGCTGGCTGGGCCTCAGGCTTCTGTCTCCTTTCGGGTCCGACATGGCGCCCGCAAGCATGAGATCGTTGTCCTGCACATACTTCATGTATGCCTTGAATCTCTTGTGATAATCAGTGCCGTGCTTCGCATCGATGTCGCAACTTGTTATGTAAACCGCGTTCAGCCCGTCGAACCCGACGCACCGTTGGAAACACGTGGCCGTCTTCTGGCCCAGAAGGCGCATCATCTTTATCTTGTTCACCAGGTCGTCGATGCTGTGGTGGATGTGAGTGAAACGGCTGATCTTATCCCCGTTGATACTGGAGACAACCGTCATCTCCTGTTCAAACTCGGGATGCACCGCAAGCTCATAAGTCATGGCCGCCGCGTGCAGATGAGGCTTGAACATGGGAAAATCGACCACGCTTTCCACCTTCTCGCCGAAGGCATAAACAACGGGCTTCAGTTTCTTGAGGCTCTCGATATACTCTTTGCCCGATTTCATTGCCATGAGATTTCCCTACCTTTCCCTGACTCGGTTATCACTGTTTGCCCGAATAGTCGTAAAATCCTCGCCCCGTCTTCCTTCCGAGGCGGCCAGCCCGGACCATCTGTCTCAACAAGAACGGCGGACGGTACTTGGGATCGCCGTACTCCCTGTACAGGTTCTCCATGCACGACAGCAGGGTATCAAGACCGACCAGGTCCGCGAGCTCCAGCGGACCCATGGGATGGTTCATCCCCAGCTTCATAGCCCGGTCGATGTCTTCCGCGCTTGCGATTCCCTCGGCAAGCGCGTGTACGGCTTCATTTTCCAGGACACCAATTAACCTGGTCGTAGCAAAACCAGGAGTGTCATTAACCAGTATTGGTGTTTTCCCCATCTTGGCGGCTAGGCTGCGAATTTGTTCGATGGTCGATTCGCTTGTTAGAAAGCCACGTACAATTTCCACGAGCTGCATCATGGGCACCGGGTTAAAGAAGTGCATTCCCACGAACCTGTCGCCCCTACCGGTGGCTGAAGCCATTAGTGTGATGCTGAGACCGGACGTATTGGAGGCGAATAATACGTGGTCCGGGCAGATTTTGTCGATGAAGCTGAATGTTTCCTGTTTCAGGGCCAGATTCTCCGGGATAGCTTCTATCACTATGTCGGCCCCGGTGACAGCTTCGGTGAGGTCGGTGACTCCCTTTATTCGCGCGACAGCGGCGTCCGCCGCCGCCTGGTCGATTCTCTCCTTCTTCACCAAACGCCCAAGGCTCTGCTTGATAGCATTCATCCCATTATCGATGAAGCGCTGGTCGACATCGCGCAGCTTGACTTCGAGGCCAACCTGCGCTGCGACCTGTGCAATGCCCGCTCCCATGATCCCCGCACCAAGGACTGCAACCTTACTGATTGCCATAGGTACCTCCTCAGTTATTGAGTCAAAGGGCGGTCCAGCCGCCGTCCACAAAAATCGTCTGACCGGTTATGTAGTTGGACTCATCCGAGGCCAGAAATATAGCAGCGCCCACAATCTCTTCCGGCTGCGCGAATCTCTTCAGCGGATTCCTGCTCATCAGGTCCTCATATATGGTCTTGTTCGATCTCAGGCCGGCTGTGAACTCGGTTTCCACGTATGAAGGACCGATCGCATTGACCAGTACGTTATGCTGCGCCCATTCGACAGCCAGGACCTTCGTCAGCATGATAAGGCCGCCCTTGCTTGCGCAGTAAGCTACAAGCCTGGGGAGCGCCACTTCCCCGCCGATTGAAGTCATATTAATTATCTTGCCGTGTTTCCGCCTTATCATTACCCGGCCTACAGCCTGCGAACAGAGGAATGTGCCTGTCAGGTTCGTGTTCAATATCTGGTTCCAGGCATCTTCGCTGGTATCTTCAGCCCGCTTCCATACTGGACTTATACCCGAATTGTTGACCAGGATATCGATCCGGCCGAACTTCTCTACCACCCCATCCACGACTTCCTGTATGCTTTCGCTGCTTGTAACGTCAAGTCTCATCGCCATAGCGCTGAGACCTCTGCGAGTCAATTCATCCGCAATTTCTCGTCCCAGATCCACCGAGCGTCCGCACACTACCACGGTGGCGCCTTCGTTCGCATAGCCGGCGGCAATCGCCTTGCCGATGCCTTTCGTGGAACCTGTCACTATGGCAATCTTGTCCTTTAATCTCACTTGGTCAGCGTCCTCCCTCCACGTCAGATCCTGAAATAAGGCTGGACATATCTCGACAGCCCGGTAGTGAAGTAAGCGAGGTTCTCGTAATTGCGGCAAAGCTGCGTAGAGTCACCATTGTGCTCGGGAACCTTACTGAGCTTGCCGGAGCCCGTTGTCAGACTGATTCTAGCAGCAAACGAAGGCTCTCGCAACCACGGCTATTCAGCGCGGGGAAAGAGGAGGCAGGAAGCGGATACACAAATCAAGCGGTCGGCGGG
>JACUUS010000040.1 GCA_014859215.1 Dehalococcoidia bacterium | reverse complement strand
CAGGCCCTGTCCCAGGGCGACAACCCCGAGTCGATGGATGTCGTGGAATGCGACCCGCTGGAAGACGGAAGTAACGCGATGGCCGAAATAGCCAGCGCCTCCCCGGATGTAGTGATGCTCGACATAGGCTACCCGTTTCTTAACGGGCTCGACCTCGGCAAGAGGATCGCGCGTAACTTCCCCGGCACCAAGGTCGTGATGCTGAGCGCAAACCCGGAAGATGACGACGACGAGCTTTTCGAAGTAATCAAGATCGGCGCCGTCGCATATCTCCGCAGCAAGCAGTGCTCTCCGACAGAGCTCGTCGCGATTATGAAGAGGGCAGCGGCCGGCGAGTACCCGATTAACGACAGCGTCAGCACCAGGCCCAAGGTGGCCTGGAGAGTTCTGAGGCAGTTCCAGGACATGTCCTCCATGGGGAAGACCCTGGAGGAGATCACGGCTCCGCTGACGTCAAAAGAGATACAGATACTGACACATATCGCCGAAGGCAACTCCAACAAGCGTATAGCCAATCTCCTGGGCATAAGCGAGCAGACGATCAAGAACCATGTCAGCGCCATACTGAGGAAGCTGAACGCAAACGACCGGGCCCATGCCGTTTTCCTGGCTATCCGCAACGGATGGATCTCGGTGCAGCCCGACCATAACGGGCACCAGCGTCGTGAGAAGATCTATCAGGACCCGGTGGGCAATAGCTAGCCGGGTCTTCTGACCCTCGCTTTTGCGGCGGAGCCGCGACCCAGACAGGAATCTATCACAGCTTCACCCGGTTCTCATTGCTATGCGCTACTGACTCAGGGAAGAAGAGCCCGTTCCTGAGAAAAGCGCCCAGTCTCTTCTCTTCGAACAACCTCACCCCGGCCCATCCCACGACGAGTGCGCCCACGTACTCGAAGAAGTATACCGCCGGGTTGACGAAAAGGTCGTGCAGGATCCGGGCGGTCCACTCTGTAAGGTCCTCACGAGGAAATGACCCGAACAGGGGCCACAGCAGTGTCTCCGGCGCCGCCCACATCCCGTCGAGGAAGAGATGGGTCAGAAGCCCAAGAGCGAGAGCAAGAATCCAGGTCTTGTGGTAAACCCGGAGGATGATCAGGCCCGCCAGCAACATGACGACGAAGAAAAGCAGGGAATGGGAGAATATGCGCCCGTTGCTGAAGGTCTCCCTGAAGAAATACTGCCCGATGGGCTTGTCGATCATGTCCGGCAGCACGGCGCCCAGCAACAGGAACCTCAGGTCCAGGCTGCGGACAAATGGGCCCGCCCGGCCCTTAAGCCTGCCGCTCAAGGGCGCCGCAGCTTCGACACAGCCTGCCCTGCCCGGATTCGCCGGCGGGCCGCTGCTCAACTTTTCCACCAGGAGGACCGCCCCCAGCGCGATCCCCGCATGAGCAAGAACAAGCATTGTCAGGATCTCCCGGAGCCGAACAACCGGCTGTACCAGTTCCTGCGAGGCTTCCGGGAGAGATGTTCGCGAAGCATTCGGGCATACTCCTCGAACCACGGCGCGAGAGAGACGTATTCCTCGCTCGTGATATAGCAGCATGCCAGGCCTTTATTCCAGGCATCCACGGTCAGGCGAAAAGCGTCTTCGGGCGTGTACCACCGCTTGAAGCCGGTAACGCTTACGCGGCTTCCCCATTGGTGCTGTACGCGGCTCAGCTCTCCGCCCTGCCAGTCTTCGGTGGAGTTCATCAGGTCGAAGCCGCCTTTTTCAAGAAACCAGGGGTCGAATTCGTCCGCGCCGGTGTTACCCCATGTGGTGAGGCCGAGTTGATGAGCCTCAGTGGTCAGAGCACTCAAATACTTCCTCGATTCGGAGTCGGGAAAGGCGCTGCATTCATCAATGAAGACGCCGTCCACGCGGTCTTCCAGCGCCATATTCCGGACAAGCTTCCTGTTGAGCTCCAGGCTGTACCATTCCGGGCCGAGCCCGCCCCCGCTCATTGTGCCTTCGTATCCGCCTGTCAGGTAGCCGATCATCTTGATCCCGTTAGCCCTGTACGTGTCGAGGTCCCGCATCAGCATGTCGCCTTCGTAGCCATTCATCTCACCGTAAAGACCGTGCGGCGGATTGCAGACCAGGTACTGCGGCCGCACGCCGATTATCCGCGAATCGGTCTCGGGGGACGGCTGACCATAGTAAATAACGTTGAGGCGAAGCACGTGTCCTGTACGACCTCCACTTACATTTTAACCCCCCTTCCTCGAAGGATGAAAGAGGAGGTTTGGTCAATATTCGGGCATTATTTGACCCCGGATGGACCAGATACAGGCAAAGGAAGACGCCGGAGTTGCAGTGCAAAACTGACAGTCGGAAGTGCAGCAGGTAGTCGTCGGAAGGATCGAAGTGCAGTTCAGCTCAGTCTGTTCCCAGATTCCGGTTCAGGAGTTCCGGTTGTGCGGCGGCAGCGGAGAGGCCGCCCGGGGAGTCGCGGCCGACTCTTCAGTCTCAACATCAGTGTCCTGCGGGAAGATCCGCTTCTGGAAGCGGCTTAGACCGCCGGCCGTGGTCTTTCGGGCATCGAGCGGTTCCCAGAGCGCGGCGAATACCGCTACAAGTTCAGGGTCGAAATGCGTTCCGGCGCACCGGGCGAGCTCATCAACGGCTTCCTGGTGAGCCATCCGGCAGTCCCGGTACGGTCGCGGAGAGGTCATAGCGTCATACGCGTCCGCTACCGCCAGTATCCTCGCATCAATAGGAATATGGTCCGCAGCGAGTCCCGCAGGATAGCCCGCACCGTCAAATCGCTCATGGTGGTGCTGGATGATAGGCAGACAGTTGCCGAGGCTCTTTATGTGTTTCAGAATTGAAACGCCGAACCTGGGATGTTCACGGACACATGCCCATTCCTCATCCCTCAGAGGCCCCGACTTTACAAGAAGCTTGTCAGGGATCCTGATCTTGCCTATGTCGTGAAGCAGGGCGGCAGCCTGTAGAATCATCACCCTGTCTCTGGAATAGTTGAGTGCTTGCGCAATGTATACCGCGTAATCGCTGGTCTTTTTTGAGTGACCGTAGGTGTTAGGGTCTTTGGCATCCACGGTCGCAGCCAGAGCGCGCACGGCGCTCAATACCTCGTGGGTCTCTACGTCCACTCCTCGAAACCGCGTATAGTCAAGTTCCGACGCTATGGTTATGCGGTTCCTGCCCAGGTCCTTGCTCTGGTACAGGGCCATATCCGCTGCCTGGAGGACCTTCTCACGAGTGGCCCCGTGTATGGGCCACGCTGCTACACCTATGCTGCACGACAGGGCAATTCCTCTTGAATACATTTCGGACTCTATTCTCCTGCGTATCCGCTCAGCTACATTGAAGGCGTCATCGACCGATGATTCAGGAAGCACAACGGCAAATTCATCCCCGCCGTAGCGAAAGGCGATATCCACGCTTCTGATTGAGTCCTTGATGCAGTAAGCAATACGTCTCAGTATGTCGTCGCCGGCAAGGTGCCCGAAGGCGTCATTGTAGGATTTGAAAAGGTCTATATCCAGAAACAGGACCGAGAAAACACTTCCGAAACGGCAGCAGCGCGATACCTCTTCATCCACCCTCTGGTGAAAATACCCGTGATTCAGCAGACCCGTGAGTTCGTCCGTATGGGCGCTTTCCCTGGTCACCGTGTACAGCAGCGCATTTGAGATCAAGCCTGCGGACTCGCCGCTTACCTTTGCCAGGAGCCTGACCTCGTCGCTGGAGTACGGCCTGCGCGACAGTTTCTCGCCCACGGCAAGAATTCCCACCAGTCTGCCTCTACTCTTCAAAGGGACAAGCATCCCGATGCCCTCATTCCTCACAATGTCCCTCTCCGCTTCCCTCAATTGCGAGAATTCCGGCGCGCTCTCAAGCGGGCCGCGGAGAAGAGGCTGGTCGTTCTCGGACAGCCATTTGATAATGGGGCTGTCACTGGAAAAAGCGATATTGCCTGACAGGGCCGTGTTCCGTCTGTTGTTGGTGAACCGGGAAATGAAGGCGGTACTGTCCATGGGGAGAAGCAGGCTTACAAAAGAAGCGCTGACCGCACCCGGCATAGGCTGGAGCATGTTCCGCGCCAGCTCAGCGAGGTTCAGACCTGTGTCAATCCGCCTGGGGAAGCTCAGCGCCATCTCCCTGTGCGGCAGCCGTTCACCGTACATAAACCTGTCCACGGTTCTTCGGACCGGAGGCTTCAGGCTGACCAGGAGCCATGGAAGAATAAAGATCATGCCGGCAATGGCAGCGATGCCTGCCGGGCCGCCGAATCCGTCGCCAAAATAGTAAAGGGCCCAGATGGTCGCGGAATATAGGGGAGCTATCAGAATGCTTGTGAGCAGGTACACGAGAACCATCCTCGCCACGCTCCGGGGATCAGGCAGACCTGTGGATGTGAGTACAAATGTGGCAAGGGCCGCGTTCAACGCGTGGCCCGCGTGCTCAATCGGATACCCCGGCAGTGAAGGGACGCCGATCCTGTAGCCGGCAGCCGCCGCCAGGAGAGCTCCAAGCAGCAGATACAGGGTCCTGTCTCTATCTTGCGGCTCAACCGCCGCCAGGCGAGCCTTCCGCAGATAGAACACCGGGGCCCACGCAAAGCAGGCCGCCACAGCTGCGAGGGTGTACGGCCACCACGACTGAAGATAACCCGGCGCCTGACTGCCGGAGAACGCCGTTCCGGCAAGCACCGCTATGCTTGCGTATCCGGCCGCCATCCAGACGAAAGCGCGTTGTTTGCAGATTGAGCAGACCAGACCGCAGAAGCAGACAAGTACCCACAGGCCGGCCAGCGACCCGACTGTCTCCTGGAGAGATGCTTCCAGCAGGATCACTCTCGAAAGCAGGGCAACGCCTGTCCACAGCATCAGTGCGAGCAGGTAAGCCAGCAGCAAAGGACGCGAAACAATGCGCGAAGCCCGAAAGGCCTTCACGAGAAGCGGTATAACTGCTAGAAGGACCGCGACATTCAGGATGAAAGAGAAATTCGTTATCGACATGCCCGTACTCATGTACTATTATGCCCCCGGCCGGTAGTGCGTCAATCTTACTTTAGTCATCGCCGACCATGACTTCTGCCTTGACCCAGCCTGACTTAACTTCACCACAGCGACTGCCAGGACACACCAGCGGCGTTCCCGGCGGGAATTACGTATGCTTACGGATTACGCGAGGTCCTGGAAAAGCGTAGGGTATGTTCCGGCTGCACGAAGAACCGAAGAGGCTATACATTCGCAGGTCGGAGGTACCTATTGAAAGTGCTCGTTACAGGAGGCGCGGGATTCATCGGCTCGCATATTGTCGATGCACTGCTTGAAACAGGCTCGGATGTAATAGTCGTCGATGATATGTCCACGGGGTTCGAGAGAAACGTCAATCGGGAGGTCAGGCTCTACCGGACAAACATATGTGACCCGGAACTCAGCGCTATTTTCGAGCGGGAGCGGCCTGACATGGTCTGTCACCAGGCTGCTCAGACAGTTGTTACAAGGTCGATAGACGATCCCTTGTTCGATGCGGAGGTAAACGTGCTCGGCAGCCTCAATGTACTGAGAAACTGCAAACGGGCCGGCGTTCGGAGAATCGTCTATGCTTCTTCATGCGCCGTCTATGGCGATGTCAAGTACCTGCCGGTGGACGAGGACCATCCGATCATACCCATGTCCCCCTACGGCGTCTCCAAGCATACAGTGGAGCACTATCTACACCTGTACAGCCTGGTCCATAACCTGAGCTTCATGGCGCTCAGGTACGCAAACGTCTACGGCCCCCGCCAGAACGAGCGCGCCGAAGCGGGAGTAGTGGCCATATTCGCCGGCAAGATGCTTTCGGGTCAGCGGCCCACAATTTACGGCACAGGGACCAAGACCCGTGATTATGTATATGTGCAGGACGTGGTCACGGCAAACTTGCTTGCCCTGAAATCAAGCGAGACAGGAATTTGCAACATAGGGACGGGCACTCAGACTACCGACCAGATGGTCTTCGATACCATGAGCAGGCTTTCGGGCTATGCCGGCCCGGTCGAGTACGCGCCGGAGCGCCCCGGCGAGATCAGAAGAATGTATCTTGACTGCGCCAGGGCAAAGCGGCAGCTGAACTGGAGCCCGGAGATAAGCCTGCAAGAGGGGATTATGCGTGCTATGGAATTCTATGCGAACACCAGGGAGAGGAGAGCTTTGCATCCTGTAAATGTGGAGCTCAGGGTCTAGCCCGAGCCAGGGAGAAAGGCCCCCGAAACATTCATCGCAAGAATACTGGAAAAGAAGAAGCTGAGACTGCGATCTCAGCTTCTTCTGAGGAAAGAAAGGCTCCAGACGGAGTGAGATGGGAATCAACTTGACACGGCAAGGGGGGTTGGCACCATTTCCGTCTCCTCAAATCCCGACACCACATTGACTTCCTGGGCGCCGAGCATTTTCTCCTGCATCCTTTCCCCGGGCCTCATTCCGATGAACTTCACCCTGGTATTCTCATTGCCGTACAGCTTCAGTGCCTTCTCCACCATTTCCCTGAGTATTACCGCCTCTCCGCGAGGAGTTACATAAACCTTGCCGTTTTCGCCGCGTTCGAGAACCGCGATATAGAGCCTCACCACTCCATCCACGGATGTATAGAAGCGGAGCATATCCAGGTCCGTCACCGTTATCTCGTTATTGTCCTGTATCTGGCGCTGCCAGATATCCAGCACGCTTCCGGTAGACCCCATGACATTTCCCGATCTGATTATCATGAACCTTGATCCGCTGTGATCCTTGTTCGCGTGCTCCAGAACCAGCTTCTCGGCGACCAGTTTCGTGGCTCCATAGCAGTTCACAGGCTCTACGGCCTTATCCGTGGACATCAGTATGAACGTATCTCCCTTGAACGCATCCAGTATATTCATCGTACCCACGACATTTGCGCTAACCGCTTCACGGCACTGCTCTTCACTCAGATCGACACGTTTCATGGCGGCCAAATGGATGACTGTGTCAACACGCCTCGAGATATATCGCATCGCCTGCAAATCTCTTATATCGGCAATTACAATCTTCAGCCTGTCACTTGGACAACTGACCATTAACTGGGATATGAAACCCTCGCTCCGGGAGACCGATATTATTTGCGCGTGAGGATATCGCTTAAGGAGTTCCTTGATCAGGCTCCGGCCTATGAACCCGCTTCCGCCTGTGACCAGCACTTTTTCCATTTAGCTACCTCCATCCCTTTTTTCTAAATCTCACTTTGCCACGAGAAGACGGAACAACCGGTACTCGAACTGCGCAAGAAGCCGGCTGGTCGCCGATCGACTTATTAGGAACCCGAGGAAACTACCAGCCAAAAACCCGATTGACGCATACCAGGGGTCCAACGCGACGAAGGGTATTGCGAGACAGATCCCCGCACAGACTACGAATGCGCTGGTTGCGGAGGTGCCTGTTCGCCCGAACAAAGCCAGTACGTTGGCGTTGTACACTATGACAACCAGGAACAGCGCACCCAGAGACGTAGTAATCAGCACCCTCAACAGCAATTGCTCGCCGGGGAATACAATCAAAGCGGTCGTGGCAACCACGGCAAATAACAGGAGGCCGACGAGGAATAGTAGCGCGAGCCCCTTCCGATAAGCCAGCTTGTAGAGCCTGATCCTCTGCCTGATATCCGAAAGAGTGCCGTCGTACAGACGCTCGGCAATCGACCTCGTCTTGACGTCAAAATAGGCTACGGCGGCTATACTGAATGCAGGTATCAAGCCGAGAAAAGCGCCGGTTGTGTAAGGTCCGAGTACAACAAGGCCCTGGAACGTGTTAAGACCCGTCAATGCCCAGATTATGATCTTGTCCAGGAAGATGGCCAGTATGTAGAAGACCTGAAAGGAGATCGCAGCGAGATTGCGGGGAATGATTCTGCCGGCGGCGTCAAGGTCCTGTCCGAGAGTATATCTGGCGCGGGTCCTTCCAAAGGCAAGCCTTGAACCGGCGAATGCGAACACCAGCAAGACCGCAACGCCCAGCGTATATCCTCCAAGTGTGGCCTGCGCGCTTAACTGGTGCACCCCGAAAGTCAGCACGAATACCCACAGGTAGCCGAGACCAAAGATCACCGCCGGGTAGGTATAACGCTCGGTTGCCCAGAATGCCGCGGTGAAAATCCAGGTCATTGAATACAAGGTGAGCAAGACCCCGAAGTAAATCGAGTAAGTCGGTGAGAAGCTCAGGAAATCCCGGAAAACCGGGTAGAGGGCCGCCGATACCGCTATTGAGAACAAAAGGCTGTAAATAACCCCGAGGCGGATTCCCCTGAGCGCCGATGCTTCCCTGGAAAGTGTCCTGTCATCAATGAGCTTGTAAAGCAGGAGCTGCATACCGGCGGTGCCTACCAGGCTCAGGATCACCGCCAGCAAGACGGCGACTGAAAACATGTTCAGTTCCTGGTCCGTAAAGCGATTAAGAGCCGCGAAGAGGACAATCGACACGATCGTAATGACCATCGAAGGTATTACAAAAAGCACGGCTTGCCCGGCCGCGGGTCTGCTCCTGTGAACAGGGACCATGTTTTGTGCTCTAACCCCTTCTGCGCCCATTCAACAGCCCTTCATATTCCCGGCGAAATTCGCCCGCCATGCCCGGAAGTGTGTATTTACTGTTCGCAATCCTGCTTCCCTGCCGGCCCATCCTCTGTCTGAGATCCTTGTTCTCCAGCAGGAGGCAGAATTTCTCCGCCAGTTTCTCCGGTTGGCCGGGCGGCACCAGGAAACCAACGCCGTCCTCGATTATCTCTGGTACTCCACCAACGGCGGTACATACACAGGGCAGGCCGCAGCTCATAGCCTCCAGGAGTGCGTACGGTACTCCTTCGGAAATCGAAGACAGGGTGAAGATGTCCACCCGGTGATACCATTCGAGTGCATTGGTGTGGCCGATGAATTTGAAGTTATCCTGGAGACCAAGCTCCTTAATGAGACGCAGGCATTCGGCATGGTATTCTTTGTGTTGTATTTCACCTACGACAACAAAGTCGATCTTGTGCTTCTGCAAGACTATCCCGGCAGCTCTTATCAGGTCAGTGATGCCCTTTATGGGCACAACCCTGGCAAAACAGCCTATTGTCGGCTTCGCCCCATTCCTCGACGGACCGGGGATGAACCTGTCACACTCGATGCCATTCTTGATCACGCGCACTTTGCGCAGATCCGCGCCCAGTTCCTGCTCGATCCGCACATGGCTCAGGCAGGGAGGAACAATAACGTCCGCATATTCATATGAGGTCTTGACGATAGATTCAGAGAATCTCATTAGAAGGTCCCTGTACACCTCAGGCATGTCCTGCCTGGCCAGTTCACTACGCCTCTCGACCAGATAAAGGCCCTGCTCTGTCAATACGATCGGCGAACCGTGCAGTACTTTCGCCAGTGAACTTATGAAACCGGCATAGCCTGTACTCAAAGCATGATATACATCGGCGCGAGGCAGGTAGCCTGTATCCGAGATCATATCGAGCAGAATCGAGCTAAGGCCGTAGTGTGTCCAGAAGTAGTCCACGAACCGACTTCTGGAATACCGTTCCCGGTACGATTTCACCACCAGGTCCCAGTAAGGCCTTGTGGTGAGCATGCCTTTGCCAACCGCGTATTTCCTGCAAACCCTTACGGTCTGCTCAAAATCCACCGGTTTGCCTTCCAGGACGGTCCTCAAACAATCCGAAAGTGCCCGGGAGGCGAGCCCGGGCAGCATCGAGCCTCTACTGGATCGCACGGCGGGAGTCAATGCCCGGAGAACAAATCTGGAAACGTTTTCTTGCTTCTCGTAGACCGGCTTCTCCGTTCCGGTGGCTGTTATGCACAGGACATCGAACTGGATATCCTTCAGGGTCTTGATCAGTAGATGAGTCCACTCACTAAGCCCGCCTCGCAGCACGGGGTAACAACCTTCGGAAATGATGCATACTTTCATGGAGCCCTGACACTCTGACCTTTCGCAGGCACATTCTTCCTGTCGCTCCGGAAGCATTTTGACCGACAGCCGTTCTGGACGAACAGACTCCCCTCATCCAGGACGGCAGGAAGTCTCCCGTATCTGGTCTTACTAAGGGGTTACGAAGTTCCGCCGCGACCCCATGTTAAATATGAGCTTGAAGGGCTAGAATTCGTACAAGTACCTAATTTCCGGGAAAACTTCACCTAATTTCAGGGAGAAGCTCGACAAAGGCTTGACAGTACCAGGCAGGACTGAGACTATGGAGACCTCAGGCCTCTTTCTATGAGACGCCGGTGCGCTTCACTTATTACTGCAGAAGCAGCCTGTGCAATCGTACGAACTCACGTACACCTTGAGTAACAGCCGGGAGGTACTTATTGGAGGCAAGTGGACGCAAGGTTCGATCCAGACGCCTGCAAGCGCTGGGACTTATAATTCTATCTCTCTTTGCCCTAACCATGATCTGGCTCGTGTTCAGCATGCTCTTGCGCCCCGACAAGATAGTTCCCATTAATCTGATATATTACGGCGTACATAACAAAGCCGAAGACTCCCTTATCCTCAGGATCAGGCCTGAATACGCAGTCGTCAACACGCGTCACGGACTCTGGGGCGAGAAAAAAGGCCTCGACGAGTGTTACTTCTTGCAGAGTATCTCTGAATACCAGTCAGCGGGTATCAAAGTCATCGGCTATATTTCAGCCGGTTACGAGGGAAAAGACACCACTGGAAGTATTGATCAAGAATGGTACAGCCTCGAGACAAACAAGAGATTCATCCTCAACATGGCCACCGCGGATAGGGTCGACGGCGTCTTCATTGATGAGTGCAGCGCCTTTCCGGGCCCGGAGTCGAAGGCTTACCTGAAGGAACTGGCGGACCTGGCTCACACCCTTGGCTTGATCGTATGGGGAAATGTCGGCACGGACGATTTCGATCCGTGGTTTTTCACGGAAGGCGGTTTCGACCTCATTCACTCGAGCGAATCCTGGGACGGTCAGGACTTGAGCCAGGTGCAAATGAAATGGGGACACAGGATAAGCGTGAGCGGCTATGACCCGGAGTATATCGCAAAAGACGCGGCGGACCTCACTCTTAACGCCTGGAGCAAGGGCATCGCTTACTGCTATGTCAGTGATGCTGATTACGCCAGTCTCTCACCCTGGGTGGAAGAATACGTTTCTCTCTTGAGAAAGAAGACCTTCAAAAGGTTGGTCCAGGAGTCTGACTGATTCCGATCCAATCGGACTGGACTGCCACCTGTGCCCTCCTGACTGTGTCACAGTCCCATATGATTGTCCTCCAGTATTAAGTACATACTTATTTTCTGCCTGCGAGGCGAGAAAAGCATTCCACCCCGAGTGTGGGTAAGGTTGACAAAACTAAGTAATCACACGTATAGTAACCCATGGAGCTTCCCCCGAATTTACCGAAGTACTAGCCATACGGCTGGAATGTGATTAAAAAGACTAAGTCCCACTACTTAGGTAGCTCCTCTTGCAGGAATCATTCCGATTCCAGACCAACCTCCCCCAACAGATTGAGGAATGCCTTGTGTTGGAACAGGTATATCACGTTGACGAGACAGATAGAGGAAACACAAAAAATAAAGTGTGATTGCTGCGGCAACGAGACTCTGGCTGAGATCAGGGGAGACAAGGTGGTCATCATGGACCGCCGCCACGGGAGAAGGCATATAGTTGTCTTGACCTTGCGCGACATCCTCAACAGGATGAAGCGGAAAACCGCCGGAGACTAGACCGAAGCGGACCGTACTGACGGCCTGACCGTCCACTGAGACTGGAAAAAGTCCCAACGGAGGCGAGGTGATCGCCTGCTGGGGCTTTTTTTATGCGTGCTTCTACAGGAAGAACACTTTGGGTTGGGAGCCCATAGATACCTGATTGAATGGAGGAAAACCCATGTAACAAACGAGGTCCTGCGCCGAAGAACGATGCCCGGGTTTATGAGCTAAAGCTTGGCCCTGGTAATGAAGAAGAAGGAGGAATTGGTTGACGCGTTGCAGATTACCTGGCAAGCTAGCCAAGAGGCTGCTCACGGTGGGAATAGCTCTCGCCGTAGCCTTTGCGATCATCGGGCCTCTGGCTTCGCCAACCCCCACCCTGGCTCAAACAACACAGCCTGTTCGACTGAATATGTTCTACTATGGCTCCCACTCCTCGACCATCGAAGCACGTTTGGTCAACATAAAACCGGAGTATTTGATTACCAATACCGCTTACGGTTTTTGGGGCGAATACACCCGGAATTACAGCAGCCCGTCACTTCTGCAAAACGCTGCGGTGACGCGGTTGAAGTCTGCGGGAATCAAGGTCATTGGCTACACAAGCTGCGGTTACGAAGGGCGTGGGAGTGGAGGCGGACAGCCGCTCTACATGTTCACGCTTGACAGTCTCAAGAAGCAGATCCGAAACATGGCCTTGATCGACAAAGTCGATGGCGTTTTCATCGACGAAATCGATTCGTTCCCCAACTCCACTCAAAAATACTACCTCAAGGAACTCTCCACACTTGCCCGGAGTCTTGGCATAATAATCTGGGGCAACACCGGAGTGGACAACTTCGATCCGTGGTTCTTCAACGATGGAGGCTTCCACTTGATGCAGGCGACAGAGCAATGGGTAGGTCAATCCCTGAGCCCTGTCCAGCAGGCATACGGTTCCAGGATAAGCGTTGCTGGTTTCCGCTCCTGGTACACGGTTAACGATGCTGTGAACCTCACGCTCAACGCATGGAATAAGGGCATCAAGTACGCGTACATCAACACCAACGAGTACATGACCATCCCGCCATGGTTCGAACAATATGCAAACACACTTAGAAGCCAGCCCGGAAACACTGTCCCTCCTCCGGCAAACCAGCCTCCGGCATTCCAGCCGATAGGTGACAAGACCGCAACAGAGGGCCAGCAACTCCAGTTTGCTGTAACCGCCTCCGATCCGGATGGTGACTCGCTGATCTACACAGCTTCCAACCTCCCGGCGGGGGCCGTTTTTGCCGGCAGAACGTTCACGTGGGTACCCGGTACGCCGGGTACCTACCCCGGCGTGACTTTCTCGGTAAGTGATGGCAAGGTAACGGTAAGACAAATCATAACCATTACCGTTCTTGCCGCATCCAAGGAACCTCCCTCATCTGAAACCCGGATGGTCCGTGCCGAGGTAGCAACAGGTTCGGATGACGGGTTCAGCGGCTCCTGGGCCTATTCCAACGGCGCAACCTGGTTTCAGACCGGAAATCCCGGAGCGCCCTACGATGCCTGGTTCCGGTTTGCCGGGGTGGAAATACCATCGGGTGCAACAATCCTGAAGGCTCACCTGGAAACCGTGTCGGGCAGGTGGAACTCGGGGACCCAGCTTTCGATCCGTGCTGAGCTGGCATCCAATCCGACCGCGCCAAAGAGCACTGCCGACCATGCAAACAGGGCCAGAAGCAGCGCCTTAACCAGCTGGACCTCGGGCTATTCCGATTGGCAGTGGCATAACTCGCCCGATATCTCGAGGGTGATCCAGGAACTCGTAAACACCTTCGACTATTCAAGCGGTGCCAACGCTATCCAGATCCTGGTAGATAACGCGGGCAGCGCCTCGGGCAGCGAATTCATCGGTGGGACATTCGAAAACGGCCTTCCGACAAGGCTGTTTATCGAGTACGCATTACCGTCCTCCGATTCTCCGACCAACCCGGAGCCCGGCAAGACTACGATCCTGCGCTCGACAATAGTCTCGGGTAAGAACGATGGTTTCAGCGGTTCCTGGGCCTATTCGGCAAGCAGCAGCTGGTTCCAGGCCGGAAACCCCGGCGCTTCCTACAATGCCTGGCTGCTGTTTGACAACGTCCAGATCCCAGCCGGGGCCACAATCGTGAAAGCACACCTGGAGACAGTGCACCGGCGGTGGGATTCCGGAACCAGGCTGGCCATTCGGGCTGAGAAGACCGCAAATCCGACAGCACCGACAAGCACCTCTGACCACGCAGCCAGGTCGAGAACTACCTCCGGCGTGATCTGGAACAGCGGGTATTCTGACTACAAGTGGCACAGTTCGCCCGATTTCGCGGCTGTGCTCCAGGAACTCGTGAATACCTTTGACTACTCCAGTGGCCGAAACGGAATCCAGATCCTGATCGACAATGCGGGAAGCGTTTCCGGAACACAACATGTGGGCGGGACTCTCGAAGCCGGTCAGGCGCCAAGAATCTACATCGAATACGTTAACTAGGCGTAATCTGTAGAACTCGTGGGGGGCTATCCCGGACCGCCGGGACGGCCCCCTTCATTTCCCCCGAAAACTCGCTCCCTTTTCAGTAGGTACTTAATCCTCAAGGTACCAAGCCCGCCAAAACTAGGACTCTTCGTCAGATGAATCGCGTACTTTTTCGGATACTCACTAAGCCCGGAGTTTCTATCATTAGTAGGTGGTAGCTTAATCTTGGCGGGGGAGAGCGGCGGTGTGCGGGATTGTGGGTTACATAGGCAACAGACAGGCGCAGCCTATTCTTCTCGATTCTTTAAGCAAGCTGGAGTACAGGGGATACGATTCCTGCGGAATAGCGGTTAGAGGAAGTGCTATAAAGCTCTGCAAGGACGCGGTCAGGGTCAACTCCCTGAGAGATACCATTCCGAGATTCGAGGGGTTCACAGGAATCGGGCACACGCGGTGGGCCACTCACGGGGGACCTTCGGCATCCAATGCTCATCCGCACCTCGACTGCAGGGGGAGAATAGCTGTAGTCCAA
>JACUUS010000039.1 GCA_014859215.1 Dehalococcoidia bacterium | reverse complement strand
TTATAGAAATCATTGTGATTCCAGAACTGAAGTATTCCTGGGGCTTCAGAGAGACGGTAGCGAAAGGGGGGAGCGGGCTTCTCCCCCCTTTCTTCATCTTTACGATTGATTTCACGCGTCAATGGTGTCGCTCTGGCGAGCCTGAAATAGATGGACCGAGAGAGCAAGATGAGGGCAAATCAAGGCAAGATGCCAAATTCCGTCACAATTGCGATCCTTCTTACTGTGGTTGCCAGTTTGGTCGGTAGCGCTATTGCATGTTCCGGAGGTAAACCCCCGCCTGTCACGGCATACTACCAGGTCGGCCAGTACGCGGAAACCTCCGACGTGATTCTGATTATCGGGTCAGCAGAGAGAACTGATAAATACAACCGCGCCGGGTTCCAGGCCATTACAGCGCTTTATGAACATGCGCCATCCGGGACCGAGTTCGTCATAATCGAGGCTACGGTCACCAATGTCGGACGTTCCCAGATCTCCATTGGACCTGAAGACTTCCTGCTCACAGATTCGCAGGGCCGCGAATACAAACCTGTAGGTTATAAGGGCCTGTACCCATATCCTCACAAGAGGCTTCCGGCGGGGCAGACCGCCAGCGGTGTGATAGCATTCGTTGTACCCGAGATAGCCGCGGGGCTGGAGGCTACAAGCATTCTGTCCGGTTCGGCACCCATACACAGTGTTTGGGTACTCGCATTCTAGTTCCCTTTCTTTCTGCTGACTCCTCTTATTCGTATAATCGCTCCTTCAGCCACACGGGATGTATACCTGCATTTTGCTTGACATGGAGTACCACGGTTGATATAGTCGGTATTACTTTCGAACAAAGGATGATTCTCGGAAGGTTCGTGTCCACAAGGTCGATCACGGTGAAAGGGGGTGAGGAGAGATGCTGGCCGCACCCTTTATTCTTCTAGGCACGTTCCTGGGTCTCCTGTTCGCCCCTTTAGCATTATCTGGCCAGGATTCGTAGCTTTCTGGGTCTTGCTCAGCACGGCTCTGGGACCGTTCATGGAGATGGGAGAACTCCTGGCAATGAACGCGGAGACCTACGGCCAGCTTCACGGAAATGAGACCATGTCTACCAACGCCTTTGACGTCGTGCTAAGTCCCTGGCTGGCCGATGGAGGGTCCCTGGTAGCCGCGTTTGCCGGCTTCCTCGAGACACTGTCCAAGTACCTTCAAGTTGGGAAACTCCTTTAGATAACTTCCGGACATCGTGTTTGAAGTCTATGAGCTGCGTGTCCTGAAAACCCTTAGCTGGCAAGCAGGATTGTAGTGATGCCGAGTTCCTTCGCGGAACTAACACTGGAAACGTTAAGAATAGTCAACCAGTTGCTTGATACCTGGGTGAGCCTGGGAAGCGAGCAGCCTTTAACCTCTATGGGCCTGGAGCTTGTAGGCTCGCTGGCCGACGTCGCGGTTGCCGTGTCTTTCGTCCTGTCTCAACTCCTGGCGAATTCCCCGTTCGTATGACAGCGGGTGCGTTTAAGATACAAGCGCAACACCCGGCAGTAGTAAGCCCGGATTATGAATAGCGATATTTGCGGTAACTGCCTCAATTTCGACCCGGAGCCCGGAGGCAAGCTCTTCAACTGCACCAGGGCCGGGCATGCGGGGCTCCGGTACGGAATGCAGGTGAGGGCAGACAGCCGGGCATGCGAAGCCTTCGTACCGTTCCCTGCACCGGTTCCCGAGCCAGCACCACTTCAGCCGCAGAAGTCACCGCCTTCAGTACCAGTACCGGACCCGGTCCCACCGGCGCCTCTGCAAGAATCCGCGCAACAATCCTCGTCAGCTCCATCCAACGCGGCTGCGCCTGAACCTCCTACGGAACAGAAACGGCAGACTATGCCTGAAGACCCTCCTCGCCCGGCGGGGCTCTGCGCCTGGGGAAAGACTATTCTTTTTGCCATACTCGCCTTATTCATCCTCCTTCCCGCCTGGTCCATATACTCATGCGCTACCATGTCGGATACGCTCCCTCTTCCGACACCTGGGCCTATGCCGGATGATGCCATCACACAGACTTTCCAAACAGGCGATGAATGGGCGGCGGGGCCGGACCGGAAGATCAGGATTTCGACAGTGGAAAGGGTCGATTCCTACCGGCTGTCCTCGGGTGAGGTAATCGCGGCTCCCCGGAACATGGACTTCCTCCTGGCTACCGTACTCTCGATGAATACAGGCAGAAGCGCCTTCGTGACCTCACCAGCCTACTTCCTGCTTGCTGATTCAGATGGCCGAGAATACGCGGATCAGACATACAGTAACTACCGAATACCCAAGCCTTATCCGGCCGGCAGCCTGACCCCAGGTGTGACCGTCAGCGGCACTATCCTCTGGGTGGTGCCGGCATCAGCATTCGGATTCGAGATCACTTACCTCCTCGACCCTGCAAGCTCCCCCCCGGTCATAGCTAGCTGGACATTTGGCGAGGATGACTGGTGACAGGTGATTAGTGACTGGTGACCCGTTATTTGCTCGCAGGCGGCCCGGCGGCCCGCCCCTACAGGCCCTCCACTCATTATTGCGAAAGCTGTGAGCCCTCCCTCATTCCCGTGCAGACTCTGTTACGAGGCCATGTGAACGCAGTGAGGAAGACCCGGCCCGTAACCAGCCGGCGCCTCAGTCAGCAGGATTTCGTGCTTCGGATTTCGAGATTCGGATTCTGCCCGGTACCATCGCCTTGACCAGTACCTAAACGGCATTGTCTGCCTGTCTCACGCGGGCTACACTGCAAGCATACCGTCTCACTGAAGCCCCGGTGAAACAGGAGAATGGAGATGAGGTCAAGCCTCATCTCCTTTTTTCATCAAGGCAAAGCCACATTCGCACTCTGCGGACCGCCCGCCAACCCTGCATATCGATCCCAATCCACAATCGGCGGCCAACGTGACTTTCACCTTATCCCGAATGACCATAGTACGCCTCCGGGCAGTACGTATTTGGGATTGTTCCGTATCATACCTGCGGGATAGACTCGGGATAGACATAACCGCCTTTGATCGGGCGGTCCAACGGGCGAGAGGAGGTGAAGTGTAGATGCTGGAGAAACTTGGCGATTTTCTGTTCGTACTGGTCACTCCGCTGACAGAAGCGGGCAATCTCCTGGCGCAAAATGCATCAACTGCGGCCACGACTCTTGGCACGCAGGACCGGACCCTGATGTATACCTGGTTTCTTTCTCTTGGCGGGCCGTTCATTGACAGGTCTGGTGAGATGTTGACGGCCTCCGGGGAATTCGTACTGGCAGTGTCCAATTTCCTTGTCAGCCTGGCCGCACTCCTTTAGAGCACAGTCTGCTAGTCCGGTCGGCTAACTCAAGACTGCTGAATATTACCGTCTCACTGAAGCCCCGGTGAAACCAACAACGAGGTTGAGAACAAGTTCTCAATCTCGTTGTTTCTGCCGGCTTGAGCCAGGGTATCCATTCAGGGAGAAAGAGGACGGATTCGGTAGGTTAGTCCCTGTTTCACAGCTTGACCCGATGGACTCTTTCTGCTATTCTTCCTGCGCATTTGGCCTTCTGCTTGCGGAAGAGAGAATTCAGAGGCTGGCCTTAATAGGTGAAAAACTTGAGCACGATACGTGCGTGCCTGTTCGTACTCGCAATCGCCGCCATAGCGGCTTGCAGCCTGCTGTCCCTCCTCGCGACTGAAGCTCAAGCCGACCCCATCCAGATTTCTGGAGTGAGTGCGGGGGGTATTACTACTGCTTCGGCGATTATCACCTGGAGTACTGACGAAGCAGGCAATAGCACAGTGCACTATGGCGAGACTACCGATCTGGGCTCCACCGTCTCCGACGGCGCTTTCGTCACGGACCATGCCGTGTCGCTTGACGGGCTCGATCCCGGCAAGCTCTTTTACTACCAGGTCAGCTCGACGAACGGAGTTGGAGAGACGGTGCTGAGCCCCGGTATCGGGTCTTATTACACCTTCACCACGGACCCCCACTCACCTGACATATCCGATATCAGCGCTATGGACATCTCCAACACGTCAGCCACGATCAGATGGAGAACCGACCGTCTGGCGGATAGCACAGTGAATTACGGTATTTCGACCGGGCTGGGTTTCACCGCATCCGGCAGCACCTATGTCCTGGAGCATTCGCTGCTCCTGGCAGGGCTTTGGCCGGATACAACGTACTACTTCGAGGTCAGTTCCACGAACCAGTACGGAAACGCCACGACTGATTCCAATAACGGCGATTATTACACATTCAAGACCCAGCAGGCTCCCCCCTCCATATCAGAGGTTATCGTTTCCGACATTACCGATACATCGGCTACAGTAAGTTGGACAACCAACCAGAAGGCTGACAGCGCTGTCTACTACGGCAACACCACAAGCCTGGGATATACTGCTGCTGATTCCAACTTCACTTACGAACATTCAGTACACCTGACCGGGCTCAACCCGAATACGGTGTACTATTCCCGCGTAGGTTCCACCAACGGGGACGGTTATACCTCTGAAAGCCCCGCCGGGAGCGAATACTACACTTTCCGCACCGCTGTTCATTTATTGCTCGATGGCTGGGTCTGGTGCACCAATTACCGTAACGTCGCCAATGCCACGCTTGACGCCTACGTGGCGCTAAATGAGCGGGAGAACGCTTTCCAAAGCTTCTCCATACATGCCTGGGGAAACCTCACCTTGAAACCCGCATCCGGAGCTGCGGAAACAATCGAACTCGACATGTATGGGAGCAGGGTGAGGTCGCTGTTCTACCTGAGCGAAGAGATCACCGGGAAATCCTTGACTCTTACGGGCACATGGATAGACACAGCTAACAATCAGTCTTATGTAATGGCAACGGGCTTCCTGGGGCTGCCTAATCCGGACGGCGAGGTGTTCAAGACGGCCAGGCTGGGCATGGCGCTTCTGCGCACTTCCGACGTGGATGTCCAGTTGAGAGACCCGGTTGATTTCGTTTCAAACGTCAATTACGTCATCGGGTGGTTTACGAAGTACTTTGACAGGGTGCTGGACGCCCTTGTAGGCACAGGAGTCGGGCAAATAATTAGCGATATCATGGCCAAGCTGATGATTATTATTGCCGGTATAAGAGCACTGGGAACACCGTATATTCCGTGACAGTTAGGTCGTGTCCCGGGCGAAGCGAATAAATTGACAAGGCAATCCTGCCGGTACCAGAAAAGCACCGTGCCCTCATGCATCCATTCTGAGGAACGCCCCGACCGGACGGAGGAAACCGGCCAATAATCCGAGGGATGGGGCAAGATTCTTCACTCCGTTCAGAATGCATGGGTCACTCGTCGCAGGTTGAAGACCTGAAGACTGCTGAACTGCGTTCGCAGAGAAGTGCCTGTACGCTGCTGTGATCCGCCTGAGGCGGCCATCGCTGCTTTCGCAGTCACGTGGTCAAGTCTCAACCTCAGTCTCAATCTTGGTCTTAGTCTCAATCTAAATCTTATTCCCAGTCTCCGCTACGAGCCTGCAAGCTGTTGACAGAAGGCGTATTGGTGCTAAAATGTCCCCAATGTCTTACGAAGCAGAACGGATGCTTCTCGGGTCATGGCTCCAGAGAGCAAGCAGGCTGCTGGAACCGGCGACCTCAAGGCTTGCCGGTATCTCGACGAGATGGGTTCTGTTTACGCTTGGCGCTTCGCTTGCAGCCTATGCCGTGTTTCTCCGCTGCCTTCATCTTCTTAACACACAGAACCATTATCTCCTCAGTCCTGATTCGTATTTCTTCCACTGGCTCGCATTGAAATTCATGAACGGCGAGGCCCGGCCGATTGATGCTCCCCCCGATGCTATCTGGGCATTGCAGAGCGGCCTGGCGTACCCGCTGGCGTACATAAGCAAAGGCATCAGCTCCGTATTCGGCCTCACAAACGTAGAAAGTCTTGACCTGGCATCAAAGGTCGTACCGCCGGTGCTGGGTATCCTGTTAATGGCCCTGGTGTATTGTACGGGCAAGCGGATCTTCGACCGGCGCATCGCACTATTCGCCGCGTTTGCTTGGGTGATAATGCTGCACCCCGTGTTCATAACAGCGGCAGGCTATATCGATCGCGATGCTGTAAGCCTCCTCCTTATCTCCCTCGGCGCTCTTTCTTTCTACTTCGCCAGGCACTGGCGTATAAACATAGGTGGCCGTGAGTTCGGCTGGCTGGGGGCCGGACTGATTGTACTATTAATGGAGGGACTTCTCTACCTCCAGTGGCACGCCATAGGAGCCATGCTTCTCCTGGCCGTCGTTATTGCCTATTTCGCAGTCAGATTCCTGGTAAGATACGCCGAAGGCGTGGAGCAGGAATTGCCTTTGAAAACCAGGCTTCATACCAGCCTCAAGGACGCGAACTGGAGAGCATTCGGTGTGGTAGCGGGCGGTAATCTCCTCGCCGCCGCTGTGTTCATCAGTGAGGCCGGTGAATGGCTCTCGTTCGGACAGCTGATGCTGTCCGCCGGAGGCCAGATTGATGTTTCCGAACTCGCCGGGTTGGGACTGATCGACATTATCAGCTACGGGCTTCTACTTGTCCCGCTAGGGCTCGGGCTTTACCTGGCCTGGAAAAAGCATGAGGAAGGCTATATCTTTGTCGCATGCTGGTTGTTGAGCCTCCTGGTCTTGAGCTTGTTCGCCCGCCGAATACTGGTTTTCGCTGCTCCCGCCGTTGCTTTGCTCGCCGGAGTTGGATTCTCGGGAATGTGGGACTGGGCGAGGAAAGGCGGGTACAGGGAGCTGAGACTGGCCGGCCTCGCTATTTTCCTGCCGCTGATGGTGCTTGCCGCTTATATTCCCGTAGATTCAATGGGACGTGACCCGATCGCTGCGGCGAACCAGGAATGGCAGGAAGCGCTTGCGTACATGCGCGAAGAGATGCCCGGGGATGCCGTGGTAATGACCCGCTGGACTTACGGCTACTGGATACTTGCCATCGGCGAGAGAAAACCCTTCATGGACAACGGATTCTACGGCTACGACCCCGCCCGGATGCGGGACGTGGCGCTCGTCCATATAGCAGAAGACACATCCCAGGCGGCAGCCTTGATGGAGAAGCACGGCACTGACTATCTCGTGTTCTGGAGCCGTGACCTCGATTACTTCTCATCAATTTACCGGGATGCAGGCATCAGCGACGCTCCCGATAGTCTGCCGGCAAATACTCTTATTGTCCGAAGCTTTGGCGAAGATTTCACGGGGGACGGGGTTCTGGAGGTCAAGTTCCGTAACTCGGAAGTCGTCATCGTTGAACTTATAGACTAGGCAGGAGACAATCATTGCTTACTGGTGAGGATTGGACGTGCCGTTAAGAGGAGACGTCAATGAAATCTGAACAGGAACTGAGCCAGCCTGCGCGCAGGCCTCGATATGTATGGGATCCGGTCAAGCTTGCCTGGGTGGAAGCGTCCTCGGAAGCCGCACCTGGACCGCCTCCTGAAGCCGGATCCGCAGTCTTGGCCGATGTCGCCCCCGAACCTGCAGGCGAGATGGCGCAGAAAGCAGTAGAGACCCGCAGGACCATCGTCTCAAAGACCAAGGAATCGGTCAGACAGCCCCGAAGGGCGAAACCCATCCAGGCCCCTGCAGAATCTGAAGAAGTGCTAGCATACAAAGGAGCACTGATAAGGGTGATCGGGCTTGTCGTAGACTTCCTGATAATCGGAGTTATTCAGCTCGTTTTGACGCAGTTCCTCGGGGAAATCAGGATCGCGGTGGCCCTCGCTATCTACGCAGCCTACTTCTTTGGCTTCTGGGCCTGGCGCGGCCAGACGCCCGGCAAAATGGTTGTCGGCGCCCGGATTGCCAATCCCGACGGTACTCGAGTCAACGCAGGCAGAGCCTTCCTGCGCTGTGCCGTCTATATGGGGTACTTCGCCGTCCTGCTACTGGTCAGCGGAATATGGTCGTGGCTTGTCCCGCTTGCAGCCATATTGTTCATAGCCTTTAACAAGCGGAAGCGTGGCCTGCATGACCTAGTGGCGGGTACAATCGTTGTTAACACGCGGGCGAGAAGAATCATCGAACCCGAAGAGGAAGATGAGGCTGAGGCAGAGGAGGAAGAAGACGAGTCCGGCACGTAGATTCAGATTCAGATTGAGACTGAGGTTAGGATTAAGACTGAGACTGAGACTAAGTGAAAGCTGGCATCCAAGGCGCGTAATTGCGGACCCCGTACACTCAAAGGCTCTGTTCTTGCCTACCACGTTCCGGACCCAACGGTGGTCATCAGTCATCAAATAGCGCATAACAGAATCCGAGGATAACCACGCAATGCGAGTAGCCATGTATTACAGCAACCAGGATGTACGGCTGGAGGAGATGCCTGTGCCCGCGATAGGGCCGGGGGAGATGCTGGTACGCATCGAGGCCAGCGGCATCTGCGGCAGCGACGTCATGGAGTGGTACCGCAGGCACAAGGTGCCGCTGGTCCTGGGGCATGAAATAGCCGGCACGGTTGAGGCAGTTGGAGACGGTGTCATCAATTACCGCGCCGGGGACAGGGTCGCTGTCGCCCACCACGTGCCCTGTAACACCTGCTACTATTGCCTCAACGACAACCATACTGTCTGCGAGACTCTGCGCAAGACCAACTTCGATCCGGGCGGATTCGCCGAGTACGTCAGGCTGCCGGCAATCAATGTCGACCGCGGGGTGTTCCGTCTTCCCGATGGTTTGTCTTACGAGGAAGCTACCTTCGTGGAGCCAGTAGCCTGCATCCTGCGAGGTCAAAGACGGGCAGGCTTCAGTCCCGGAAAGAGCGTTCTCGTAATCGGCGCCGGCATAGCGGGACTGCTGCACGTACACGTGGCGAGGACGCTCGGCGCAGGCACGGTGATCGCCACGGATATTCTTCGTTACCGGCTGGAGATGGCTGGAAGGCTGGGCGCCGACCTGGCTGTTCAGGCTGATGAAGATTTGCCGGCGAAAATACGCGAGCTCAATAAGGGCAGGCTGGCCGACCTGGTCATTGTATGCGCGGGAGCTTCCACAGCCATCATGCAGGCCTTGAATTCAGTTGAACGAGGGGGCACAGTCCTTTTCTTTGCGCCGACGGAGCCCGGCGCGACCTTTCCCCTGTCTATCAACGATCTCTTCTGGCGCAACGACATTACCCTCACGACATCGTACGCCGGGAGTCCGGCTGATTATGCGCTTGCTCTAAAGCTGATCAAGGCGGGCAACTTCAATGTCAGGCCCATGATTACCCACAGACTGGGGCTGGCCGAGGCCCAGCTCGGTTTCCGGATGGTCCTGCATCCGCAAGACTGCGACTCGGTCAAGGTAATCATCGAACCGCAGAGGTAGATTTCGGAATCCTCGATTCGAAATCCGAAACCAGGACGAGACTTCGCTTCAGAATCTATCATGCCCCGATTGCATCGGGGCACCACAGAGGATGAAAATCGGCTCATCATAGCACTTCGGAAGCTGCATCGAATCTATTTCGGTGCCAGCGTCGACAGACATGGGGAAGGAGGCCTGTAGCGGCGGGCCATGGGCCGCCCTGGGGAATGGAGGATGGTGCGGAACGAGAAACCCAATCGTAAATCCGAAATCCCAATACCTTCGAAATCCCAGACATTGATCAGTAGCTGGCCTGGACTTGGCAATGACGGCGAGATTGCCCCCTTTGCATCGGGCTGCGCTCGCAAATTCAAATTGACCTGGCCCGGTATTCTTCGCCGACGCGCGAGAATGACATGGATCAGGCGCCGGGATGTGAAGGCCGATGAGATTGCTTCAGTTCGTTCGCAATGACGCTTATGATACGGTCATTGCGAGAAGGCAGCCGGAGGCGGTTACGCCGACGGCGCCGACGCGGCAATCTATGCCTGCATCAGACCCATCCGGCAGGGACATACGGAGATTGCTTCGCCACGCCCGCAATGACGCCCGGGCGCCTGATTTAGCTGACAAAACAAGGCCGGAGATGCCATATCATCCGGCCTGTGTAAGACTCTGATTGTAGGGCTGGCTAGATTAGTCCGAGGAGGGCAGGGGACGCGGCTGCTGTGCTGTCATCGGCTTGCCGCAGCATTCCACTTCACCTTCGCCGGCCTTGGTGATCAAGACTTCGGTATTGCAGACCTCACAGCGGAACCTTCTACCTAACAGGTTTGGCATTTTGCTGAGACTCCCTTCTCACTCTCTCTTGATATCCCTGGTGCGAGCATGCTTAGGTCTTCTTCTCCATTGCCTGCCCACAACACTTAACACCACCGTTGCCGGCCCGCGTCACTATCAGCTCGGTCCCGCACTTCGTGCAACGATACCTCTTGCCCATCTCATTCGGCATTTTCACACCACCTTTCAGAAGCCCTGTTACAGAAATTATAGTTTTGACCATGGCTAATGTCAACCTGTTCTGAGTGTGAGCAGGTTCCAGCTCCGCCTGCCCTCGCGCACATGCTGACCGCTCAACACCTGCCTTGACGGTCCGGCGCTAAGGCTGCTATCATCGTCTGGGCTGAAGGGGATAATTACTGTGGATTTCGTTCAGAAGCTGGCAAGAGCATCACGGGATAACGGCAGCCTCCTCTGCGTGGGGCTTGACCCGAACCCGGCCCTCATGCCCGTCACGGACCTGTTCCAGTTCAACCGGGAGATCATCGATGCCACGCGCGACCTGGTTTGCGCCTACAAACCTAACCTGGCCTTCTATGAGGCACTCGGGACTGAAGGGCTGACAGCGCTGGAGAGGACAGTACAGCATATTCCCGATTCAATCCCGATAATAGGCGACGCCAAGCGAGGCGATATCTCCTCTAGCTCGGAAGCGTACGCACAGGCGATGTTCGGCTGGCTCGATTTCGATGCGATCACCGTCAGCCCTTACCTGGGGTACGACTCGATAGCGCCGTTCGTGGAATACCAAGGGAAAGGCGTATTCATACTCTGCAAGACGTCCAACCCTGGCTCTTCCGATTTCCAGGAACTCGAATGCTGCCTTCCCGGGACCGGGGAGAGGCAGCCCCTCTACCGGTTTGTGGCCCGCAAAGCCCTGGAGTGGAACAGCCGCGGCAATATCGGCCTCGTGGTCGGCGCCACCTATCCCGAACAGCTCGGGGAGATACGGCGGCTGTGCCCTGACCTGCCCCTGCTGATCCCCGGCGTGGGGGCGCAAAGCGGCGACCTGGAGGCTGCGGTCCGGTCCGGAGTGGACCGGCGCGGCGAGAATGCCATCATCAACAGCTCCAGGCAGATACTCTACGCTTCAAGGGGGAAGGACTTTGCACAGGCAGCCCGCGACCAGGCGCGCAGGCTCCGCGACGAAATCAATCTGCACCGTCCGAGAGCAGGATAATGGATCCAGGACCTGGCGACGTGGTCCGTCTCAGGAAAAACCATCCCTGCGGGAGCTGTGAGTGGCTGGTCATCAGGCTTGGCGCCGATATTGGCATCAAGTGCCAGGGCTGCGGCAGGTATGTGCTGCTTGAAAGGGCCGTCTTCCAGCGGAGGCTGAGGGCGATAGTCTCCAAACGTGCGCGGGGCGAAGCAGGGGAAGCGGCTGGCCGCGATTGACCGGACTCACTGGTTACGATAGAATGAAATCTGCCAATGCCGGAGAAAAAGCATGTCAGATGAACATGAGCGCCTGCTGAAACAGGTTGTTGATCTCGAACTGCGGATGTTCCTTGCACTGGAACCGGCAATCCCCTCGGCATGCCAGGAGCAGCCGCAGACTTTCAAACTGATGCGCAAAGGCAGCCATTACGTCCTGTCTGAGGATACCCTGAAGTCTTATCTTGCGGACCTCGAGGAAGCCGTCGACGAAAACAGGAACCTGATGGCGCTGAAGTACGCCCGGATCGACAACCTCATCCCGCCGCTGAGCGAGAACCCGCTCATCGACACGATCGTCGAAATCGAGGGGCGCTGGCTTGCGGAGCTTGCGGTCAAATACCCGTTGACCTTCAAAGGCCGGTCCGACTACGCGGCTGGTGTTTACCTGCGCAGTGAACTGGAGACCTATTCGCCGGCTACTCTCGAATTGTATTACAGGGACCTTTCCAGGGCATCGGACGAAGGCCGGAACCTTACGGAAGAGCGATATACTTGCATTTTCCGGGAAACCGGATACGAATCAATCGACGAAATGGAAAAAGAACGCGCCGCGGCCGGGTAGCTTACGGGCATTACCGGCCATCTTACGTGGGGCTGTAGCTCAACTGGGAGAGCGCCTCCCTTGCACGGAGGAGGTCAGGGGTTCGAATCCCCTCAGCTCCACCATAGTGTACGGTATTAAGAACTCCCGTCAGCTCCTCGGTTCTCCCCTGCGGCGGCAGAGGCATAGTATAGGTCAATAAGATGTCGTCTCCGGTCACCTTGACTTCCTTCACGAAACTGCGTATGAATGCCTTCTGCTCTGCAATTGCGCTATGTGTCAGAACTTTTCTCAGGTCCTCAACGTATTCGGACACCAAGCCAAAGTCTGCAAGTTCCACACGTCGATCATACAGCCGAGTTTCCATCTGCAGCCTGGAGGATTCAAGCATTTTCTGGCGCTGCCGAAGGTCTTGAATCCGCGGCGCCAGATCCTCAAGGCTGAGCCTTCCTGTCTCCAGGGCTTCATAGAGCCGACCAAGACGGCGGTTGGTCTCATCAAGTTCCCGTATGATGTTTTCAAGAGCCTCTCTGCAATCGCTCGCCTGAGCATCCATCTCCTCATTTACCAGCCGCACCAATTCGCGAAGATTCTGCTCAACGAGAATATGCTGTTTTATCTTATCTATTACCAAACCTTCAAATTTGCGGGTGTTGAGGTAAGGCGTATCGCATGAACCGGCTCCCTGGCGAATGAGCGTTCCACAAACGTAGTAGGTGAACTTGCCCCCCTTGGCCTCAGCGCCGATGAGTGCCTTGCCGCAGTGACCACATCGCGCGATACCACTAAGGAGATAGGGGCTGGCGACACGCCTGGGATGGGATAATGCCGGTGATCGCTCTTTGAGCAACTCCTGTACCCTGCCGAAGGTCTCCTTGTCAACGATGGCGGGCCAGGCATTCTCCAGCCTTATTGGCTCCTGTATCTTGCTGTGCTTCCCCCAGACGAGGGTGCCGGTATAGGCTTCTTTGGTGGCTATCTTATGCAGGGTGGTTTTGAGCCACCTTTTCCCTTTTGGAGCCGCGATGCCTTCGCCGTTAAGTGACTTGGCGATCTCGGTAAGACCACTGCCCTGAAGCACCATCCGAAAGACGCGCGCCACGATGGGAGCAGTATGGGGGTCGACCTCAAGTTTAGGGCGTTCCTTGCTGCCATCCTTCACCTTTATTTTCTTATAGCCATAGGGGGCGCGGGCGGTCAAGAAGAAGCCCCTGGACGCGCTCTCCCTCATGCCCCTGATGATTTCCTGCCCCAGGTTGGCCGAGTAGAACTCGTCCAGACTCTCTATTATCGCTTCAAGAAGCCGGCCTGTAGGGGTATCCTCGAAGGGTTCGGTAACGGAGATTACCTGCACTCCGTTCTTGCGCAGCAGTGTCTTGTAGACAATGGAGTCCTCCCTGCTGCGGGCGAAACGGGAATACTTCCAGACCAGAATCACCTCAAAGGGCCGTGCTGGGCGGCGTGCTGTAGAGATCATTTCGCGGAAGGCGGGCCTGTCTGCACTCCGTCCGCTTTCCGCCTCGTCGACAAATTCGGTTACGACGACGTACCCGCAGCGCGAAGCGTACTCCCGGAGTGCCTTGAGCTGGGCCGAAATGGAGAGGTCGGTATCCTGCCGGTCCGAGGATACCCTCGCATAAAGGGCCGCGCTTTTTGCTGTCGTATCCCCGTCATTCATTTTCTTCTCCTTATAGTCCGTTGCACCGATCACACTGTGGATAGATGCCGACCAACGGGCAGGCCTCATCGCCGTGAAGCTCGAAGGGTTTGATCCGGTCGATCTGGGGTTGCAGCAAGGTCCGCTCCCTGCCCGGCAAAGCCAGAAGAAGTATTCTGTGTGTATGCAGCCCTGTCCGAAGAGGTCTGACCAGGATAAGGGGATTGCGATCGTTTACAGAATCATGCCATAGCACCGGCCGCATGCTGGTTATAGCCGTGCATAACGGGCCGCCCCTATATGGGCGCACATCGCGCACCGGCATTTTCTGCCTGGGCCCGAGCGGGAGTACTTCCCTTACGGACGGCGTTCTAACAACAGTGGTGGGAACGAAGTCCGTGGTTCTTGCTTGTAGGGCAGGGAACCCAGGGGGGTCCCACTCATATAGAGCCCCCACCAGAGGCAGGGGTTTCAGGTGTTCAGCCAGGCCTATCAGCAGGCACTGGTGAGAAAGCTCAATCTCATCACCGAGCTTAACAATGTCGCATCCGCTCTCCAGTATCTGCCGTGTAAAGAATTCCGGAGGAAGCAGAACGGCTCCGGCAAACCGGTCGGCGCAGCGGCTCAGCCGGGGTTCCGCAAGCGGGTTATGGGACTTGTCGACCTCGCAGAATGTCTTGTCCAGAATTTCGAACAGTTCGTGATAGATACTGAATTTCTGCGTAGCCGGGCGGTCAACTGCCGAATAGTTGATGTGCCACCGGTTCTCGACCGTCATATTTACCGCGCTGGTAGGCAGATAATTCACGGCCTCGGCCCTGATGCCGAGGCATGAAACGATATTCAGGGTCTTTTGCAGTCCGGGAGTGCGGTGAATCCGGAATATGCGCCGGAAATGTCCGGCCAGACAGACTGGCTCGCTTGCGGGCCTGTTTCCCACGTCATCCAGCAAACGGCGACAGATGTCCGCCAAATGACCGTCGACGACCATTGTCCCCCCCTGCAAAGTCACGGTTAATATAACTTA
>JACUUS010000252.1 GCA_014859215.1 Dehalococcoidia bacterium | reverse complement strand
CTACATCTCCAGGCTCATTTTTCGATTAGAATAGACTCAGGCGGGACAGTTCGGAGATTCTCAAAGAGATATGGTCGGCCGGCGTAATCAGCGTTATGGGCGGGCTCAGGGGCTGGCAACTTGCGGGTTCTGCCGGCCTCCCCGTGGCGAACAGGCTCACCCACGGGAGATTACACGAAGGGCTTGCACGGGCTGCTGAAGAAGAAAACTCGAAACGCCAGAAAGCCAAGCGATTGCAGGCAGCACTTGCGCCACGGCCAGCCGCAGCGGAGGCGACGACCCCTGTCACCTCATCTGGACCTCAGCTACCCTCTGTGGTGGAGGCGGCCGCTCCCCCCAAAGCCCCAGGATTCCAAGCGTGTGGCGTTTCGGGACAGATTACAGAAGTCCCTTGAGATGAGTTCCCTCAGTCACAACAGGGGCAACGGTTTGCCGCGCTTGCCCCGCCAGACTATAATATGCGGAGAATCTTTGCCGTGAGCCGGCTTCGGGAGTGAGTATATGCGCCTTGCGCGGTTCCCACTGGCAGCCCTTACCGGCGTACTGCTTGTCCTGCTCCTGGCGTCCTCCTGCCTGTTTCCCACAGTCTCGCTTGCCAGCTTGACCGAGCAGGAAGTCGAGACTCAGATGTATGATCTGGTAAACCTCGAACGGGAAAAGGCCGGCCTTTTACCGCTGGCAAGGGATACAGAGCTCGACCGCCTCGCAAGGTTATATTCATCAAGCAGGTTCGCCAAGTCGGTGGAGTATTCAACCGATCTATTTTACCTGCTGCGAAACTCGTGGTGGGCCAGCTACAGCTCCGGAGGCGCGAGCCTCCATGAAAACACCGCCAGGGAGCAGGTGGACTATTGCATGGAACACGAGAGCCTCAGGGAAATCATTCTGCGCGAAGATGCGCGAGCAACCGGCCTGGGAGTGACTGTTGCCTCAGATACCGCTTACTTCACACAGATTTTTGACGTGCTCAACGCAGCGGGCGCAAAAGGCACGCCGGTTAAACTGACTGAAAACCCTTACGCGGCCGACCCAACCTGGTGGGAACTAAGAGCCTTCCTTTCCGCAGATGATACCGACGAGCAAGCCTATATCGAAGGCTCTTTCGTATGCGCGGACTTTGCGGCTATGCTTCACAACCGGGCCGAAGAGGCGGGAATCAGGGCCGCTTACGTGAGCGTCAGACTTGAGGGCGAACCAGGGCATGCCCTGAACGCGTTCAACACCACAGATAGAGGGCGGGTGTTCATCGACTGCACCGGAAGGGGGCTCAATGCGCCGGGCGCGGCATCAAACGGTGATGACCCGCTCAGCTACGACAAGGTGGCCTATATAGCTGTTGGGCGCGAGTACGGCCTTATAGGGATAGACAAGGCGCCGGGCTTCGAATATGCATCTTACGAGTATTGGGTCCAGCAATGGGATGATTATTTCGCTACGCTGGAAGAATACAAGGCGAAGAGCAGAGAGTATGAAGCGGCTGTAAGCAGCGGCAGGCTTTCCCCGAAGGCGCTGGCGCAGCTGAAAAATGAAGTTGACGCCCTCAAGAGGGAACTCGAGGAACTCACCAATGAGCTCGGCAATCACAAGTGGGAACCGCTCGGGACTGTAACCGGGTTCTACGTGCATTGGTGAAGTGGAATCCGAGACCGCCAACCAGATTCGCGCGCTTATCCCGACTATTCTCTACTGTTTGCCTCCAGCCTTCCTGGCGCTGTTAATGGCGAGGGCCAGATCTTCGGGAGTGCGGGACCCCAGCAGTATGCGCTCGCCGCTGGAGAGCACCAACTGGACTCCCCGGTTCCCGCTGACATTGTAGGCCTTTCCTTTCCGGCCGTAACGTATTCCCCAGCCGCCGTATTCCTTCAGAGGGCTGTACGTCCGGGCCTCGCAACTCTCCACCTCATCGAGGGGAATCCGCCGGTACGACCACTGCAGCGGGAAGAACCGGAAATGTACGCCATCGGGGAAAACCATGACGGTCAGATTCAGAGAATAGAAGAGCAGAGGAAAACCGAGCCCGAAAATAACCGCTATAACAACGAAGGGAGTATCGGGTGCCGGTTGGCTGAGAACCTGCTCAGCCAGAAAATACAGGGACAAGATTGCAACGGACAGGACGACGGCCCATAACCAGACCTGGCGAAAACGCTGCACTTCCCGGTATGAGGCGACTCCCTGGCCCATCTCTGTCATCTATCCCGATTTCCAGCAGGTCTTAAGGCATTCCGGTCTACGCGCGCGATTCGGACGTGTTTGCCCCCGTCGGGGTCCGTTCCCAGAGGTCACAGCGCCCACCCCACTGAGCCAGGACCCTGCCGTCCACGGAAAGACGGGCGATTTCGCAGAGATTCGGGCAGCTCTTGCATTCAAACGAAGAGGTGTGGTACTCGGTATCAGCGACCTTGAAGCCTTCAAACCTGGTCCTGGTACCATTGTTGCCTATGTCCTC
>JACUUS010000251.1 GCA_014859215.1 Dehalococcoidia bacterium | reverse complement strand
GTATTTATACGGGTCTGCCATTCGACGTACAGTCATAATCGCTGAGGCCGGTTCGTGCAATGTAGCGGCGGGCCTTGGGCCGCCAGGGGAGGGGTGGGCGGAACGGGGGTCGGGCGAGGCGGCCCGCTGCATCACTAATGCGCTTGACACTCAGACGGTTAGCTCAGTATCATTGAGTTTGTCATGTCAGAAGAGAACTGGACTGCCGCGAGTAAAACGCAGCGGAGGCGGCCTCTGCACGAAATGTTCGTAATGGTGCCCCCTCGCTATGACTTCCTGAACCGCCTCCTCACCTGGACCCTTGATGAAAGATGGCGCCGCCTGGCCGCGCGGGAGTGCCTGAAGCAGAATCCGAGGAGAATGCTTGACCTCTGCTGCGGCACCGGGGACCTTGCCTTGCGGGCAGCGAGCCTGGGTTCGGACGGGACGGAGTTTACCGGGCTTGATTTCAGCGAGCCCATGCTGGAGGTCGCCAGGCGAAAACGGAACGCGAGGAGGCTCGACGGGAAGGTTGACTTCATACACGGAGACGCGGGTGAGCTGCCCTTCCCGGACGGCTACTTCGACGTAGTCGGAATCTCGTTCGCTTTCCGGAATATTACCTACAAGAACCCGCTCAGGGAGCGTTACCTGTCTGAGATGGCGAGGGTTACAGCGCCGGGAGGCAGGTGCGTGATCGTCGAAACGAGCCAACCTCGCAGCAGGCTGCTGCGCGCGATGGCGCACCTGTATTTTCGCACGGTTGTGCCGCAGGCAGGCAGACTTCTCGGTTCAAACCGGGGAGCCTACCGTTACCTCTCGGAGTCCGCACGTAGATACTACGATGCCGGCGAGGTGGCGCAGATGCTGCGCGAAGCGGGGTTCCGCGATGTCTCCTACAGGCACCTCTTTGGGGGTGTTGCCGCGCTTCACACCGGCGTGCGACAGACTTAGACAGCATGCTGTTTCAGGATGCTACTTTCCTGACCATCGTGCGGAACTCATCCTCAGTAAAGGCCCTGTAGGTCTCGGTATGCACGTTGCCCAGCCCTGCTATGCTCAGGGCTCCGCTTGTGACAGTCTCATCATCGGGCCCCTCCACTATGAAGAGGGTATCATAGTGTCCCATGAGCGCGAAGAACTGCCTGACAGTAATGCCCAGTCCCGAGAGCGTCTTCCTGGCGGCTTCGACCCTGTCCGGGCTTTCCTTGATGTTCCTGAGCCCCTGGTGCGTAAAACGGAAAAACATGAGATAGCTTGCCATTACGAGCCTCCTTTCCGTACATTAGTAGACTTATGTGAATGGTATACCCCGCAACCGGACGACGTCAATCCGCCGGCGGGAACATTTGGAGACCAGGAGTCGTCTAGGAATTAAGAGGGACTTAACATGGTCCCGGCAAGGGGGTAAAAGCATGAGAAGATGGATTGCGCTGTTCTCTCTATCGATGGCTGTGGCTCTGGTATTGAGCACAGCCGGCTGCAGCCCGGGAGTAGGGCTGGCGATGTCGGACAAGTCCAGGGAATCGTCTCCCAACGTGAGCGGAACGGAGCTGGATGAGCTGGTCAAGGGTAATTCCCAGTTTGCCTTTGATCTCTACAAAGCCTTGAGCGCTGAGCCGGGCAATATCTTCTACTCTCCTTACAGTGTTTCGCTGGCGCTGGCCATGACTTATGCCGGCGCGCGCGGCGAGACGGAGCAGCAGATGGCTGAGACCTTGAGGTTCCTTCTCGGCCAGGAGGGGCTCCACGCGGCGTTCAATGCGCTGGATCTTGAACTGGCCGCGAGGGGACAGGATGCGAAGGGCAAAGACGGTGAGCCTTTCCGCCTGAACATCGTTAATGCGATCTGGGGCCAGCAGGACTACAAATTCCTGACTGAATTCCTGGACACGCTGGCGGAGAACTACGGGGCCGGCCTGAGACTGCTCGATTTTCGCAATGCCCCGGAAGAGTCCCGGCAGACTATCAACAAGTGGGTGAGCGACCAGACCGAGGACAGGATCAAGGACCTTATTCCGCAGGGTATGATCGATATTCTCACAAGGCTGGTATTGACCAATGCCATCTACTTCAATGCGAGCTGGATGAATCCCTTCAACGAGGACCTGACGGCGGACGGCGCTTTCCACCTGCTGGACGGCAATGAGGTCACCGTCCCCCTGATGAGGCAGAACGAGAGGCTTGGCTACGCAACGGGTGACGGCTACACGGCGGTCGAGCTGCCCTATGACGGCGGCGAGATCTCCATGGTGATCCTGCTCCCTGACGAAGGGACGTTCCGTGAGTTCGAAGCTGCTATGGACGCAGGAATGCTGGCGGAAGCGATCGGGAACCTTGAGAACAGGACCGTGGACCTCACCATGCCGAAATTCGAGTTTGAGTCCGAGTTCAGCCTGAGGGACGTACTGGCAGGCATGGGGATGCCGGTAGCTTTCTCCGATGCCGCGGACTTCTCCGGCATGACGGGGAACCGCGACCTCTGTATTTCGGAGGT
>JACUUS010000250.1 GCA_014859215.1 Dehalococcoidia bacterium | reverse complement strand
CCCCATCTTCACCCATAGCGGGCATCCTCTCCCCGGCGTCACAACAGGCCCGCCGCTACATTGCCCGAACCAGGCAGCGCAACGGATCATGCCTGTATGCGTTATGACGGAACGGTGTGGCGGGCCGCCCTGGCGGACCCTTCTTTCGCACATCGCCGGGCATCCCTCCCCGGCGGCCCAGCAGCCCGCCGCTGCACTCTGAAAACAGCGCTACACCTGGATAACCGCATCTTCAGTCACCGGTCACTGTTACGCAAAGTTGCGCGAGCGGGGTGAAGGAGGCGGGGAGGCGGGCTGCTTCCGCGAATCGCGTTCGAGCGGGGCCAGGCGGTCCGCTATGATGTTTACGACCCCCTCCTTTTTCTGCAGCGTACCTTCTACGAGCACGATAGGTTCCGTTCTCGCCACGCGGCGATAGCGCTCGTATATCTTCGGCCTCAGGATGATGTTGGCAAGGCCGTGCTCGTCTTCAATGGTCAGGAACACGCAGCCGTTCGCGGTCATCGGGGCCTGCCGGCAAACAACGCACCCTGCTATGCGGACTCTTGCGCCGGACTCCACCGAGGATACCTTCGAGCTCGTTATGGTCCCTTTGCGGGAAGCGCTTTCCCTGAAAAGCTCCATCGGATGGTGGGAAGTCGAAAGCTCCTGCACCCTGTAATCAGCAGCTATTAGCTCGTCCAGGCCCATCTCCGGCAGCGGTATCTGGTATTCAGGAAAGCTCAGCTCGAGCATATCGGGGGAGAAATAGGATAGGAGCCCCAGCTCCCAGAGCAGGCGCCGCCTGGGCCTTCCCAGGAAATCGAAGGCGCCGATCATAGTAAGGTTCTCGGTTGCCTTGCGGTCCAGTCCCGTACGGCGGCAGAAGTCTTTCAGGGAGGTGAACGGCCCCCGCCTCCTCCCCTCTTCGATCTTGGCCCAGGCCTTCTCACCCACCTCTTTAACGTAGCGGAATCCGAGTCTTATCCTGCCTTCCTCGAGCGTGCACCTGGCACGGCTCAGGTTTATGTCAACCGGAAGAATCTCAACGCCGCTGCGCCGGGCGTAGTTCACAATCACCTCGGGCGAATAGAACCCCATGGGCTGGCAATTGAGCAGGGCGCAGTAGTACTCCGCCGGATAATGGACCTTGAGCCAGGCCGACCTGTAAGTCGTCTCCGCCAGGGCGGCGGCATGAGACTTGCAGAAACCGAACTGGGCGAAACCCGCTATCTTCTCGAAGGCAAGCGCGGCCGTTTGCCGGTCAACGCCGTTTTTCGCGGCGCCTTCGAGAAAACGCTGCTCCAGCCTGGCCATAGCTTCCGCTGAACGCTTGCGGCTCATGGCCCTCCTCAGGGAATCAGCCTCCCCGGCGGAAAAGCCGGCGATGGCGATGGCGGTCTGGATTACCTGCTCCTGGTAAATGATGACGCCCAGCGTCTCTTCCAGCACAGGCTCCAGGCTGGGATGGAGATAGGTCACCTCCTCCTTGCCCTGCCTTCTCTTGAGGTAAGGATGCACGGCATTCCCCTGGATCGGCCCGGGTCTTATAATCGCCACCTCCGCGACCAGGTCCTCGAAGCATACAGGGCGCGACCTGGGCAGCGTGGCCTGCTGCGCCCTCGATTCCACCTGAAACACGCCCATGGTATCGCCGGAGCAGAGCATATCGAAGACCTCCCGGTCGTCCAGCGGGATTCCCTCCAGGTCGAAGTCGCCGTTGCCGTTTTGCCTTACCAGCCTGACGGCCTCTTCGATCAGGGAAAGCATACGCAGGCCCAGCAGGTCTATCTTGATGAGGCCGGCGTCCCCTACATCGTCCTTGTCCCACTGGCAGACCACACGCCCGGCCATGGTCGCCCGTTCCACCGGGACGATATCGGTAAGAGGCGTGGTGGAAATAAGCATGCCGCCCACGTGAATGCCCAGGTGACGGGGGAACTCCGAGATATCCCGGCACAGGCCGAGAAACTCCTGCCACGACTTCGATCCCACGTGCTGCTCAAACTCCCTGTATTTGGACAGGTCGCGGTCTATTTTCGCCGCCGAGCGCGTTTCCAGAGACCGGGCTACCCTGTCGACCAGGTGCGGGGGGAAGCCCATTGCTTTGCCCACGTCCCTGGCCGCGTTGCGGGCCCTGTACGTGATGACGTTGCATACCATGGCGGCATGGTCGGCGCCGTACTTCCTGTATATGTACTGGATGAGCTTTTCGCGCTGGTCCTCCCGGTCCGAGGCTATGTCTATATCGATGTCCGGTATGGCCGACATCTCGTCGTTCAAGAAACGCCCGGCGAAGAGCTTATGCCTCACCGGATCGACGCGGGTTATCCCGAGAAGATAGGTTACGATCGAGCTGGCCGCCGAACCACGTCCCTGCGCGGGTATGCCGTTTTTGCGGGCATATTCAACGATATCCCACACCGTAAGGAAATAACCGGCAAGCCCCAGCCTGTCGATAAGCTCGAGCTCTTCCCCCAGCCGCTTCTCAGCCTCGACAT
>JACUUS010000249.1 GCA_014859215.1 Dehalococcoidia bacterium | reverse complement strand
GAAACAAGATAGTCCGTTAGTCCCAACGCCAAGCGGGGGCCATAACAACTGAATGAACCAGGTAACCGCTCCTGAATGTCTCGGCGAGATCTCGGAGTGGTATTGTAATTACTGTAGCGCCGAATGCCACGCCACGGCGCTATGCGTCCTTCTAACCATGGGAGACTACCTGGTGCAGGACAGCAGCAAGCAGTCTTCCTCTGAGTCAGGCGAAGACAGATAGAACCGCAGAATCCATCGCGAGGAGACCAGGTGGGCACCCTATTCAGGACTCTCGCATACAGCCGGCTTATCGTGGAAGATTTCCTCGAAGCGATTCTCAACCGGGTTTTGCCGGTGAAAAGCCACCATACTCCGAGAATCCGGCGTTCTCGTCCGCTCGCGCCCCCTGCGGCGCATCCCTGAACTCCGACTGCTGTTGAGACCTCTATCACATCCTCATGGAACTCCTGCGATTAGCCGTACGATCCCAACCCGGCCAAATATCCGGACCCTCCTCTCCGCAAAGACTTTGCCACTGACTTGACAGCCAGATCGATATGTATTACGGGAGTCTACAAGGCAAGAGGTGTAACATGCCGGGTTTTGACGGTACCGGGCCGAGGGGAATGGGGGCCGAAGAACGAGCTACTCACAACAGGCAATTGGCTCCGTTGGCACACCTTCGAAGTGGGCGTAATGAGGCAGATGATGACAGGGGCGGCTCATTCGATGGTGGGCGGAGAAGGATTTGAACCTTCGACCCCTACTTTATCAGAGTAGTGCTCTAACCCCTGAGCTACCCGCCCGCGTCTATCGATGAGGATCGCCGAATTCAGATTATAGCACGGCAGCTTCTCCCAATCAACCAACTCGGGCCCGGGCACATCCCACCGTCTTGCGGTCAAGCAGGGCCCACGAGTACCGCGCCGCCTGCCGTGGCCGGCCCAACCTCTATTCCCTATGTCACTACATCGTCTTTCCCGTGCACCGGCCTGTCTAGCCGTCCACCGTCCGAACGCAGAGCCCGGTTTTTGATATAATAGGTTGAGCGCCCGGGGAAAACGGGCTCCAACAGGAGTATGACTTGAAGATAATTCAACCGGATGAAGGCGAGATCTTCGATATCGAGCTGGACGTGGATATTCTGAGGCGTAACCGCGAGCTAGCGGATGAGAACCGGAGAATTTTAGATGAGCACGACATCGTAGCTGTCGATGTGATGGGCTCCGTGGCCGCCGGAAAAACATCCCTGATAGTCCAGCTGACCAGACTGCTCAAGGGCAAGCATCGCATAGCAGCTTTCGCGGGAGATACCACTACCACGATCGACGCAGAGCTCATAGAGGAAGCCGGCGCTGATGTCCTCGAAATCAACACGGGCAAGGAATGCCACCTCGACGCGAATCTTGTCAGGAAAGCCCTGCAATCGATAGACCTGGACCAGTTCGACGTACTTCTCATCGAGAATGTAGGAAACATCATCTGCCCCGCGGACTTCCCCCTCGGATCGCACAAGCGTCTGGTCGTCATTTCCCTCACTGACGGGCCTTATGTAGTTATGAAGCATCCTTTCGTCTTCCAGGACGCGGAGGTGGCGGTAATAAACAAAGTGGACCTGGCGCAGGCGACAGGCATTTCACCGGACAAGCTGGAGACACAGCTTCTCGAGGTGAAGCCCTCCCTGAAAGTCGTTCGGATGAACTCGCTCACCGGCGAGGGCGCGGCCCGCCTCGCGTCGGCCCTGGACCTCTGATTGCCGGGGATGCTTACTGGAGAGAAGGAGCAGTTGCACGAGTTATCCATATCGCAGGCAATAGCCGACCTCGTACTCAAAGAGGCAAAGAAACAGCGGGCGACAAGGATAATACGCGTGGAAATAGAGATAGGCGAGCTCTCACACCTGAACCCCGAGCAGGTGGATTTCTGCGTCAAGCTCGCGTTCGAGAACACCATTGCGGCGGAAGCGGCCCTGGAGATTCAGGTCACGAAGCCTGAAATTGAGTGTCTCAAATGCGGGTACGAAGGGCCCTTGAAGCCACGGGCCAGGGAAAAAGACCCGCTTCGAGGCCTGCAAATGCTTGCGTTTGAGTGCCCTGAGTGCGGTTCGACCGAGCTTTCCGTGAAGCGCGGAAGAGAATGCACGGTTAAGAGGATCGAAGTGCTGGTCTGACTGCCCGGACCTGCTGAGCGCGAAAAGAATCCTCCGGACAGGAATCCGGAGGATTTTCTGTTTTCAATGATTACAAAAAGCCCCTTAACCCCTGGATAGTGGAAGGAAACGTAGATCAACGATGAATTGCTTCATCGACCGACCTAGGATTCTTGAGGCCTGAGCCTCGAAGACTCCCTAGAAAGGAGGTGATCCAGCCGCAGCTTCCGCTACGACTACCTTGTTACGACTTCGTCCCAATCACCAACCCCACCCTGGGCAACTACCTCCCCTAAGACTAGCTAAGGGGTTAGCGCATCGACTTCAGGTGTTGTCAGCTTTCATGACGTGACGGGCGGTGTGTACAAGGCCCGAGAACGTATTCACCGC
>JACUUS010000038.1 GCA_014859215.1 Dehalococcoidia bacterium | reverse complement strand
TTACTAGGTATGCGCCGAGGCTGGTACGCGAACACGGACTGGAAGACAGGGTCCACTTCACTGGTCGTCTCACCGTTGATGAGCTTGTGAAACACTATTGCCGGTCCGAGATAGCAGTCACGGCATCGGTCTATGAAGGTTTTGGACTCCCCTGCGCTGAAGCCATGTCATGCGGCACTCCCGTCATAGCAACGAGAGCGGGAGCCTTGCCCGAGATAATCGGGAGCGATGGTGCGGGCATACTCGTACCTCCCGCAGATCCCGAATCTCTCGCGGGGGCCATCAGGAGCCTGCTCGGCGATAAACCGATGAGAGAGAAGATGGGGCATGCGGCCAGGAAGAGGATTGAGGAGGTCTTCAGCTGGGATGTGGCGGCCAGGAAGACGCTGGCCGTTTACGAGGAGGTCCTATAATTGCTTACAGTTGATTTCGACCTCTTGCCGATCAAGAAGGATGAGAGGATTCTTGATATCGGATGTGGATCGGGAAGACACACCTGGCACGTAAACAAGGTCGAACAGTGTACCGTATACGCTGCTGACTATGATGTCGAATCGTTGCAAAAGGCGAAGTATGTACTGGACCTGATGGACAGGCAAAATGAGTCGAAGGGGAAATGGGGTTTGCTCCAGGGAAACGCCACCAAATTGCCGTTCAAGGACCAGGTGTTCGACAAAATCATATGCTCCGAGGTTCTGGAGCACATCATGGACGATGATAGCGGAGTCAAGGAGCTATACAGGGTATTGAAGAACGACGGAAAACTGGCCGTGAGCGTGCCCTGTTACTTTCCGGAGAATCTGTACTGGAGAATATCCGAGGACTATCATACGAATCCGGGGGGACATATCAGGATATACCGTCGTAATGAGCTTATCAAGCTGCTTACCCGCAACAACCTGTGCATTTACGCCGTTCGCCATAAACATGCATTCCATTCAATTTACTGGCTTCTGAGGTGCCTGTGCGACGTGCGAAATGAAAATGCATGGATTCCGAAGGCTTATCACAAATTCCTGGCCTGGGATATTAGCACGAAACACTGGTTCTTCAGGGGCTTGGAGAACCTGCTCGATCACCTGTTCCCGAAAAGCGTGGTCATATATCTTGACAAGGAAACAGGAAAAGGAAAGCCGGGCAGCGCCTGCCTAACCCCATCGCCATAATGAATGGCTGTCTACAACTTCGTAGTTCAAAAGTCCCTGACTGATCCAGCCATTGAGACTCTGGTCAATCTGTTTCCGCGGATAGGGCACCAAATCGGAGATTCTTGCCGCGAGATCCTCTGCAGGACCGGAATCGACCCTGATCCTTCCCAGGCTCTCAATTATGTCTCCGTGTAGCAGGGTCCACGCAAGCGGGCTTCTCCTCCGGCTCCTGGCTTCTTCTGAATGATCCTCGACTCCTTCTTCCGCTTTGTCGGGGCTCAGTCTCAGTCCGCGGTAGTACTTGTGAAGCGCAGCTGTCAGGTCCTCGGGGCTGGCCCCCGGCGTGCGGGTAACGGGCCGATTAGCGTCGTATTTGGACCAGTCATTTGTAAGGATTTCGATCCCGAATTCGTCCGCCTTTTCGCGGACTTCTGTTCCAGGGAAAGGAGCCAGGACATGGAACCCGTAGTAGGTGTCAAGCTCCCTGGCGAATTCCATGGTTTCTGCCAGCGTCTGCCTGGTCTCACCGGGAAGCCCGATTATGAAGGAAGCAAGGACACTGACTCCTGCATCCTTCGCCATCTTCACACTCTCTCTCACCCGTTCCAGAGTGATCTTCTTCTTGACCCGATCGAGTATTTGCTGGTTGCCGCTCTCGATCCCGTAACAGAGCCAGGTACAGCCGGCTTCTCTTAGTTTCTCGAGAACCTGTGGATTTACGGTGTCAACTCGGGCGAACACACTCCAGTTGAATTTCAGGCCTCGCGAAACAATTTCATCGCAAATGCCGTGTAAATGCCGGTGATTCAGCGTGAAAAGGTCATCCTCGAAGTTGACTTCCTTAAAACCCAGCTTGAGACTCTGCTCGATTTCATCAACCACCAGTTTCGGATTTCGGAAACGCGCTCTTCTTCCACCCATCTTGGAACCGACACAGAAAACACAGTTGAACGGGCAGCCCCGTCCCGTAATCAGGCTCAGGTGCGCATCCAGGGCCAGATACCGGGCGGTGGGAAAGAGGTGCCTCGCGGGCAGAGGCAACTCGTCAAGGTTCTCAATAAGACAGCGTTCCCTTGTAAGATGCACACCTTCAGCCCTGTACGCGATTCCGTCAATAGCGGCCCGATCTTTGCCCGATACGATATCGAGCATGGTAAGCTCGCCCTCGCCCCTGACCACGATATCGATCCAGGCTGATTCGTTCAAGGTCTCTACAGGAGCGAACGTCACATGTGGCCCGCCGATTACTGCTGTAATGTCGGGATTCAACGATTTGCAGTACTTGAGCGTATCTGATGCTATCGGGTAGTTCATGGTGACGCATGTGGTCCCGACGATGTCGGGCTGATACTGCTCGAGCTTGCGCTTGATCTTGTCTCTGGAATACCTGGATACCAGCAGGTCGAGGACTTCTACTTCATAGCCGTTCCGTTCAAGCACTGCTCCCAGGTAGAGCAGGCCCATAGGGATAATAGGAAATTCCGAAAAGGCATACGGAGGATTAATCAGCAGAGTCTTCATGTTCTCCTCGTCAGGAAGAGATTGATCTGCGGCAGCAGGTTACGAGAACTACGTCGCTCATGCTTGGGAAGCGGCGGGCTACCTTGTCGAGTATGCCCATGATGAGGAACGCTATCTTTCGCGGCAGGAGGGAGACTATTTTATCCCAGACAGGCGCGCCCCAGAAGAGAGAAATACCCGAAGCTTCCTCAATCCGCATGTGAGCACTTATTATATCTCGTATCAGGTGGTAGTCAAACCGGTAAGTGTGGTCCGGTGGGGTCTCCCACGCCTGTCGCTCGCCCGGATTCTTGCGGGGCAGGAACCAGGTCAACTGATGCACTTTCCTTCCCAGGCGGTGGCCGAGACTCTCGAAGTTTGCCAGTGAGATGACCGCCCTTCCCTGCGGTTTCAGCACGCGTGAGATTTCCTCTACTGCTCCACGGGGGTTTGGGAAATGGTCGAGGGCGCCTTTGCAGACAACCCAGTCAAAAGACTCTGATTTGAATGGCAACTTCTCACCGATTCCCTGGATCAGGGCAACGGTATTGCCGGCCTCAGAAACACACTTATGGCCGTGATCAAGCATTGTTCGGGAAGGCTCGAGCCCGACAGGCTTCCCGCCTTTCTGCGCGATCTTTATTGCATCCACAGCCCGGCCGCAGCCCACATCGAGCACCACCTTGCCCCTACCGGTATCGACTTTGTCTATGGTGGCCTCGATCATCCGATCAAACAGGAATACGAGATCGGGGGTTACCCTGGGCGGGACGACATGACTGTCATCCCATTCGAGGTCAACCGTCTCCTTCGTAACCATCGATTCCACGCTACGTAGCTGACCTGATTGCGTACCTGGCCTTGCCTTCCTGGTACAAATCTCCACCGTACATATCGTTGATGACTACGGCCGGGAACTCCTTGACTTCAAGCTTCAAAATGGCTTCCGGCCCCAACTCTTCGTAAGCTATTGTTTTGGAGTCGGTTATTGTCCTGGCGATCAAAGCCGCGGCGCCTCCAACGGCGGCAAAATACACGGCCCGATGCTGCTTGATCGCTTCCTTCACAGCATCCGAGCGGAGACCTTTGCCTATCATAGCCTTTAGGCCGGCTTCGAGCAGGCGGGGAGTATACGCGTCCATCCTCCCGCTAGTTGTGGGGCCGGCGGACCCGATGACATTCCCGGGCTTTGTCGGAGACGGCCCCATATAGTATATGGTTTGTCCCTTGATATCGAAAGGCAGCTTCTCATTTCGGTCAAGGGTCTCCACCAGACGCTTGTGGGCCGCGTCGCGACCTACGTACACTGTACCGCTGATGAGCACCTGATCGCCGGCGCGGAGATCGCGTACAACTTCATCCTTTATTGGCGAGATTATTCTTTTCATCAAACCTCCAGTTGAGCCATCTTCATCCGGGAAGCTTTACAGTGAATTCGGGAGCCTCGACTTTCGGCTTCGTAATGGGCAGCGGCTCAGCGAGGCGAGCCGGCTGCTTCTTTCGGCGGAGTCTGAGGCCGTCCAGGACCAGGGCTCTTCGCAGCAATTGAATGGCGAGTGCGGGATCGACGCCCTTCGGGCAGACTTCAGAGCAGGCTCCCGCAAGATGACATGGCCAGATGCCATGCGGGCTATCCGTTTCGTCAAATCTTACTCTTGCTCCCTTATCCCTGAGGTCCGTACAGTAGCGGTAGGCCTGCCCCAGAGGCTGCGGCCCCAGGAAGAGTGAGTTCGTCGCCATGGTTGGGCATGCCGCCATGCAGAGGCCGCATTTCACGCAATATGCGAACTGTACGTATTGTTCGAGTTCCTTTTGGGCCTGCAGGAATTCGCCGTCAGGAATTCCTTCGCTCACCGCGGTCATTATGTAGGGCTTTATGGAACGGTGCTTTTCGAAAAGTGGACCGAGATCTGCGACAAGGTCCCGGACAATGGGGAAATTGGGCAGAGACCTTACCTCGACGGTACTCGAGTTCAGTTCCTCGATGGGGGTATGGCATGCGAGCATTGGAAACCTGTTTACAAGCATACCGCAAGAACCACAAATGCCCATCCGGCATGAACTTCGGAACGACAGGGTCATGTCGATATGTTCTTTGATATGGAGGAGACCGTCCAGGACTGTCATCCCGTGAGTATAAGGGACCGTGAACTCCTGCATTCTAATCCTTTGGTCTTTGCCTGGGCAGTACCTCTGGACTTTGAAGGTTACATTTTCCATGTCAAACTCCCAACGATGTTCATGCGAGGAAAGCGTTTACAGGGATATATAAGGCATATCCGAAGACTGCAGCACCGCCAAGGACCAGGGTCCAGTTCAATATCCTGATTGCCCCGCGAGGAAGGGAGAACTCCATCAGCACCGCTCGTAACCCGTGCAGGCCGTGGTAGAGGCCGAATAGCAGGATCAGGACATATACTGCAAGCCAGCCTGAACTGGCTGCTCGCCGTGATACTTCAGCCCAGCTCTCGGGATGGCCGCTTCCAAGATGCGAGACCAGAAAATGGAGTCCCACCAGGAAGAAGAGCCCTGCGCCGGTCAAGTACTGCAGGACCTTCAAATGGACTTCTCGCATGGTGTCCTCCTAGGTAACGAACTCGATCAGAATGTAAAGCGCCAGACCGACGGACAGGAAGAGGACCAGCCACATCAGCGAACGCCTCCGGCGCAAAGCGTCCGAGTAAGGGTAGACAGGCGGCTTTGGCTTTCCGAGGGTGATTCCCAGATGCTGGAGAGTAAGGCGTCCTCCGTTAAGTGCGTGGAAGATGAAAGCAGCGAAGACCAGATACTCTCCCACCTTGAACCCGGGATTGGAGAGGAAGTCCATTGCGCTCGTCCAGCTTGCTTCGCCGCCCAGGCGGAACCCGTTCGCGGCGAGGTGCAGAGTTATATAAGCCAGCAGACCGAGCCCGGTCACGCGGTGCAGCGCATAAAGATAACGCTCGATCTTGTAGCGGCCTGCCCATACCCAGCCCTTGATGCCGAGACGATTCGGTAGTGCTCTATTCAGGGTTTTCTCCATCAATACTTCCTCTCTACGGGCTGCCACATATTGATTGTGACAGGGCTGTAGCTGAGACCGGGCCCGTCGGGGCTGTAGCGTGCCAGGGTATGCTTTAACCAGTTGACATCGTCCCTGGCCGGAAAATCTCGCCGGGAATGAGCTCCCCTGGATTCTGTCCGGTTCAGCCCCCCTGCAACTATTGTCTCAGCTAGATCGATCAAGTTCTGGGTCTCCATAATATTCACGAGATTAGTATTGTAGATGCGCGAATCGTCCGCGGCCCTGACATGCTTCATTCTCTGCTTCAGTTCTGCGATTTTTGCCAGAGCCTGTTCCATCGCCGGCCCCTCGCGATACACACCGACGCTCTGGTCCATCATGCGCTGCAATTCTGTCCGGATTACGTATACATCCTCGCTGCCATCACCATTACCGAGCTGGTTGAAAACGCGGTTCTCCTCATCGCGCACCTTTTTCTCGGGGGCGGGCGCAATGGACTTCTGGACCGCAGCATGACGGGCGGCATTATCGCCGGTGATCTTACCCCAAACCAGGCACTCTGCCGTCGAGTTCGAACCGAGACGGTTAGCCCCGTGCATTGAAGTGCAGGCGACCTCGCCGGCAGCCCATATCCCTTCCACTTCGGTTGCGCCGTCAATATTGGCATGTATCCCGCCCATCGTATAATGCGCAGCCGGCCGGATAGGTATGGGCTGGTCGATAGGGTCTATGAAGGCGAACTTGATGGCCACCTCCCGTATCAGCGGCAGCCGTTCGTTGATCTTTGCCGCCCCGAGGTGCCGGAGATCGATATGCACATAGTCGAGCCCGTCAGGCCTCGTGTAGCCGCGGCCCTCGAGGATTTCGGTCATCTCGGCGCGCGAGACGATGTCACGCGGCGCGGTCTCCATCTTGGACGGCGCATATCGTTCCATGAATCTCTCGCCCTTGTTGTTAACAAGATGACCGCCCTCTCCTCTGGCCCCTTCGGTGATCAGGATTCCGGAAGGGATCAGGCCGGTGGGATGAAACTGAACGAACTCCATGTCTTTTAAGGCAAGGCCTGCTCGGAATGCCATGGCCATGCCGTCTCCGGTAGCTGTCAGGGAATAGGTCGTGAAGCCGTACATCCGGCAGGCTCCACCCGTCGCGATAACAAGGGCCTTGCCTCTGGCCGGGAAGAATTGTCCTGTGGAAAGATCCCAGAGCGTGATTCCCTGGAAAACACCGTCATCGATCAAGATCGCGGTAGCGTAGCACTCATCATAGCGTTTCACCCGGGCGTACTTCTGCAGCGTATCATAAAGAGTGTGCATCTCGAAGAACCCCGTCTTATCCTCAGCAAATGTAGCCCGGTCGAAACTGTGGCCCCCGAACGGCCTCTGGTTTATCCGGCCATCCGGCCTCCTGGACCATGGAATGCCCCAGTGGTCCAGTTGATAAATCTCGCGGGGAGACTCCTGAACAAAACGCCAGACCACGTCCTGGTCTGCCAGGAAATCGCTGCCCCTGACGGTATCCCACGCGTGAAGTTCCAGGCTGTCCCCATCTTCAGGGCGCAGAACAGCCGCCGTGCCTCCCTCAGCACATACAGAATGCGAACGCATTAGCTGGACACGAGAGATGATGGCTATGTCCAGCTGGTCCTTGCTTACCATCGCTGCTTCGACCGCCGCCCTCAGACCTGCCAGCCCTGAGCCAAGAATCAACAAGTCATGAGTTGCTTCCATTGTGTCTCCAATCAATTGCCCGGATTGCGTGCAAGGCTTAGAGCACGGCTTCCTTATGCCTTGCACTATGGCACTGAAGATTCACGGCTACGGGCATGCTGGCGATATGAGCGGCAAAGGTCTCCACATGTACGGCCAGTGACGTTATGCGTCCGCCCACTCCTCCGGGACCGATTCCGGTGGAGTTAATTCTCTGGAGGAGCTCTTTCTCAAGGTCGGCGGACTCCGCGTCAGGTGACGGCGCGCCCACTTCTCGCAGGAGCGCTCTCTTGGCCAGAATCATAGCCTTTTCCGCGCTTCCTCCGATGCCGACCCCAACTATTGTGGGCGGGCAGGGATTACTGCCGGCTTCTTCGACGGCCTTCACAACGAAGTCAACCACTCCCTGTCTTCCCTGCGCCGGTTTGAGCACCGTGAAACGACTCATGTTCTCGCTGCCGCCTCCTTTGGGAGCGAGAGTAATCTTCAGCCTGTCACCGGGGACAATCTCGGTATGGATGATGGATGGTGTGTTGTCCTTTGTATTGACGCGTGCCGTGAACGGCTGCTTCACCGCGGATTTGCGCAGGTAGCCCTCTGCGTACCCGCGGCGAACACCTTCATTTATCGCCTCACTGAGATCACCGCCGGTGATGTGCACATCCTGGCCTATTTCGAGGAATACGATGGCAAGGCCGCAGTCCTGGCACAACGGCATCTGTTCCCTGGCGGCAATTTCGGCATTTTCCAGGATCTGGTCAAGGACCTGACGCCCAACCGGCGATTCCTCGGCCTCGCGTGCCATCTTCAAAGCTTCGATCACGTCATTTCCAAGGAAGTAATTGGCTTCCTTGGATAGACAAGCTACGGTGGCTGTAATGTCTGCAGCCTTAACTTCTCTCATTGTCAGTGTCCACTATATTTTCATTATGTTGACGAGCTCGACCACAGCATCAGCGGACTTTTTCAGGGCTTCTTGCTCCTGTGGCGTGAGTTTTATCTCAAAGATTTGCTCAATGCCGTTCTTTCCTAGCTTGGCCGGGACACCCACGAAGACCCCATTGATGCCGTACTCGCCTTCCAGATACGCCGCGACGGGTAAGATCCGCTTCTTATCGAGGACAATCGCGTCAACCATCTGGACGACACCCGCTGAAGGCGCATAATACGCGCTTCCGGTCTTGAGCAGCGAGACTATCTCGCCGCCGCCCTTGACTGTCCGTTCAACAATCTTCGATATCGTCTCCGCGGGCAGAATCTCGGTTATGGGTACGCCTCCGACCGTCGCCATCCTTGTGAGAGGGATCATCGTGTCGCCGTGCCCCCCGAGCACATATGCGGCGACGTCTTCGACGGAGACTTCCAGCTCGGCCGCCAGGAAAGTCCTGAATCGCGCCGTATCCAGTATGCCGGACATCCCCATGACCCTGTTTCGAGGGAAACTGCTCACTTTGAGCGCGAGTTGAGCCATAGCGTCCAGCGGGTTTGCCACAACAATGATTATGCATTTGGGTGAATACTTCACCAGTTCCTCGGTGACGCTCTTGACTATCTTCATGTTGGTCAATACGAGATCGTCGCGGCTCATTCCCGGCTTTCTGGGTACCCCGGAGGTTATGATCGCAATATCGGAACCCTTGGTCTCCTCATAGCCATTCGTCCCGGTCAATCTGGAGTCAAAACCTACAACGGGTCCGCTTTGCAGCATATCCAGCGCCTTACCCTGAGGCAGTCCTTCAATTATGTCCACGAGGACGACGTCTGCATAGCCACGTTCGGCCAGCCGTTGAGCGCAGGTGGCTCCTACATTTCCCGCGCCCACAACTGTGATCTTGCTGCGCATGTTTCCTCCTTTAGTTCTTGCCCGCTTCTACTCGCGAGTTATGATGGTTAAGACAGCGCCCTTCTTCACTGAAGCTCCGGGCCCGAAATTGACGGCCTTAATAACACCGGCGCTGGGAGCCGGGATGGCGTTCTCCATCTTCATAGCTTCCAGCATGACCACGATATCGCCCGCCTTAACCTTGTCCCCCACATTTACGACATACCGGATGATCGTACCTGGCATTGGCGCGGCGACGGTGATGTCTCCTTCGGCGACAGCGACGGGAGCCGGTGCGGATGCGGCCGCGGGTGCAGGCGCTTCGTTTCGGGCGGGAACCGTGGATTTTGGCGCCGCAGGTGCAGGTCTGGTTACCTGATTGGCCACCGGGCCTGCGACATGAGTCTCCCCGGTTGGCTCGACTTCCACCCGGTAGTATTCGTCCTCCACGAACACATTGAAAGTGCGAATTCCCGGGCCTTTAGCGGGCACGGGCTTTTCCACCTTCTCCACCAGTTTACCGGCCAGCGCCTTAGCTATGAGATCGTCCTCCTTCTTCACGTCGGCAATTGACTTCGGCTTCGCTGAATCGGGTACCGGTTCAAGGCCGTACTTCCAGCGGAGGAATCTCATGCCGGTCTGCGGGTACATCGCATAGACGAGCACATCGCCTACATCTTTGGCAATGCCCTTGGTGGCCTCTTTGGCCTTCTCCATTTCAGGTTCAAGGATGTCTGCCGCGCGGGTTGTAATAGGAGTCTCGCCTCGTTCGTATCCCTTCAGGACTATTTTCTGGACTTCCGGGTCAACGGGAGCCGGAGGTCTACCATAGAGGCCGTAAACATAATCCTTGACCTGGCCTGAGATCATCTTGTACCTGCCAAAGAGCACGTTCTGGACAGCCTGGATACCGACAATCTGGCTGGTTGGAGTTACCAGCGGAGGATAACCGAGCTCCTTGCGGGTGCGCGGGAGCTCGGCATGAACTTCGTGAAGCCTGTCGAGCGCATCAGCCTCCTTGAGCTGCGCCACAAGGTTGGTCGTCATTCCGCCGGGAACCTGGTGCATCAAAACGCCCGTATCGATAACGGACATCTTGCTTGTATCCAGGTAACTGCGGTACTTGGGCGCGATAGATTCAAAGTACTCATCCAGCTTCAGCAGGATTGCAAGGTCAAGGCCTGTGTCCCGGTCTGTACCCTGGAGCGCGGCTACGATGGGCTCGCTCGCGGGCTGCGAGGAACGCAAGGCGAACGGGGCCAGTGCAGTGTCTATGATATCGACACCTGCCTCGATAGCTTTAAGGCAGGTCATCGACGCCATTCCGCTTGTATAGTGCGTATGCAACTCCACCGGAATCCTGAGGGCCTGTTTCATTGCCTTGATCAGATTATATGCATCGTAAGGGGATAGAAGCCCCGCCATGTCCTTGATGCATATGCTGTGGGCTCCCATGTCCTGGAAGATACGCGCCTTGTTGACGAAGTACTCGATCGTGTAGACAGGCCCGCCGAGCTTATTTTCAGTGAGGGAGAAACTCAAACATGCCTGAATATGTTTGCCGCTTTCCTTTATGGCGGCGAATGAAGCCTGCATGTTTCGTTCGTCATTCAAAGCGTCGAAAACGCGGAAGATGTCGATACCTACTTCAGCGGAGTGATGGACGAAATCTTTGACAACGTCATCGGCATAATTGCGATACCCCACCAGGTTCTGACCGCGGAGCAGCATCTGAAGAGGAGTATCTGGCATCAGCCTCTTGAGAATGCGGACTCTCTCCCAAGGGTCTTCGTTCAGGAAGCGGGTGCACACGTCAAAGGTGGCCCCGCCCCAGACCTCCATGGAGTAGAATCCAACCTTGTTCATCTCGGCTGCGACCGGCTCCATGTCTTCGATCCGCATTCGGGTGGCAAACGATGACTGGTGCGCGTCACGGAAAGTGGTATCGCATATCCTTAGCCGGTTCTCTACTTTTGACCCTGTTTGTTTCTTCTGAGCCATGTTCGTTGCCTCCTTATTTTGAACGGACAGCAGCTGGTTTAGATCCCTGGCCTAGACTAACCGTCTCTGCCACATGGTTCGCATTCGCATCAGTTCCTCTCTCCCCAGCAGGGACCAGACACTGGTAACCCTTGCAGCCTGCCGCCGCGGCAATTCTGCCTGAATGACCTGTTCTTCTTGCATGAACGACGAAACGCCGGAGATGATAGCCGCGATTACCTTCTTCTTATCTGCCTCCGTGCGTGTACCCGTGCTCATAGTTCACACCTCAGACGGTTTATACCGGGATATTCCCGTGTTTCTTGGGCGGCCTTGTCTCACGCTTGCAGGATAGAAACTCGAGAGCCGCTATGATCTTAGGGCGGGAATCATGCGGTACTATGACCTCGTCCACCAATCCCCGTGCTGCTGCTACATATGGATTATAGAATAATGACCTGTATTCGTTAATCTTCTCCTGGAGCTTCGCCTGTTGGTCGGCTGCTTCAGAGATCTCGCGTCGGTGAATGATATTCGCGGCTCCTTCGGCGCCCATTACGGCTATCTCGGCTGAAGGCCACGCGAAGACCATGTCGGCGCCGAGTTCTTTCGCGCACATGGCGAGATAGGCGCCCCCATACGCCTTGCGCACTATCATGGTTACCTTGGGTACGGTGGCTTCAGAGTAGCACCACAATAGTTTGGCGCCGTGCCTGATAATCCCCGACCATTCCTGGTCTGTGCCTGGAAGGTAGCCTGGAACATCTACCAGCGTAAGCAAAGGTATGTTGAAGGAATCGCAGAACCTGATGAAGCGCGTAGCCTTGTCCGATGCATTCACATCCAGGCTGCCCGCGATGAATAGAGGCTGGTTGGCGATAATACCCACAGTCCTGCCGTTCATCCGCGCGAAACATACGATCATGTTCTGGGCGTACTGACTGTGCGGCTCAAGTATGCGCCCGTCATCCACGAGGGACCGTATCACATCCCTCATATCATAGCTCTGGCGGGGGCTGTCGGGGATAAGACTGTCCAGGGAGGGGTCGGTACGGTTCGGATCATCCGGGGAATCGACCAGCGGCGGGTCTTCCATGTTGTTGGATGGAAGGTAACTGAGGAGGTCCTTGATCATCTCGATCGTGTCCCGGTCGTTCGCGCAGGCGAAGTGCGCCACGCCGCTTTTCACATTGTGGACTGTAGCTCCGCCCAGGTTTTCGAAGTCGATCTGCTCCCCGCTGACTGTCTTGATGACGTCCGGGCCTGTTATGAACATATAGCTGGTTTTTTCCACCATGAAGAGCCAGTCTGTCATCGCCGGTGAATAGACAGCTCCTCCAGCGGTCGGCCCCATTATGGCGGAGATCTGCGGAATAACGCCGGAAGCACAGGAATTGCGAAAGAATATGCTTCCGTACCCGGAAAGCGCGTCAACGCCCTCCTGAATTCTCGCCCCTCCGGAATCGTTAAGGCCTATTACGGGCACGCCCATGCGCATTGACAGGTCCATTACCTTGCAAATTTTCCTGGCGTGCATCTCGCCAAGTGTCCCTCCTCTCGAGGTGAAATCTTGAGAGAAAGCACACACCGGCCGCCCGTTTACGGTCCCGTAACCCGTAACCACGCCTTCTCCTGCTATGAATGTCTTCTGCATCTCGAAGTCCGCGCAGCGGTGTCGAACAAACATGTCGAGTTCGTTGAAGCTACCGGGGTCAAAAAGAAGGTCTAGCCTTTCTCTCGCGGTTAGCTTGCCTGCCTGGTGTTGCTTCTCAATTGTCTTGGGGCCACCCAGGGCTTTCTCTTTTTCCTGACGTTCTCGTAAATCCTTGATACGGTCAAACACCGTTGCCATCAGGCGACTCCTTTCTTAGCCTGACACTGGTAGAAACTCTATAGTGCCTTCATTTCGGGGATTACAGTTCGCGTTTGGGCCCGCCGGGCAGGCAGGACTTACTCGGGAAGTTGCTGTTCGTGTTTCAGGGAGACTGCCGTTGTTCCTGAGACCACTCTCCTGGAGCAGGGCAAGAGGGTTGATTTCCATGGAGAAGAATGATAATGGTACTCTGCTAGGATCGTGGATATCATTTGCCCTGTGAGCGAAGTCGAGAAACAGGAGACGGTCTTGTTTCACATTGTCTCTTAATCCGAACGAGCACCACGGGAAGCGATTGCCCAGTGTCAGTATGCCAGCTTGGAGATTCTTTGTCAAGGTTCGAAGGCGACTGGAGAAAGCTGCGATAGGTGATCCGACTCACTCTGCCTGCTCATGTCCACTCTCAAATAAGCTGGCATATGCTAAAATAAAGATTATGCATCTGATTAGAGAAATGATTCTCGAAGACATACCGCAAGTTTCCGAGATCGAACACGAAGCCTTCCCTCCGCCATGGCCGACTACGAACTTCAGGCGTGAGCTTACATCCGACGGCCTGACGCACTACCTCGTGGCTTACAGGAAAGCCACCAACGATCGGAACGCCTCTTTAGATGAAGCGAGGAGAGACGCGAGAATACAGCCCTCAGCCTATGACAGGCTAAGATCGGGCCTGGTCCGCTTCCTCAGGGGAGAGACGGAAGAGCATGAATACCGGGAGTTCGTCCTTGGTTTTGCCGGGGTCTGGTTTGCGGCAGACGAAGGTCATCTGTCAACCATCGCGGTTCGCGAGACGCATCGTAAACAAGGAGTGGGCGAGCATCTCTTGTTTGCTGTAATCAACCTGGCTTATCAGCACGGTATCAGGCACCTTACACTCGAGGTAAGGGTGTCGAACGAAGCTGCGAAGCGCCTCTACAGGAAGTTTGGCTTTGACGAGATGTCACTGCGCAAGGGGTACTATACGGACAACAGGGAAGACGCGGTCATAATGACTACCAGCGACATATCCTCACCTGAATTCCGCGAGAACCTGAAAAACATGGCGGAAGACTACTCCCGGAGATCCGGTCAGCATATACCTGTAGGGTAGGTACAGCGAAGCCTTATGTCCAGTAATGATACGCTGACATTAATTCTAGACTGGTGGACGAATAATTCTCTTGCATGGTCCTGAAAGCTCAGGCACGGGTTTGAACGGCTATTACGCGTTCGATCCCGCTAAGGTCGGTATAGGAACCGAGTTCGGCATAAGGGAAAGCTTCCCCAGCGGTCCGGCGGACTTCCTCGCCCTGGCTCTGTCCTATTTCCAGCAGGATTGCGCCTCCTGGCTCCAGCTTGCTTCGGGCTTGCCTCAGCAAAGCTCGCACGAACAGTAGGCCGTCAGGCCCCCCATCGAGAGCTGCCCCTGGCTCGAACATGGCTATCTCGGGGCCCAAGCGGGGTAAATCCGAGGTACGGATGTAGGGCAAGTTTGCCACTATGATGGAAGCACGTTCTGGCAGGGGATCAAGGAGGTTTCCCTCGAGCAACACTATCCGATCGCCGAACCCGTGCCGGTTGATATTTCGCCGCGCAATTCGCAGGGCGAGGGGCGAGATGTCCGAAGCGTAAATAGCAGCATCAGGCAATTGTGAAGCAAGTGCGACCGCTATAGCCCCGCACCCTGTTCCAATGTCCGCCAGTATCGCTCTGCCAGATTCCACAGATCGGGCGACGCTGATTGCTTTCTCGACCAGCAATTCAGTCTCCGGACGCGGAATCAGCACTGAGGGCGCGACTTCAAAGTCCAGTCCGAAGAATTCTTTGTGTCCTGTAATATAGGCTGATGGTTCGCGATTGAGGCGACGCTTGACGAGGATTGACAGGCCTTGAATTTGGTCCCGGGTTAGTTTGAGTTCAGGGTTACAGTGGAAGGCAGACCTGTCCAATCCAAGCAGGTGCCTGAGGAGAATCTCGGCTTCAAGACGTCCGTCTTCCAGACCGATGCTCTCGAACTCATCAGCCGTTGCCCTGAGGACCTGTTTCAGGATCATGCAACCCTGGCCTCCAGCTTGCTTGCCTCATCTGCCGAGGTCAGGGAACCTATTATCTCATCGAGGTTGCCCTCGAGAATGCTCTCGAGGTTGTGTACGGTCAACCCGATGCGATGATCGGTCACCCTGCCCTGAGGGAAATTATAGGTTCTGATCTTCTCTGAACGTTCACCGGTTCCTACCTGGAGACGGCGAGTATCCGAAACCTCCTGGAATTGTCGCTGTCGTTCTCTATCCAGCAAGCGTGCCCGGAGCACAGCCATGGCCTTGGCTCTGTTTTTGATCTGAGAGCGCTCATCCTGGCAGAAGACAACTATACCGGTTGGGAGATGTGTTATTCGAACAGCCGAGTCGACCTTGTTGACATGCTGTCCCCCTGCACCGCTGGAACAGTAGGTGTCTACTCTAAGTTCATTGGGGT
>JACUUS010000037.1 GCA_014859215.1 Dehalococcoidia bacterium | reverse complement strand
TCGGCCACCTTCTGCCGCTCCCTGTCCACGACTGATGGCGGCGCCTTGCCGAGGAAGGCCTCATTGGACAGGAGGTTCTCGATCCGCTGCAGTTCAATTTCGTTAATCTCGATTTCCTTGAGCAGGCCCTGCCGCTCGGCTTCGAAGTCGACCATGCCTTCGAGAGGCAGGATCACTTCGGCGTCTTTAAGGATTATTACCCTGGCCTTGTCCTCTCCCAGGTCAGCCTGTTGCCGGTTTTGGACCACACTGAGCGGGTTCACCCGGGCGAGCTGGGCGATGGATGGGGCATGGGACTCCAGCGCCGGTTTTGCCTCACCGGCTACGATAACAGCCTCCACGAACTTCGCCGGGTCCACCCGGCTTTCCGCACGTGCGTTTCTTATCGACCTGACGATTTCTATGACCGATTCCATCTCCTTCTCCGCCTCGGAGTCGAGAAGCCCCCTGTCCGCTTCGGGATAGGGCGCGATCATTATTGAAGCCGGATGATCATCGGACCGGAAGCCCTTGAGTCTTTGCCAGATTTCCTCGGTGATAAACGGCATGAACGGGTGCAGCAGCCTCATTGATTTCTCCAGCACGTGTATAAGAATGGGGACCGGCGACGGCCCCTCATCCCTGGCGCGCAGCCTTATCTTCGCTATTTCGATGTACCAGTCGCAGTACTCCGTCCATATGAAGTCGTAATTACGGCGGAGAGCCTCGCCGAACTGGAATTCCTCCATCAGGGCCGAGGCTTCATCGACAAGGCGGTTCAACCTGCTGAGGATCCAGCGATCTTCAACCGGGCCGACCGCGGGGAGCGGCCCTGCCTCGAAGCCGCGGGCATTGGTCATCACGAACCTGGCCGCGTTCCAGAGTTTGTTCGCGAAATTCCTGCTGCCCTCAAGCTTCTGAGAGCTCAGCCTCATATCATTGCCGGGGGAATTGCCGGTGGAAAGGGCGAAGCGGAGGGCGTCAGTTCCGTACTTCTCAATGGACTTGACGGGGTCGATAACATTCCCACGGGACTTGCTCATTTTGTCGCCCTTCTCGTCGCGTATAAGGCCGTGAAGGTACACTTTCTCGAAGGGGATTTCGCCCGTGTTTTCCAGGCCCATCACTATCATCCTGGCCACCCAGAAAAAGAGGATATCGTAGCCGGTTTCCATGACAGAGGTCGGGTAGAAATACCTGAAATCCTCGGTGTCATCCGGCCAGCCCAGCGTAGAATGTGGCCAGAGGGCCGAACTGAACCAGGTATCGAGCACGTCCGGGTCCTGTAAGAGGTCTTTGCCCGCGCACGCCGGACACTTCTCGGGCGTATCGACGTCCACCACCGGGGCAGCTGCGAGATCGATCATCGCCCAGTCTATGTTATGCGCGATTTCCTCGTGGGTAAGCCCCATTCCCCTGAGTTCCGAGTAGTCGTACCAGCCTCGCGCGAAACCCTTCTCCCGGATGAAGTTATCCTGCGGCAGAATGTGAATTCTCTTGCCGTCACACTCACCGCAGTACCAGGCGGGTATCCTGTGGCCCCACCATAGCTGCCGGCTTATGCACCAGTCGCGGATATTCTCCATCCAGTTCAGGTAAATCTTCGTGAACCTCTCGGGGATGATCTGAATCCGGCCGTCAAGCACCACCTTAATGGCGGGCCGCGCGATGGGCTGCATGTTCACGAACCACTGCTTTGACAGCATTGGCTCGACCATGGTATTGCACCGCTGGCAGTGTCCGACAGCGTGGACGTACGGCTCCGTCTTGACCAGGAGACCCTCCTTCTCCAGGTCGGCGAGGAGGGCGCGGCGGCACTCGAAGCGGTCCATTCCCGCGTACGGTCCAGCGTTCTCGTTCATGGTGGCGTCCAGATTGAGGATGTTGATATGGGGCAGGCCTTTTCGCTGTGCGATTTCGAAGTCAACTGGATCGTGGGCCGGCGTGACTTTCACCGCTCCTGTACCGAAGAGTGGGTCTACTACTTCATCGGCTACGATCGGTATCCTGCGTCCTATCACGGGCAGGACCACCTTCTTGCCTATGACGTCTTCATAACGCTTGTCCTCGGGGTTCACGGCAACGGCGGTATCGCCGAGTATGGTCTCGGGCCGGGTTGTGGCCACGGTAACGGACCGCTGTGCGTCCTCTTCCAGCGGATAGCGGACATAGTAGAGGAAGCTTGAGATCTCCTTATGATCGACTTCGAGATCCGATAGGGCGGTGGAGCATCGCGGACACCAGTTGATGATGCGTTCGCCGCGATAAATTAGGCCCTTCTTGAACAGGTTGGCGAACGTGGTGCGGACGGCCCGGCTGGGGCCGGGGTCCATGGTAAAGCGTTCCCGCGTGAAATCGCATGAAGCGCCCAGGCGCCTGTGCTGCTGCGAGATAATTCCCCGGTACTTGTGCATCCACTGCCACATCCGTTCCAGGAATTTCTCCCTGCCCAGGACGTGACGCGATACGCCCTCCCGCGCCAGGAGCTGCTCGACTACATTCTGGCCCGCGATCCCAGCGTGGTCGCTTCCCGGCAGCCACAGGGTCGGGTCGCCCTTCATGCGGCGCCAGCGGACCAGGGCATCCTCGATAATCGCCGTGAACGCCGTGCCCAGGTGAAGCTCGCCGGTCACATTCGGCGGCGGCATTATGATGGTGAACGGCTTCTTCGCCCTGTCGATCCGGGGTGTGAAATACCCCTGCTCCAGCCATGAATCATAGAGCCTGCCCTCGACAAGTTTGGGATCGTAGCTCTTGGGTATCTCGCTCTGTTCGCGTGTGGTCATCAGCTACCTCGAAGTTATATCGAACTCCATTTTACATTCCTCGCTCTATCGCGTCAAAGGCTGTGGGCCTGTGCGGACAAGCCAAGAGCCAGCCTCGACAGAGGCTGGCTCTACCATTCATCAGGTACAGGACCCTTAGAGAGTCTCTTCAGGCTCAGGTTCGTTTGACGGCTCCAGGCCGAGGTGGTCCTCGGTTTCGATTGTCCTGGTCAGGTCTTCGACATGGACGCTCTCTTCGTCCTCCATGTCTATGCCGCCTTCCGCTCCCGACTCCTCCCCGGCCACATCCAGCGTCGGTTCCACCAGGGCGATCGCCTCAAAGGTTGATCCTTCAGCAGCCTGCAAGGCGCGCCTCTCGGCCGCCCTGGACACCTCGCTGCGGGCCGGGATCAGCTTCCCGATGATCACGTTCTCCTTGAGACCGGTGAGCCTGTCGGTGCTTCCCATTACCGCCGCCTCGGTAAGGACCCTGGTGGTCTCTTGGAACGAGGCCTTGGCCAGGAAACTGTCAGTATTCAGGGATGCCCTTGTTATACCCAGAAGAACCGGTTGCGCGGTCGCCGGCTCACCGCCTTCAGCCAGCACCTTGGCATTTATATCCTCGTATGCCAGGCTGTCGATGAGCTCGCCCGGCAGCAGGCCGCTGTCGCCCGGAGAATCCACTTTTACCTTGCGCAGCATCTGCCGGACTATGATCTCGATATGCTTGTCGTTGATCGACACGCCCTGTGACCGGTAGACCTTCTGCACTTCATCCACCAGGTACCGCTGGACCGCCTCGCGGCCCATTATCCGGAGTACGTCCTGCGGGTACACGAGCCCTTCGGTAAGCTGGTCGCCCGCCTTGACCCGCTGTCCGTTGGTTACCAGGATAGGGGTCATCTGGGAGACGACGTACTCGCGCTCTTCGCGTTCTTCGTAAAGGATCGAAAGTCTCTTTCCGTCGATCTCCACTTTGCCTCCGATCGAAGCTACCAGCGAAGCAGCCACGGCTGATGTCTCGTCTTCCGCTGCGCCCGGCTTGGCCAGCATGGTCGCGGCTTCTACCTCTTCGCCGTTCTCCACGAGCAACTCATAGTTGTCCGGGATATGGTAATCATCGCGGAACATCTCCGAGCTTACAACTTTTATCCTCCGCCCGTCATCTGCACGGCTCAGGTCCACCACGCCCTCGATCTCTGAGATTACGGACTGTCCCTTGGGCACCCTTGCCTCGAACAGCTCCTCAACGCGCGGCAAGCCGCTTGTAATGTCGAGTCCGGCCACGCCTCCGGTATGGAATGTGCGCATCGTAAGCTGGGTGCCAGGTTCTCCAATACTCTGGGCAGCGATAATGCCCACCGCTTCTCCCATCGAGACCACCAGGCCCCGTGCAAGGCTGCGGCCGTAGCAAAGCTGGCAGATGCCGCGCCTTGACTGGCAGGTAAGAGGCGACCTCACCTGGACTCTCTGAATCTGCGCCCTTACGATCTCCGCTGCCTTATCCTCGTTTATCTCCTCGTTGCGGTCAACGATGATTTCTCCGCTTGCGGAGTCAACCACCGGGCTGGCCGCAATCCTGCCCAGGATACGATCGGCCAGAGGAGCGAGCATGCTCTTCTCGGAAGGACCCGAGATCCAGATACCGGCTATAGTCCCGCAGTCTTCCTCATTGACGATAACCTCCTGGGATACATCAATGAGCCTCCTGGTGAGGTAGCCGCTGTCGGATGTCCTCAGGGCCGTGTCGGCAAGACCCTTGCGGGCCCCGTGTGTCGAGATGAAGTACTCCAGCACGGCCAGACCTTCACGGAAGCTGGCCTTGATGGGCAGGTCGATAATCCTGCCTGAAGGGTCGGTCATCAAACCTCTCATTCCGGCCATCTGCCTGATCTGGGAGATGTTACCCTTGGCTCCCGAAGATGCCATCAGGTGTATCGAGCTGTAACGGTCCATCGATCTCTCGAGCGCAAGCTGGAGCTCGTCCGTGGCATTTGTCCAGATTTCGACAGCCCTGCTGTAACGCTCGTCGTAAGTTATGAGACCGCGCTGGAACTGTTTCTCGATTTCAGCTATCTTCGCATCGGCCTCGGCCAGGATCTTGACCTTCTCCGCCGGCACTTCGATATCGTTGACAGCTATGGTGATCCCGGACTTGGTAACGTGAGTGAAACCGAGCCGCTTTATTTCGTCTACCATCTTGGCCGTCGGTTCGTTTCCAAGGCGGCGGTAGCACTCAGCCACGATCTCTTTGAGCGCTTTCTTGTCCATGATCCTGTTCTGGAACGGGATTCCCTCCGGCAGGATCTCGTTGAAAAGAATACGCCCCACGCTTGTCTTCAACAGCTTTGCCCCGTTTACAGGCTGCCTTACCTCGATCTCGGCTCTGATGTCGACCAGGCCCAGCTCATTGGCGAGTATCGCCTCTCCGAAATTGCTGAAGCGTTTTCCCTCGCCCCTTGCTCCCGGCTTGATCATTGTCAGGTAGTAGCAGCCAAGCACTATGTCCAGCGTCGGAGCTACCACAGGCTCACCCGAACTGGGCAAGAGCATGTTGAACGTGCTGAGCATGACCTGGTTGGCTTCTTCAACCGCGGCCCTGGAGAGCGGTACATGCACCGCCATCTGGTCGCCGTCAAAGTCTGCGTTGAAAGCCACGCAGACAAGCGGGTGAATCTGTATCGCGCTGCCGTCTATCAGGACCGGCTGGAAGGCCTGGATGCCCAGCCTGTGCAGGGTCGGCGCGCGGTTGAGCAGTACCGGGCGTTCCTTGATGACGTCCTCCAGTATGTCCCAGACCTCGGGCTTGCCACGCTCAACTATCCGCTTGGCGCTCCTGATATTAAGCGCCAGACCTCTTCCGACCAGCCGGCGCATGATGAAGGGCTTGAAAAGTTCAAGCGCCATCCTTCGCGGCAGGCCGCACTGGTGAAGCTTCAACTCGGGCCCGACAACGATGACAGACCTTCCGCTGTAGTCCACCCGTTTTCCGAGCAGGTTCTGCCGGAATCTGCCCTGCTTTCCTCGAAGCATGTCGGACAGTGACTTCAACTTGTGATTATTCCCGGTTACCACCGCGCGGCCGCGGCGGCCGTTGTCGATCAGCGAGTCTACCGCTTCCTGCAGCATTCGTTTCTCATTACGTATAATGATCTCGGGCGCGCCGATTTCCAGCAGGCGGCGCAGGCGGTTGTTCCGGTTTATGACCCTGCGGTAAAGATCGTTAAGGTCGCTGGTGGCGAATCTGCCGCCGTCAAGCTGGACCATGGGCCTCAGTTCGGGGGGCAGCACCGGCAGGACCGTAAGAATCATCCATTCAGGCTTATTCCCGCTCTTGCGAAAAGCTTCGACTACCCTGAGCCTCTTGATGGCCTTCTTGCGCCTCTGGCCGGAGCTCTGGGCGGCCTCCTGGTAGAGTTCTATGCGCATCGTTTCCAGGTCGATACGACTCAGGATTTCGAGCATCGCTTCAGCGCCCATGCCTGCCTTGAAAACGTTTTCCCACCGCTGCTTCAGTTCGCGGTAACGGCCCGCGCTCAGCAGCTTCATGGGCTCGATGGAATCGAGGTCCTCGATTCTCGTGCGCAGCTCTAGCTCGAGCTGTTTTCTCTCCTCAAAATACTTCTGGTGCAGCGCGGCGCTCTCCCTCGCTACCGCTTCCTCGTCCGGAGCCGCTTCTTCCCCGGATTTTAGCTGCTCGATTTGCTCAGCCAGGACCCTCTCTCGTTCGGAGAGGCCCTCAGCCAGCTCGCTGCGGACCTGGTCCATGGCCTGTCTCTTCTTGTCCTCGTCCACACGCGTAATGATGAACTTGGCGAAGTAGATAACCTGCTCCAGATTCCTGGGGGAAATGTCGAGAAGCAGCCCCATCCGGCTGGGCGTACCTTTCACGAACCAGATATGGCTTACCGGGGCGGCCAGCGAGATATGACCCATCCGCTCGCGCCTGACTTTGGAGCGCGCCACCTCGACGCCGCACTTGTCGCACACAATTCCCTTGTACCGTACCTTCTTGTACTTGCCGCAGTAGCACTCGAAGTCCTTAGTCGGGCCGAAGATCTTCTCACAAAAGAGACCGTCCTTCTCCGGTTTCAGGGTGCGGTAGTTCAGGGTTTCAGGCTTCGTCACCTCTCCGTAGGACCATCCCCTGATCTGCTCCGGCGATGCCAGCGAGATGCGAACGGTCGTAAAATCGTTTACCTCAAGCATTTATTCACTCTCCTCGAATCCAGCCAGGTTAATCCCCAGGCGGGGCGCTTCCGTCGCAGACTCCATCAGGTACGTGACTCTTTCCTCGTCCTCGTTCAGGACTTCAATGGCCAGCCCGAGGCTCTGCAATTCCTTGACCAGGACCTTGAACGATTCCGGCACACCTGCCTCAAGGATATCTTCGCCGTTCACGATCGCCTCGTAAGTCTTGACCCTGCCGACCACATCGTCGGACTTGACGGTGAGCATCTCCTGGAGATTGTGGGCGGCTCCGTAAGCTTCCAGCGCCCATACCTCCATCTCGCCGAAACGCTGTCCGCCGAACTGCGCTTTACCGCCGAGGGGCTGCTGTGTTATCAGCGAGTAAGGACCGGTTGACCTGGCGTGAATCTTGTCCTCAACCAGGTGAATGAGCTTCATCATGTATATGTAACCGACGGTTACGGGCTGATCAAAGGGCTCGCCGTTGCGCCCGTCATACAGCGTTGTCTTGCCGAAGATGGGAGGAGTAAGTCCCTTTTCCTGGTGAATGCTGTCCACGGTCTTGTCCAACTCCGCGTCAGCTATGGAGGCCTGCTCCACACCTACCTCATCCAGCCACAGCCGTATGCACGCGCGCCGCGCATGCCCGCTGACCTTGTCGCTGAATATCTTCTCACCGTCGAAACCGCGTTCGGCAAGCCATGACTTGGCCTGCTCCACCAGGAGAGTATCCTCTCCATTGCTGCCCCACTTGATCGAGCCCGACTTCTGCACTATCCAGGCGCGGGCCAGGGCATCCTCGAGGGCTTCGTCGTCCGCGCCGTCGAAAACAGGTGAGTCCACCCTGAAACCAAGGCTCTTCGCCGCCCAGCCCAGGTGTGTCTCCAGGAGCTGCCCGATGTTCATTCGAGAGGGCACGCCCAGGGGGCTCAATATGATCTCCACGGGGCGCCCGTCCGGCAGGAAGGGCATATCCTCCTCTCGCACTATCTTGGCGATGACGCCCTTGTTGCCGTGACGTCCCGCCATCTTGTCTCCCGCGCAGACCTTGCGCATCTGGGCGACAAAAGCCCGCACCATCTGGTTCACACCAGGCGGAAGATCGTGGTTGTCGTCCCGGCTCAGCACGCTCACGCCGATGACCTTGCCGTATTCGCCGTGCGGCACGCGGAGCGAGGTATCCTTTACCTCCCGGGCCTTCTCACCGAATATGGCCCGCAGCAGTTTCTCCTCAGCCGTAAGACCTCTCTCTCCCTTGGGCGTGATCTTTCCGACCAGGATGTCGCCCGAACCTACTTCGGCGCCGATGCGTATGATGCCGAATTCATCAAGGTTTCTCAGGCTTTCCTCGCCGATATTCGGAATATCCCTGGTTATCTCTTCAGGGCCAAGCTTGGTGTCACGGGCCTCGACTTCATGCTTCTCTATATGTATCGACGTGAACCGTTCCTCCCTGACCAGCTTCTCGGAGATAACGATCGCGTCCTCAAAATTGTATCCACCCCAGCTCAGGAAGGCGCACAGGACATTCTGGCCCAGCGCAAGCTCTCCACCCTGGGTGGCGGAGCCGTCGGCGAGCACCTGCCCGCGGATAACCCTGTCGCCCTTGGCCACGACCGGCCTCTGGTTGATGCAGGTTCCCTGGTTGGAACGGGCGAACTTGCTCAGCGTATACATCTTATCCTTGCCGTCGCCTGTCAGGACAACTTTGTTTGCCGAAACCGAAACGACTTCTCCATCGAAATCAGCGTAGACCACCTGTCCGCTGTCCCGCGCAGCCTCTCTTTCCATCCCGGTTGCTATCAGCGGAGCTTTGGGCTGGATCAAGGGCACAGCCTGGCGCTGCATATTCGAACCCATCAAAGCCCTGTTGGCGTCGTCATGCTCGAGGAACGGGATTAGGGAGGTCGTCACGCTCACGATCTGCCGGGGTGATACGTCCATGAACTCGGCCTTATCCGGGTTCTCGAGGAGGAACTTCTCTGCGTGCCGTACCTCGATTTTGTTGCCCTTGAACTGGCCCTGCTCATCGAGAGCAGTATTGGCCTGGGCGATGATGTAGATATCCTCTTCGTCCGCGGACAGGTAATATACGTCCTTGGATACAAACGGCCTGATTTTGACTGTGCAGCCGTTCATTTTCGCCAGTCTGCCGGCGAGTTCGGATTTGACCACGGCACCCGCCTTTGCGACCAGGTGGCCGTCAGCGTCAAGGATGTCCTCGAGAAGGGTCTTGTGGGCCAGTTCAGGCGAGCTACAGTCAAGCTCTTTTATTACCTTTCTGTAAGGTGTTTCGATAAAACCGTATTCGTTTACCCGCGCATAGGTTGCGAGGCTGCCTATCAATCCGATGTTCGGGCCTTCAGGAGTCTCGATAGGGCAAATTCTGCCGTAGTGTGAGAAATGCACGTCGCGAACGTCGAACCCTGCCCTGTCGCGCGAAAGGCCTCCGGGACCCAGCGCTGAAAGACGGCGCTTGTGGGTCAGTTCCGCCAGCGGGTTTGTCTGGTCCATGAACTGAGAAAGCTGAGAGCTGCCAAAGAACTCCCTTATGGCGGCAACCACGGGCCGGCTGTTAACCAGGGTGCTGGGAGTGGCGGCCTCCGCGGGGAGCAGGCTCATGCGCTCTCTTACCACGCGCTCCATGCGGAGCAGCCCCACGCGTATCTGGTTCTGAAGAAGCTCGCCCACGGCTCTCACCCGGCGATTGCCGAGGTGGTCTATATCGTCCGGATTACCCTCACCGTTGTTCAGTCTTATGATCTGCTTGACAATAGATACCAGGTCTTCCCGGGCCAGTATTCTCGCGGTGCGAGCAGGATCCATGGAAAGACGTTTATTGAGCTTGTAACGTCCGACCTTGCCCAGGTCGTAGCGCCGCGAGTTAAAGAGAAGGGACTGTATGAGGTTGCGGGCGTTGTCCAGGGTAGGCGGATCGCCGGGCCTCAGTCTCTTGTAGATATCTATCAGCGCATCGTCTTCTGTCTTGACCACCCCTTCGCGTTCAATAGTCGACTCGATATACTTGTGATCGGGGTTTGTGTCCGTATCCGCGAAAAGGGCGAGGAGGGCCTCGTCCGCTCCGTACTGGTGTTCGGGATCGCTGATGGAGCGTATGAGCGTGGTGACCGGTATCTTGCGTTTGCGGTCGATCTTGACGGAAATCAGGTCGTGATTACTGGTCTCGAACTCGAGCCACGCACCCCGGTTCGGTATGAGTTTAGCCGAGCACAGCCTGCGGCCGGTGGACGGGTCTTCTTCCAGAGTGAAATACACACCCGGCGAGCGAACAAGCTGGCTTACAACCACCCGCTCCGCGCCGTTCACCACAAACGTGCCCTTGCGGGTCATCAGGGGGAAGTCCCCCATGAATATGTCCTGTTCTTTGACCTCCCCGGTTTCCTTTACTACAAGCTGGACCTTGACCTTAAGCGGAACTGCGTAGGTTACGTCTCGTTCGTAGCATTCCTGCTCCGAGTACTTGGCCTCGGACCACATGTGCTCCCAGAAGGCACTCTCGTCCTTGAACTCCGGCATCTCGGCAACGCTGCCGAAGCCGAAGCTGGGGAAGTGGAGCTCATAACGCGTACCGCTGAAGTCCTTTATAGGGGTTATTTCTTCGAACAGCTCTTTCAGTCCGCCATCGAAGGCCGGATCGCAGACCCAGCGATAGGAGTCCTGCTGGATCTGTATCAGGTTGGGGATTTCTAGAAGGTGGGGTATCCTGGCATACGATTTCCTTGCAGACAAATTTCGGGGTTTGACCAAAGCCATAGTTTGACACCTCTCAGAAAGGGACTTAGAATAGGGAAAAGTGTAGTAGCAATTTCGGAGTTTAATGTAATCTGGGAAAGGAAGGTTTCATCCCGCAAATAAAAAGCATACCATTCCTACTGCAACTTGTCAATAGGAATAGGATGTTTCTGCATGCCTTTTTCCGCCAATTTTCGGGCCCGCTTCCAGCTTCGTCCCCGTCTTAACCATGTCCGTGGCATTACAGGCTTTTATGTGTAGTGGTGCTGGTCCTCTCCAAGCAGTGTGAAAAGCCGGCCGAGTTCCCGCTCAAGCCTGTACCGGGCGGACTTGAGGGACCTGGTCCTCCGAGCTAACTCTCTTTTCTCTCGCCCGGCTTTCCCGACTCGATGCGCGCCAGCGCAGCATGCTCACGGTCGGTGGCTTTCGCGACCCGTTCATAACGCTGCCCGACCTGGTTGGTCTTCTCTTTCAGCTTCTGCTCCAGGCGGAGCTGGTATTCCCTGTGTTCCCGCACAAGCTTCCTCTTCTCGAGGGCCTTGTCCACCTTGAGGACGAGCTCATCCAGGTTGAAAGGTTTGGTGAGGTAGTCGTAAGCCCCCGCTTTCATCGCTTCCACTGCTGTGTCGACATCGCACACAGCGGTGATCATTACTACGCAGGTATCAGGGTGGTCGGTCACCATCTTGGGCAGCACCTGCATGCCCGAAAGGCCCGGCATCTTGACATCCATCAATACCACATCGAAATCGCGCATGAACGCCTTCCAGAGCGCGTCCTTGCCGTCAGTGGCTGCCACACACGAGTACCCTTCCGAGCGAAGCTTGCGCGTGATTATCTCTCTGATTGACTGCTCATCATCCACAACCAGGATTCGAGCCTTGTCCTTTTCCATAGCATGCTCGGGGAGCAATCCTTTCTTTTCCTATCAAGAAACTAATTCAGTACCGCAATGTGCACAATAGTACTTTAGTGGCATTTAACATAAAGAGATAGTCCGGGCCGCGGCGAGACCTGATATGGAGGTTTATCGCGGGAGGCAGTAGCCGATTAGCCTGTAGACCAGCTTAGCCGCCAGGTATGCGCATGAGCCGGGTCCTTCAGAAGGCGCCAGCTCCACCACGTCAAAACCCGCGATGCGCTTGTGACGGCAAACCTCGCAGAGCATGTCGAGCACCTGGTGCCAGTTGAACCCGCCCGGTTCGGGGGTGCCCACAGCCGGCATGACGGCCGGATCGAATACGTCCAGGTCTACGGAGATGTACACCTCTTCGGTAAGGGCTTCCGTCACGGCGTCTGCAAGGGCGGGCCCTGTGGCAGGGCCGGCCTGGAACACGGGCATCCCGCGCTCTTTTATCAGAGCATGCTCTTCCTGGCTCATGCTTCTTACGCCGGCTTGAACGACCGGGCACAGCTCTCCGATGCGCCGCACGGTGCACGCGTGGCTGTACCCCGTTCCCTGGTACTCGTCACGCAGGTCGGCATGCGCGTCGAGGCTCAGCACGGACATATTCCGGAATCTCTCCTTGCATGCCCTCACCATGCCCACGCTGAGGGTGTGCTCCCCTCCCAGCATTACGACGAATTTGTCCTCTTCAAGCAGGTCCCTTGCTGCTGCATGTACTCTCTCCACCATTGCCTCGGGACCGCTCATGAGGGGCCGGAGCTCAGGGCAGGTGAAGATACCCACCTCGCTTATATCCCGGTTGAGTTCCAGATCGTACAATTCCAGGTACTGGGAAGCATCGATTATCGCGCGGGGACCTTCCCTGGCACCGACGCGGAATTCGACTGTGGCGTCGTAAGGTATGGGGAGAATCACAACCCTGGAAGAGGCAAAGGCTGTAGCGGCATCCTGGCTGATGCCGGCGAAAGTGCGCGGCGGATTGAAATATTTTCGGTTCACCTGGCTCCCCCCGGTCGAGTCACCAGTTCTCGGAGAACTCCGAGACCAGGGAAGGCTCCTGGTTATTATAGTACTCCAGGCCCCGGTTCAGAATATAGCTTCTGACTTCGGCCAGGCCGAACTGGTGCTGGAGGTCCTTTATGACCACTTCAGCGTCAAACTCCTTGCAGGAAAAGATATCTATGTTTATGTAGGCTCGTTCAGGGAATGTATGAATGCTGATATGGCTCTCCGCTATTAAGACGAAACCCGAGACCCCCCAGTCTTCAGGCTTGGCCCCGATATACTTCGAGACCTTCGGAGGAGAGATTCTAGTCATCCCGATCTGCGACGGGTACGAGTCAAGAAGTTGATAAATGAAATCAACGTCTTGCATGATCTCTACGTTACCCCTGTAGCCATCGATAATCAGGTGCATTGTTCCCACCCCCTTTGAGTTTGATTGCACAAAAAAAATTGACCCCGCTTCGCGGTGGCCAATTTATTCTTTGTACTCTTCCGGGCTCAGCGAGGGCTAATGCCTCGCTGCTGCCAGGAATTTCCTGGTCTTGACTGCCAGACGCATCTGGTTCTGAGACCACCTGTGCGCGGTGATTTGGATCCTCAATTGGATCTTCGGACTTGAAGGCAATAAGTCAGTTTCCATAGTGTGGAATCCACATCACCCCTTTCACCAGCCTGAGCAGACTGGTAATCGAAGCATAGCATACCCTGATCGAGAATGCAATATTACTGTGAGCCGGACGGGCCGCTATCTCCCCTGGACTCCTCTATTTCGGTGACGGGCATCTCAAGGGTGGCCTCGCTCTCCAGCTTCACGATAACCGTTTCCTTGAGCGGGTTGCAGCCCACGATCTTCGCGTCTCCCACCTCGGTCACGACATTTCTGCCTGGCATGGGGAGCTTCTGTTTCATAGCCCGGTACTGCTCATTCTCGTACGCAAGACAGCAGAGCAGGCGGCCGCACACCCCCGAGATGTTGGCCGGGTTCAGGGGAAGGTCCTGTTCCCTGGCCATTCTCATCGATATGGTCTCGAATTTGCACAGGTGGCTGGCGCAGCACAGATTGAAGCCGCACCTGCCCATGCCGCCCACCAGCTTGGCAGCGTCGCGAGCCCCCACCTGGCGGAGCTCCACCCGCGTTTTCAGGGTGGCGGATAGTTCCCGCAGAAGGCTGCGGAAATCAACACGCTTTTCGGACTTGAAATAGATCGTGAGATGGGTGCCGTCGAGGTTGGATTCAGCGGCCAGCAGCGTCATCGGGACCTGGTACCTTGTTACCAGCTCCCTTGCCTTGACGACTGCTTTCGATTCCTTCTCTTTCAGCTCTGCCGCCCGCTGAAGATCTTCCGGCTGGGCGAGGCGCAGCACGGGCTTCAAGGGCCCGTCCGATTCGCTTTGCTCTCTCTCCGCAGGCGGGATGACCACGTCGCCAATCGCCGTGCCGCGGGCTGTCTCGACTATGACGTTGTCTCCCGTTTGGAGCTCGATCTCGCCAGCATCGAACAGGTACACCTGCCCGGCTTTCTTGAAACGTATTCCTGCTACTCTTGCCATATCAATCAACCTGGTTCAAATACAAACTCGCTCTTGCCCGGCCGGCGGGACATTCAGCATCAGGACTTCGAGCGCCAGCCGTGGATTTGCGTTCTGTTCCAGCTGCTTCAGGGAGGCCTGGATGGACCCGATGAAGTCCCTGATCTGGGCCAGGGTATAGGCATCCGCCTGCCTGCGCAACTCATCTGCCTCGTCGGTGTTGACGACGGATTCCGGACAACCCGCCTTCACCAGCAGGAGGTCCCGCCACCAGTCCATCCACAGCCTGAGCGTGTCCTCCACAACGGCGCGGTTCTTCGGGAACTGCGCCGCCAGTCTTGCCGCGTATTCGAAGCGGTGCTCGAACGCAGCCTCGTTCAGGTCCCTCAGCTGGGTCAACCTCTGGCGGTGTTCCTCAAGCACCTTATCATCAAGCGCAGCCGTAACGGCCCAGCCGATGCCGCCTCGGCAGAGCTTGCTCAGCAGCTCGGCTTTCTCGACTGGCACACCCCGGTTGGCGACCAACTCCTGTTCTATTTCCCCGCTGGAGAGGGGGAAAAGCTCCATTCTCTGGCATCGGGACACGACGGTGGGCAGCAGCATACGCTCATTTGTCGTGACCAGGATGATCAAAACTCTCTGTGGAGGCTCTTCCAGTGTCTTGAGCAGGCAGTTTGCGGACTCTTCATTGAGGTGTTCGGCCCCATTTATGATGAATACGCGATACCTTCCCTCATAAGGCTCCAGGGATGCTGTCTGCTGCAACTCCCTTATCTGCGCGATCTTGATCTCTTTCTTGAGGTCGGCCTCACCGGCTCCCGGCTCTGCCGTACGCGCGATTATACGCACATCGGGATGGCTGCCCGCCGCGATATGCTTGCAGGACCTGCATTCGCCGCATGGCTGCCTGCCTGTTTCGCAGTTGAGGGCCTGGGCGAGCTTGAGCGCCAGGGTCATCTTTCCCACGTGGGGCGGACCGGTGAAGAGATAAGCATGAGAGAGACGATCGTAGTCGAGACTGTGCGTGAGAAGCTCCACAGCCCTAGGCTGACCGACAAATTTCCACATTTCAAGTCTCAAGGCCTGATCAGGCCGGCTAAGCGTCTAGTGCTTTCGTTGCCATCTCGTCTTTTTCAGCAGCTTGCGGTGTTTGTGCTTTCGCATCTTCTTCCGCCGCTTTTTGACGACAGAGCTCATATTCTTACCTCTATCTTACAGCTCCTGCTCTCTGATAACAAAATGCCCTACCGCATCCAGCGAGAATCAAGCCGGCAGGAGGAGCGCGCTTGCGGAAAAGAGCAGGGACAGGTTGGCACTCGCAAAGTAATATTCTGACTCACTTCATGCCGCCTGTCAAGTTCGAGGCAGCAGTTTGTTAATGGTCTACGATTTTGTCAGTAGTTAACTGATCAGGGAAAATGTCAG
>JACUUS010000036.1 GCA_014859215.1 Dehalococcoidia bacterium | reverse complement strand
CCTGGAAGCAGTTCGAGCGTGTCGCGAAGCTCGGGATATGTCTGCCCGACTACCCCGACTACCGTCCGCTCGACCCCCTTCGAAAGGTGTCCGGTCATCCCGGTCTGCTCGAGTTTCTTCAGCACTCCCGCCAGGTCCTGGTCTGAGTGGCCCCGCCTCATTACGACAAGCATTCTTGGATCTCCTGCGAATAGCTATCTTGTGCCTGACAAGTCCGAACGGAGTTCTACGGCCCCCCTGGTGTAGACATGTACAATCTCCTCGGGATTCTTCTCGGTGTTGTAGAGGACCAGGATGCGCAGGCAGCGGGGAAGGCTCCCCGGAACATCCATTTCTTTGCAGCAGAGTAGTGCTACGTCCGTCCAGCCAAGCTGTCGGGCCGCCACTGCCGGGAATGCGGCATTCAGGTCTGAGGTCGTGGTGAAGATCACGCTGGCGACCTTTTCGGTCTGGATGCCGTTGGCCTCTATCATCTCCCGGAGGAGGTCTTTTGCGCTGCTGACGATATCCTCAACCGTATCGGTACCGACTGTAGTAGCCCCGCGAATGCCCCGGCATTGCATCATTATCCCCCGTAGAAGTCGTCAGCTACAAAGTATAGCACAGGCTGCCGACATTTTCAGGCTTCGAAGGTGAAGCAGGAACAGCGCGGTCTTCCTGGCTCAGGCCAGATCCCTGGACAACCTCTCGAAAATATGATCGATTTTCGCGGGCATATAGGTCACTTGAGGCTTGCCCAGTGGGTCCGCGCTCCGCGGACCGCCCAGCAGGACCTCCAGCGTGGCCTTGATGGAATAGGCCAGGGCCTTCAGGTGGTAACCGCCCTCCAGGGTCAGCAGGAGTCTCCCGCCACACAGTTCATCCGCCAGCCCCTTGATAATGCCGACGATTTCGGCCAAACCGTCGACCGTGAGCTGCATTCCCGAGAGCGGGTCAGCCCAGTGGAGGTCGTATCCGGCGGAGACCAGGATAAGCTCGGGTTTGAAGCGTTGGGCGAGAGGAACAAGAATTTCGCGGTAGGCCCGCAGATACTCCGCGTCACCGCAGCCGGCAGGCAGGGGAATATTCAGCGTTGTTCCCCTGCCCTCGCCCGAGCCCTGGTCGGTTATCGCTCCTGTACCGGGGTAGTGAGGGTATTGATGAGTTGAGAAATAGAAGACGGAGGGGTCCTCGTAGAATACTTCTTCAGTCCCGTTTCCATGGTGCACGTCAAAGTCAGCTATCAATATGCGTGTCAGGCCGAAGCCCGCGCGGGCGTATTTCGCGGCGACAGCGATATTGTTGAACAGGCAGAATCCCATTGCCTGGTCGGGCGTCGCGTGGTGCCCCGGCGGTCGCACAAGGGCGAAGGCATTTGCGACCTCTTTGTTCATGATCGCATCCACACCGCGCAAGACGCCGCCGGCTGCGTGGAGCGCTACCGTGAATGATTCGGGGGAGCAATAGGTATCCCCATCCAGCCATTCCCCGCCTTTCGAGGCCGCTCGCTGGACGTGGCCCGTGTGATATTCGGTGTGAACCAGGCAAAGCTCTTCAATGGAGGCGGGCCGAGGGGAAATCAGGGCGAGCCTGTTCATCAGCCCTGAATCCTGGAGCACTTTGACAGTCTCGACAAGTCGCTGGGAGTTCTCCACGTGAGCGCCTGTATCGTGCTCCAGATACAGGGGGTCGTATACAAGGCCTGTATTCATCGCCATACCCGATAAGATACCCTAAACAGCCCTATCCGATTCGGGCCCGAATAAGCCCGAACCACGCGCTATCCAGGGGCCTGGCACCCGTGCTTTAAGAGCCGGGTTTGAAGTAGTCTATATCCAGGATGCTTCCTTCGCGCTGCTCCTTGAAGACCGGTTCGAGGCGCATCCCTATCTTTATCTTGTCCAGGTCCACCCCGCCCAGGAAGTGGGGCATACCAGTGCTGGCCCCGTCGAGCTGGATAATTCCGTAAGCGAAGGGCGGTTCCTTCGGCATGTACGGTTCCTTGTATCTAACGACGGTATAGCTGGACAGAGTACCCTTCCCGCTCAGGTCCACCCACTCGGACATCCGGACAAAGCAGGTGGGGCAATGCAACCTCGGGGGCACATATACCTTTTTGCACTTGGGACAGGTAAGGCCCAGGATCTTCTTATCGTCCTTCAGCGAGTTGAGGAACTTCGTATTCGTGGCGCCGGCGCTTACCAGAAAATTAGAGTGGGCTATAACCTCAACTACAACCGGCTCGTCCGATATCTGTGTATGCTTCGTCATATTCTTCCTCGCTGCCTGATTTTTGTTCTAGCCCTCGACCGGTTTCCAGTGGAGGATGTCGTCGCCTCTGCCCTGCCGCTCCTCCTCGGGTCTCCAGACCGCTTCAAGGAGCATACCCGTCTTGAGCTTGGATGTATCCGTTTCGGAACACCAGCCGTCCATCCTGGCGCCGCCCTCGAGTTCAACGGCGACTATCGGGTTCTCCCAGGTCTTGAGCTCGCCGGTCCTGGAATCGAACATCGGGAAGTTGATCTTGAAGGCTGAGATGAGCCGGCCTCGCTGGCCCTGGTCCACCCATTCAGTCTGCCTGACATGGTGGAAGGGACAGACGATCCGCGGCGGGATGGTGCAGCGGCCGTCCACCGGGCACTTTGTCGCGAGAATCCTGCCCGCCTTCAGCCCGTGAGCGAACTTGCTCTGGTAGCCCAGTGAGTGCTGATAAGGGACCTGACGGGGATATCTGAAAGTTATGAACTCTTCCTTCTTCTCGGTGGTCATCCATTGCCTCCTGTCAAAATCGGTTGCCCGGCCTAAAGTGATTTCTTCAGCAGCATGATTACGTTTTCTCCCTGGCCGCCGTAGCCAGTGGCAAGGGCCCGGTCGATCTTGCCCGGTATCTGGTGCTCCCCGGCGTCGCCGCGGACCTGCAATGCCGCTTCGACGAGCCTTACAACCGGCGTAGCGCCTATCGGGTTCGTAGCCGTGACGCCGCCCGAGGGATTGAAGGGTATTTCCTTATCTATCCCGACCTTTCCCTGCTCGAACAGTTTCCACGCCGTGAAGTCCTCGCAGACACCTACCTCTTCCATCCACCGTAATTCAGCCGGAGAGGCGGGCTCGTAGACTTCCCAGGCCTGGATTTCCTTCTTAGGATTTGTTATGCCGCAGCGCTTGTAGACCACGTTGCAGGCATACCGGAGGGTCGAGGATGTCGGGTCTTCGGCCATGGTGAGCGCTCCGCCCTGGTGGCAGGTGAACCAGTCTTCAACCCAGACCGGTTTCTTGCTCACCTTCCTGGCAACCCTTTCGGGACATATGATAACCGCAGCCGAGCCTGCCGTGGTGGGGCACATGTGAAGGCGTCTCATAGGCCATGCCAGGAGCACGTCATTCATAACCTTCTCGACGGTGAGCCCCATTCTGAGTTGCGCGTGAGGGTTCTTCATCGCGCACTGGTCCTGCTTGACGCGTACCAGCGCTATGTGCTCCTCGGTACACCCGGAGCGGTCCATGTAAGCGTAGGTCCTGCGGGCGAAATTGGTTATGGGGGACATCGGGAATTGCCCGGTCCAGTACTCGTTTGCTCCGCCGCCCCCGCGTCCGAAGGCGCCCGCTGCCTCGTCCATCTTCTGCCATGCGACGCAAAGCACTGCATCGAACAGGCCGGTCGCGGCCACGGTAAATCCTGCAGCTGCGACAATGCCGCCCGTCGTCCCGACATTCTGCATTTCGATACTGGCTTTGCCTACACCGCCGAGTTCCGGCACAATCCACTTATCGGGACTGAAATATCCGTCGGCGACCTCGAAGGAGCCGATGACTAAATGATCGATGTCTTTGATGGTCATCTGGGCATCGGCGAGCGCTGCCTCCACAGACTCCGCGCACAACTCCGCCGTGGTTACATCCGACCTCTTGCTCTTGTGGATGGTCTGTCCAACTCCTACTATTGCAACCCTTTCAGCCATCGATTCCTCCTAGTTCTCCAGAGTAATGACGCACTGTAATTGCCCTGCCGGGCCGTCAAGGCCGTGTGCCACAGCTTTCTTCGCGCCGGGCACCTGCCTGGCGCCGGCTTCGCCTCGGAGTTGTAAAACGGCTTCAACCACACGCTGCATGCCGGCCACGCACACCGGTAGTCCCGAGAGAACGCCGCCGGAAGGATTAATGGGAAGCTCACCCCCCATTTCAGTCTTGCCGCTGTCGATCAGCTTTCCACCCTCTCCCTTGCCGCAGAAACCGAGCCCCTCACTCCAGAGCAGCTCCTGGTAGGCATACTGCTCCGAAATTTCCGCGAAATCGAACTCTTTTGCCGGGTTCGTAATGCCCGCCATCTTGTAAGCGCGCCTGGCAGCCTGGGAAAGAGCCTCACACTCGGCAAGGTCCCGGTACCCCAGTTCGTGCTGGTCAATAGAATTTCCGAGCCCGGTGATCCAGACCGGCCTGTCAGTAAGCTTCCGTGCGCGCTCCTCAGTTGCCAGTATCATTGCGCAGGCGCCGTCCACCGGAACTGGTTTCGCCTCCGCTTCCTTGATGGGGTCGCAGAGCATCCTGGACTTGAGCACGTCCTGGGTGGAGACCTTCTTGGTCAGCATTGCGTAAGGATTGTTCACCGAATTCTTGCGGTTCTTGACAACCACCTTGGCCAGCTGCTCAGGAGTGATACCGTTTCTAGTGATATACCTCATTGCCTGGAGGGCGGCAGCGGAGACGAAGTCAATCCCCAGTCTCCTCTGGTATACCTGGTCCATGCCTACCCATTCGATCTGGTTGTTGGATACCTGGGATTCCTTGTTATACGCGACCAGCAGTGCGGTTTCGGCGTGACCTGAAAGAATCTGCATAGCCCCGTAGTAGACGGCAAGAGAACCGTCTTCGAGCACCCTCTCGTCTTCACGTTGATAGGCTCCCACTACGTAGCCCAGGAACATGTAAGCACCGGCAGGCCCGCTGAAAAGGTCATACCCGGCAGCGGTGGTGCAGGTGAGCCCGTTTTTGCCGGCTGAGAAATCGAGCCCGGTCTGCCCCATTACGTCCCGGCTGACTTCGTACATCAGCTCGGCGACGTGCTTGTCGGACTTCCTTTGTTCGAACTTGGTCTGGGCCACGGCTACTATGCCGACCCTTTGAGCCATAAAACACCTCCCGTTTCTTGGCTGACACGAAAGTCCCGCTAGACGGGCCGTCGGCTAGCGGTTTCTCGTGGAAATATCATACGGGCTTCTCTAACTCGTGTCAACATATTCGGGCATGACTACTTGTGAGAAAGCCCCGGATGCAGCCGGGGAGGGCGCGCCTGAAGCAAGTTTCCTTGACATCGCCTTGCTCGCTGGTTAAACTAGGGTTGCTTTCTCCAAGCGCACAAGCTCATGTCAGATCCACAGAACAAAGGCCTGGTAGAAGTCTTTACAGGGAGCGGAAGGGGCAAGACCTCGGCGGCGCTGGGCATAGTGTTACGTGCTGTGGGACATGGCCTCCGCGTCTTCATCGTTCATTTCATGAAGGGCGATTATCCCTACGGAGAACAAAAATCGCTGGCAAATCTTCCCAACGTTACTGTTTTCAGATGCGGCCAGATTAGTTTCGTCGATCCGAAAAATGTAGAGGAGGTAGATAGGAAGGAGGCGAGAAAGGGACTCGAGGCTGCCCGGGATGCTCTGAAGAGCGGCAAATATGACCTGGTGGTCCTCGACGAGATAAACGTCGCTGCCGCGTGGAAGCTCATTGAACTCGACGACGTGTTGAAATTGATTGAGGAAAAACCCGCCGATGTCACGCTTATACTAACGGGCCGCTATGCGGACACGCGAATCGTGAAGGCCGCCGATCTGGTGACGGAAATGGTGGCCATTAAGCATCCCTTCGACAACGGGGTCGACGCCCGGCCCGGATTCGACTACTAGGCAGGTCCGCCTTACACAGCTGGAAAACACACCAGGCAATCGGGAACTCCAACTATCAACACCAAAAAGGAGAGACATGATTACTCTAAGCGTAATCAAGGCTGATATCGGAGGTTACGTAGGCCACTCCAGTTCACACCCGGATATTCTGGCCAAGGCTGAGGAAGACCTCGCGAAGGCACAGCGAGAGGGCCTCCTAATAGATTTCCATGTCACCCGCTGCGGAGATGATTTGCAGCTTATCATGACCCACGAGCTGGGGGAGAACAACACGCGAATCCACCAACTGGCCTGGGATACCTTTGTGGCAGGAACCGAGCTTGCCAGGCAACTCGGTCTCTACGGGGCGGGCCAGGACCTTCTCGCAGATGCCTTCTCGGGTAACGTGAAGGCGATGGGGCCCGGGGTGGCCGAGATGATGTTCGAGCAGAGGACCTCCGAACCTGTAGTGATTTTCATGGCTGACAAGACATCGTCCGGGGCCTGGAATATGCCCCTGTACAAGATGTTCGCCGATCCTTTCAACACGATAGGGCTGGTGATCGCGCCCAATATGCACGAAGGTTTTTCCTTCGAGGTCCACGATATCAAGGACAGCAAGAAGGTAATGTTCAGCACGCCTGAAGAAATCTACGATATGCTCGTATTCATCGGCGCGCCTTCAAGATATGTTGTCAAGTCAGTACGCCATCGTACAACCGGGAACATCGGCGCGGTTTCGTCAACGCAGAAGCTCGCTCTTATCGCGGGCAGGTACGTAGGGAAGGACGACCCGGTATGCATAGTCCGCTGCCAGGGAGAGTTCCCGGCGGTGGGCGAGGTGCTGGAACCGTTCAGCCATCCGAACCTGGTCGAGGGATGGATGCGAGGCTCACACTACGGCCCGCTGATGCCCGTGGCCTTAAGGGATTCCAACCCTTCGAGGTTTGACGGCCCTCCCAGGGTTATCGCCGCGGGCTTCCAGATATCGAAGGGCAAGCTGGTCGGGCCCAGGGACATGTTTGATGACCCGGGCTTCGACGAGGCCCGGCGGCAAGCGAATATCGCCGGCGAGTACATGAGGAGGCACGGTCCCTTCGAGCCCCACCGCCTCCCGCTCGATGAAATGGAATATACGACCATGCCGGGCGTGATGAAGAAGCTGCAGGGAAGATTCACTAATCTTGACTGATCCGGGTAAGCTGCTTATAGCGACGAATAACGCGGGCAAACTAAAGGAATATGCGTCCCTGCTGCAAAGCCTGCCTTTCGAGTTGACGAATCTGGCGGCAGAGCGGATAATTGAAGAGGTGGAGGAGACCGGGGCGAGCATGATGGAGAACGCGGTCCTCAAGGCGACCGTGTATGCCCGGCTGAGTGGTCTCGTCACGCTGGCGGATGATTCCGGCCTTGAGGTGGATGCACTCGGGGGGGAGCCCGGGACCCTTTCCCGACGTTACGCGGGCGAGCGTGCTTCGGACAGCGAAAGAAACAGTTTCCTCCTCATGAAACTGCGCGATGTTCCCCGGGAAAAGAGGACGGCGCGTTTCAGGGCCGTCATAGCAATAGCCGCACCGGAGGGACGTTACGAGACCTTTGAGGGAATCTGCGAGGGGCTGATAGCATTTGAGCCAGGGGGTGAAGGTGGGTTCGGTTACGACCCCATCTTTTATTTACCCGAACTGGACAGAACGATGGCCGAGCTTTCATTCGAAGAGAAGAACAAGGTAAGCCACCGGGCCAGGGCGGCCCGGAAGGCGCGAAAGGCCCTTGAACGGATGGGACGTGAAGTTTGACCGGACTTTCTGACTCCTTTCACCGTCCTGTAAATTATCTCCGTATATCGGTTACGGACCGGTGTAATCTCCGATGCGTGTACTGTATGCCTCCCGACGGCATACCGCTCATGCCGCACAGCGATATCCTGACGTATGAGGAAATCGCTCAGATAGCCCGTGCGGCTGCCGCGCTGGGCATCAGCAAGGTCAGGCTTACAGGCGGTGAGCCTCTGGTCAGGGCCGATCTTACCAGTCTTGTGGCTATGTTGAAGGCGGTGCCGGGCATAGACGATATCTCTCTTACTACCAACGGATTGCTCTTGAGACGCTATGCAGGAGAGATGAAGAAGGCCGGACTGCGCCGTGTCAATGTCAGCCTGGATACCCTGCGCGCAGAAAGGTTTCGCAGTATCACCAGGGCCGGCAGGCTGGCCGACGTCCTTGATGGCATCGAGGCAGCGAGGGAGGCCGGGCTGACTCCCATTAAGACTAATACGGTGGTCATCCGCGGCACAAACGATGATGAGGTGCTCGATTTTGCGAGGCTCACGCTGGACGGTGACTGGCATGTCCGTTTCATCGAGTACATGCCATTCTCGGATAACGGAACGGCGGAACGCTATCTCGTTACTGTATCTGAAGTCAAGAAGCGCGTAGAGACTCTCGGCGAGCTGGAACCAGCCATGCCCGGCGGCGGGCCTGCGAAGTATTTCCGCCTGCCCGGCGCCAGGGGCAGCATAGGCTTCATCAGCCCGATAAGCGACTGCTTCTGCGCTGAATGCAACCGGTTGAGACTTACCGCGGACGGCAAACTCAGACCCTGCCTCTTCTCGGACGAGGAAATAGACTTGCGCGAGTGCCTGCGCGGCGGAGGGGATATCCGGGAAGTGGAAGAGCTTATCAAGACGGCTGCATTGCGCAAGCCCGAGAAGCACAGGCTTGTGGCCGGAATTACCTGCGATCGATTCATGGCGCAAATCGGCGGATAGATGATTACTATTCACACTGATGGAGCATGCCTGGGAAACCCCGGTCCGGGAGGTTGGGCAGCAATCATCGTCCGCAACGGTGTCAGCGAGGAGCTGAAGGGGCGCGAGGATAGGACAACCAGCAACCGGATGGAAATAACGGCCGCTATCAAGGGCCTGGAGCGTACTCGCCCCGGCGAGGCAGTCACCGTGAGCACGGACAGCCAGTATCTGGTCAATACGATGACCCAGGGCTGGAAGCGCAAGGTAAACCTGGACCTGTGGACCGCCCTGGACAGGCTGGTGTCCGAACGCAAGGTGAACTTCGAGTGGATAAGGGGTCATGCAGGGCACCCGGAAAACGAGCGCGCCAACAGCCTGGCGAATGAAATGGCAGGCATAGTCGAAGATGCTTCCCGCCCGACTCACTTTGACGAGGAAGGCCGGGTCCACATGGTTGACGTAACCGCCAAGCCGGTGACGGAACGGGTCGCAACCGCCAAAGGCAGCGTCGCCATGAAGCCGGAGACGCTTGAGATGATCGGCCGGGGCGAGATGAGAAAGGGGAATGTCCTGGCCGTTGCCCAGATTGCGGGCGTAATGGCCTCAAAGCAGACCCCTCACCTGGTGCCGCTGTGCCACCCGCTGCCGCTTTCCGCTGTCGATGTGAAGCTGGAACTGGACCGGGAGAATTCGCTGGTTGACATAACAGCGACAGTGAAAACTTCCGCCCAGACCGGAGTCGAGATGGAGGCCCTGACCGCTGTGGCGGTTTCCGCGTTGACAGTGTATGATATGTGTAAGGCTGTGGACCGGACAATGCGTATAGACGGTATTCGCCTGGTCCGGAAGAGCGGAGGAAGAAGCGGGGAAATCATCCTCGATTAGCCCTCCCCCGAATGTAACAGTTTTTTTCGCGTTTCCACGTTCCATTTTATGATTTCTTTATCTCAAGGTTTTATCATTGGGGATAGACTTGTCGACGGGCGGCAGGCCCGTGACTGGAGAAGTTGGAGATGAGAAAGAGCAGAATAGGGATCCTGACGGGTGGTGGGGACTGCGCCGGGCTGAACCCGGCCATCAAGTGGGTCGTGAAGACCGCCACAGACGAGCGACTCACCAGGGAGAGAGGTGTAGAGTACGAGGTGGTGGGTATCAGGGACGGATGGAAGGGCCTCATGGATGTCGACTCCTCCAGCCCGTATCCCTGGCAGGATATGCCCCAGAACTATGATGCTTCGCGTCCGGTCTTGCTTACCCAGGACGTCGTCAGGACATGGGACCGGTACGGCGGTACTTACCTCGGGACTTCGCGAACGAATCCGTATGATCCGAAGAACAATCGCTCCCAGCAGGTCGTCTCCAATATCAAGATGCTCGGCCTGGATGCGCTAATCACGATTGGCGGCGAGGATACGCTGGGAGTTGCCTACAGGCTTTCCTGGGAAGGCGTCAATGTGGTGGGCATACCGAAGACGATTGACAGAGACCTGCCGGGGACCGAGTATACGCTCGGATTTGACACGGCCGTCAATGTTATCACAGAAGAGGTGGACAGGCTCAGGACGACAGCGGGGTCTCACAAGCGGATTTTCGTCGTCGAGACGATGGGCAGGCATGCGGGATGGCTCGCACTCGAGGGAGGGGAGGCCAGCGGGGCCTTCATAATACTGATACCCGAATACAATTTCTCCCTGGAAAGGGTTTACGAGCTCATCCGACAGGAAAGAGATAAAGGGGCCAGGTACAACATCATAGTGGTAGCGGAAGGTGCGAAGCCTGACGGCGGACGCGAGTTTGTCCTCGGGGAGACTCTCGACAGTTTCGGACACAAGACCCTGGGCGGCGTCGGCGATTTTGTGGCAAAGGGCATCGCCGCCGCGCTCAAGACTGATACGCGGAGCATGGTCCTCAGCCATCTCCAGAGGGGCGGCGCTCCCTCGGCCTTCGACCGGAGGATGGGCAGGTACTTCGGTATCGCCGCCGTCGACCTGATAGTGAACGGCGAGTTCACACGCATGGTCAGTCTTCGCAATGGCAAGATTACCTCTGTGCCGCTTGAAGAAGCGACGGGGAGACTCAACCTCGTGAATGTGGTGACCCAGTATGATGCTGACCGCTATAATGGGCGCCGCAGCATCCTTAACGTCAGTGTAATGGTCTAATCATGCATGAAACAGGCGAGAAAATCGATTCCCTTATAAGGCATGCCGTTTTCGACGAGGATAGTGAGGCCAGGGCGAAAAGCCGCAGGTATATCCGCGAACTCGCGCTGGCTGTAGGAGTATTCCCGGCAAGCATACACGGCATCTACATGGCCGCTTCAAAGGGCCCCGAAAAGCCCTTTACGGTGCCCGCGATAAACATACGCGGCCTGACCTACGACGTCGCCAGGTCCGTGTTCAGCGCCGCTCTGAAAGATCGGGTGGGGGCCTTGATCTTCGAGATAGCGCGTTCAGAAATCGGCTACACCGGGCAGCGTCCCGACGAATACGCAGTCTGTATCCTGGCAGCAGCGGTGAGGGAAGGCTTCAAAGGCCCGGTGTTCATCCAGGGAGATCACTTCCAGGTGAACGCGTCCCGTTACAGGGAAGACCCCGAAAAGGAGACCGGCGCCATGAAGGACCTGATCCGGGAAGCGGTGGATGCCGGTTTCTTCAACATCGACATTGACGCGTCCACGATCGTTGACCTTTCCAGGCCGGACCTGGAACAGCAGCAGGAGATGAATTGCCGTGTGACTGCCGACATGACCAGGTTCATTCGCGCGATAGAGCCCGGCGGGGTAACCATCTCCATCGGGGGAGAAATAGGCGAGGTAGGCAAGAGGAACAGCACCGTCGAAGACCTGCGGGCATTCATGAACGGTTACCTGCGCATGCTGGAACCGGGCCTCGAAGGAATATCGAAGATATCTGTGCAGACCGGTACAAGTCACGGCGGGGTCGTCCTGCCAGACGGGTCTATGGCCGAGGTGAAGATAGACTTTGACACGATCCGCGCCCTGACCAGGGTTGCCCGGGATGAATACCGGCTGGGGGGTGTCGTGCAGCACGGCGCCTCTACCCTGCCCGACGAGGCCTTCGACAGGTTCCCTGAGGCCGGCACGCTCGAAATCCACCTTGCCACCGCATTTCAGAACCTGATCTACGACAGTCCCGATTTCCCGAAAGACCTCCGCGACAGGATCTACAGGCATATATCCGAGAAGTTCGCCGGCGAGAGAAAAGCCGGGGACAGCCAGGAGCAGTTCATTTACAAGACCCGCAAGAAGGGCTTTGGCGGTTTCAAGAGGGAAATGTGGGGCCTGCCCGAGGAGAACCGTGAGGCGATCAGGGACACCCTTGAGAGCCGGTTCTCCCTGCTATTCCATAAGCTGAACGTTGTTGACACCCGGTTTCACCAGGAACCGCCCCCACGTTTTGCCCCTACCAGGTAGCGTTCTTGCAGTGCTTCCGGGTGGGACTAGCGTCAAGAGTATTGTACTTTGTGCCCGAAGCAAGCCTGCCAGTCGCCTACCGGAGGCTATTTCATGCCCAGGGCAAAACGCCATCCGGTCAGCGAGGAAGTCTGCCACCTGACGTTATCCGAAAGCGCAGGGTCATCTGCCATGATCATCTCCGTGTCCGAATGCAGCACCACTTCGCCCTCGGGGCTGACCGCATAGAACACCATGTCGCCGGGCAGGCCCAGTGCCTGGCTCAGAGTATTGCTCAGTTCGTCCAGGAAGATAGAGGCACCTAACCCGCCTGCCACTTCACCCTCCCTGACTATCGGCACGGCGACCACTGCCGATTTCCTTCCGGTGGCCTTGCTGACCACCGGGTAGCCGATAACCGTGTTTCCCGCCAAGAGCCCGGGAAAATACGGCCGGTCCGAAAGGCTGGCGCTCTGTTCTCCCTCATCCACGGTAAAATATGTCCCGTCCGGCAAGACATACCACACCAACGCGTTCTCCGGATCCGCTGCCTTTGCCAATAGGGGCCTGATTGCTTCCCAGTCCCCGGACTGGACCTCTTGCGTCGCCGCCAGGATTTCCATGGAATTCACATAGCTGCCGACAATGCTGTCTGCCAGTGCGGCAAGAGCGGAGGCCCCTATCTGGGTGTCCATCTTGTTGCTCTCTGCGGTCTGCGCACAACCCGCTGCAGCCGACAATGCCAGGCAGATCGCCAGGACCATTACAGGTCTCTTCATTGTACATGCCCCCCTCTGTCTGTGATGCCGACGGCCGGTTGTCCATCCGTCTTTCATCCGACCGGTCCGGGGCGTGGAAAAGATGCCAGGTCTTCCTTCTGCGCCCTGTAAAATCCTCGTATACTACTTTAACATACTCATCCAGGATTCAAAGCCGGTGATGCCTGGAATTGACCCCTGTTGAGTTCAGGCCGGGTTGACAATGCATCAGGTTTGGAGCAATATGGCTCTGGCTCAGCAGTGGGCCGCTTCATTATATCTTGTGTGGAGCTTTCAAATGACCAGGACGATCCAGGAAATCAACGAAAAGATCGCAAAGGGCCAGGCCGTGGTCGTCACCGCCGAAGAGGTGATAGACCTGGTGAAGAAGAAGGGGCCGGCGAAGACCGCGCAGGAAGTGGACGTGGTAACGACCGGCACTTTTGGCCCGATGTGTTCGTCCGGGGCCTTCCTGAACCTGGGGCATTCGAAGCCGAGAATCAAGGTCGGAGGCGGGCAGGTACACTTGAACGATGTTCCGGCTTACACCGGCATCGCCGCCGTCGATATCTTCATCGGCGCCAACGCGCTGCCCGAAGATGATCCCCGTAACAGAAGTCATCCGGGCGAGTTCAGCTATGGCGGAGGGCATGTAATTGAAGAGCTCGTGGCCGGCCACGATATCAGGCTCACAATCAATGCCTACGGAACGGACTGCTATCCCCGCAGGAAGCTGGAAACCTGGACGAACCTGGCAAGCATGAACGAGGCGACCCTGTTCAATATCCGCAATGCCTATCAGAACTACAACGTGGGTGTCAATCTCAGTGACAGGACGATTTACACTTATATGGGAGTGCTGAAAGCGAATCTGGGAAATGCCAACTACTCTACGTCCGGGCAGCTTTCGCCTCTGCTCAACGACCCGCTCTACAGGACAATCGGTATCGGGACCAGGATATTTCTCGGGGGAGGAGCAGGCTACGTGGCCTGGCACGGCACGCAGCACAATCCGAATCCGCTGAGAACGGAGAAAGGCGTCCCCCGGCGCGGAGGGGGAACGCTGGCCGTGATTGGTGACCTGAAGCAAATGGAGGCCCGGTGGCTGGTGGGGACAAGCTTCCTGGGATACGGTGCCACCCTGACTGTGGGCATCGGCGTCCCTATCCCTATCCTGTCCGAAGAGATCCTGATTTACACATCCGTGACCGACCAGGATATACTGGCGCCGGTGATCGACTATTCCGATGCCTACCCGCAGCGCAAACCGGATATCCTCGGGGAAGTTAGCTATGCCGAGCTGAAAAGCGGTAAAATCAGATTACAGGGAAAGGATGTGCCCACGGCGTCGCTCTCCAGCTATTCCAGGGCGAGGGAAATCGCGTATATCCTCAAGGACTGGATACGAAAAGGAGAATTTTTCCTGACGGAGCCCGTAGCACCGCTGCCCGGAGCCGAGTCAGGCATAGTGATCAAGACGCTCGAAGAGCGACCGCTGGACAAGGAGTAAGAGGAGCCCGGATATGAGCGCAGCAAGAAAAGTCGTACTTCGTTTTCCACACAGGCTGGTGGACAAGCCGATAATATACAGGCTTGTCAAAGACTATGACCTCCAACTGAATATCCTCAAGGCGTCGATCACGCCCAAGGAGGAAGGGCTGCTCGTCCTGGAGCTTACAGGCAAGAAAAAGAACTACGAAGACGCGGTGCGTTACCTTGCCGAAACCGGTGTCGATCTGCAGTCGCTGATCCAGGACGTGGTCCGCAAGGAGGACAGGTGCACCCACTGCGGGGCATGTGTCACGATATGCCCGGTTAACGCTTTCAGCGTTCGACCGGTTACCAGGGAAGTCGTATTCGCGGAAGACAAATGCATAGCCTGTGAGCTCTGCATAAAGGCATGCCCGGTGCGCGCCATGGAGGTGCGCCTCTAGGGATGTACGAGCCCAGGACGTACAGGCACTGGGTAAGCGATAAGGACCTGGTCTCTTTCACGGCAACAATCCAGGAGACCGATATCCTGATAAGGGCAAAGCACGATCTCACCTCCAAAGCCCTTGCCGCAATCAGGAAATACCGCGGCGAGATCGAGAAGTACATCAACTCCCACCCTGTTTTCGCCCTTGCCCTCGAGCCGCTTGCCGTGGAACGCCTGGCGCCCTCGATTGTCAGGGAAATGGCCGAGTCAGCGGCGCTGGCAGGGGTAGGTCCGATGGCAGCCGTGGCCGGTGTGATCGCCGAGCGGGTTGGCAAGGAGCTCCTGCGCTCTTCTGACGAGGTCATCGTCGAAAACGGGGGCGATATTTTCATCAAGACGCGCAGGAAGCGCTTGATGGGTGTATACGCGGGAGAATCTCCGCTCACGGGGAAGATAGCGTTCGAAATCAGGCCCGAAGATACTCCCCTCGGCGTTTGCACCTCTTCCGGCACAGTCGGTCATTCTTTGAGCTTCGGCAGAGCGGATGCGGTCGTCGTCATGAGCCGCTCCACAGCGCTTGCCGACGCAGCGGCCACTGCCATATGCAACCGGGTCCAGTCCGCCACGGATATCTCGCCTGCCCTGGGGTTTGCCAGGGGAATAGAGGGCCTTCTCGGGGTTGCGATTATCCTCGGCGACCACATGGGCCTTTCGGGGCAGATAAGGCTGGCCGAACTGGAAAAGGAAGATACGGCTACTTGACCGGCTGCTCCTGCTCGTAGACCCTGCCCTTCCACTTCACCCCCGCCCGCCTGAAATACCTGAAGCTCGCGTACAAACCTACCAGCAGCAGAAAAGCCACGCCGAGCGGATGCAGCAGCACGGAGGACTTTGGTTGGGAGAAGCGGCGGCCGGCGAG
>JACUUS010000248.1 GCA_014859215.1 Dehalococcoidia bacterium | reverse complement strand
ATTTCTTCTGGAACGATCATCCGGCAGCCATAGGATTTACAGGCACCCTGAAACCCACAAGATTGTTGTTGTGCCGTTTCACAAAAAAGATTTACCGAAAGGGACGCTTCTCGAGATTCTTCGACAAGCGGGCTTGAGGAAAGAGGAGATTAGCGAAACAGCCGCTAGGCGTTGATCAGCCATGAGCGGCAACGTCTACGACGAACTCAAGGAACGCGACTTTGTTGCCCAGGTTTCTGAGATTGACATCCCGCCCGGGCCGATCTAGAATCCCGCTTGAGACGAAGGGGTTCAGTTGATTTTCTCCGAAATATCATCCGCGACGGCAAGGGGGCCAAAGACCGGATCACGATGTTACCCGAAACCCTTAAAATTCCTCAAGCTCTGTGGTGAAAGATGGAGGTAAGCAGTTGAAATGAAAGGCGCTGGACGAAAAGATAGGAAAAGGGAGCGACTTCTTATACGGAAAGGGACAATCTGTATTTCCAGAATTATACAGACTGTATAATCGTTGTTAGCCATATGGAACAAAACGAAGTATAAACAAAGGAGGCGGGAAAATGAGATTGATGAAAGCATTCATGGAGGACATGAACCGTCGCGTGAAGAGGTGTAGCATAATAGATGTGAAGCTTGCACAAGGTTCTGCGATGTTCTTGGCTCTTATCCTCGCGAAACTATTTCCGCAAATAATGACGATCAGCATCTGGTGGTTCGTGGTGTTATTGTTGCTTTGCGCTATTAAGCCGGTGTCCATTTTCTGCGCCAAGAAGTAGATCGAATCGGTAGCGGGCAAAATGGCTAACAAATCGCTGAAGCTGACGACGTTTTACGCCGCAGCTTAGCTCAATCGTTAGGCGCCCGAACGAGACAGTGAGATGACTCAAGACCAGTACGTTGAATCGATTCTCGCTAAGTACGCGGTGCCGCATGGGCCGACCTCGCCGGCGGAGCAGCTGGGATCTGCTGTAGCAGGTCCAATCCGCACCTGGGCTGGCCAGCAGCTGAACGCGCTCGAGTACTCCGGCTCATATGCGAAGGAGACCGGCGTGCGCGGGATCTCGGACGTGGACGTGTTCATCTCGCTCAAGGCCGATACACAAGGAACACTGAAGGATCTCTACAACAGCCTCTACGCCCTCGCGCAAAAGCAAGGTTGGTCGCCGCGAGCGCAGAACGTTTCGGTGGGCGTAACCGTGAACGGAACACTGGGCGATCTGGTCCCCGGGAGGGTCCAGTCTGGCTACCAGAACTACCATAGCCTCTACCTTCACAAGCGGGATTCGTGGACACAGACCAACGTCTCCCTGCACGTCCAAACCGTACGCGACTCAGGCCGCGTGAAGGAGATACGAGCTGTCAAAGTGTGGCGCTTTCTCCGCGGGCTCGACTTTCCGTCCCTGTACCTGGAGCTGTTCACAATCCAGGCACTCGCGGGCAGTTCTCGAACCGCCCTCGCAGAGAACGTGCTTCACGCGCTGCGCACGATCGGCACGTCGCTCACCTCCACCCGCATCGAGGACCCGGCGAACACGAACAACGCCCTCTCGGACGAGCTCACGAAGCAGGAGAAGGACCGGATCGCCGGCTTGGCTGCTCAGTCGGCACGGGAGCAGTCTTGGGGGAAGATCATCTGGTGACGAAGCCCATGCCCGACCAGCTGACCGAAATCCTCGACGGACTCCAGGCCCGCCTTGAGGGAGAGCTTCGCGGCAACCGGGCCGCCGTCACGCACCCCGGCGCACGCGGTGAGGCGTCTGAGGAGGACTGGCTGCGCATACTTAAGGACCACTTACCGCGGAGGTATCAAGCAGACCGGGCCTTCGTCATCGATGCCAACGGCGCCTGCAGCGAGCAGATCGACATCGTCATCTACGACCGTCAGTACTCGCCGTTCCTCTACAACCAGGCGAACCAGCGCTACGTCCCTGCCGAGAGCGTGTACGGCGTGCTAGAGGTCAAGCAGGACCTGAGCCGTGAGCATGTTCTGTATGCGGGGGACAAGGCGGCATCCGTGCGCCGCCTCCACCGGACTTCCGCTCGGATTCCGCACGCAGGGGGCGCGTATGATCCTCGACCGCTGCCGCGCATCGTCGCTGGCCTCGTCACCTATCAAAGTTCCTGGAACCCGGCCTTCGGAGGGCCGTTCCGAGAGGCTCTGCGCGAACTCGCCCCCGAGGCACAACTCGACATCGGGTGCGCTCTCCTGCACGGCGCATTCGAGGCTACGTATCGCAGCGAGCAGGCAGTCGATGTCACAATAGCCGCAGGTCCGCGTTCGCTCGTGCAGTTCTTGATGCGCTTGCTAAAGCAACTCCAGACGTTGGCCACCGCGCCTGCGATTGACTACCAAGCGTACCTTGCGCGGTTCGAGCGCGCGGGCGGCGAGGAATGAGCAAGGCTCAACATGAACGGTGGGCGCCTAACGCTCGGCATCAGATGCGGCGCCTGGCGCCGCATCTGATGCCGAGCGTTAGGCCGCCCTACATAGAAATTGGCTGATCACCAAGCTATCTGAACCGTGAGGAGGATTTCCCGTGGGAACTGCTGG
>JACUUS010000035.1 GCA_014859215.1 Dehalococcoidia bacterium | reverse complement strand
CTTCACATTGTTGATGAGCGTGGGTTTCCCGTTGAGGCCGGACACTGCCGGGAAAGGCGGCCGGTGCTTTGGAAGGCCCGCCTTGCCTTCCAGGGAGGCAATCAGTGCGGTTTCCTCCCCGCATACAAACGCGCCCGACCCCTGGATGACCTTAATATAGAAACTGTACTTGCTGCCGAGTATTTCCCGGCCCAGCAGCCCCAGGGACCTTGCCTGGCGCAACGCTGCCTGGACCCTGTGCACGGCAAGTGGATACTCGCTGCGGATGTAGATATACCCCCGCCGCGCACCGACCGTGTATGCGGCGATGACCATCCCCTCCAGCACCGAATGAGGATCGCTCTCCAGTATGGCGCGGTCCATGAACGCACCCGGATCGCCCTCGTCCGCATTACAGATAACATACCTGGGCCGGTCGGGCGCGTTTCGGGCGACGTCCCACTTTTTCCAGGCGGGGAAGCCGGCTCCTCCTCTTCCGCGAAGTTCCGATTCCCTGATGCATTTTACTATCTCCTCCGGCTGCATTTGCAGAGCTTTGTGGAGTCCCTCGTAGCCTCCCCTGGCAATGTAATGATGTATGTTCTCGGGATCTATGTGGCCGCAATTAGCCAGGATCAGGTGCTTTTCGTACGTAAACCGGGGAAGGTCATAGATGGTAGGAATAAGGTCGTTTTCCTCCAGCGCGCCCAGCGTAAACTCGAGCGAAGGGTCCTCGCCTACCAGGTAGTCCCTGACCAGCCGGCGCCCGACCTCCGGTGTGACATAGCCGTACGCCATTGATGGATGTCCCGGCTTCGAGATAATCACCAGGGGCTCAGCATAGCAGTGGCCCATGCAGCCTACCTCAACCACTCGCGCGTCCACGCCATTCCCCGCGAGTTCTTCCTGAATGCTGTGGAGCACATCCTCCGCTCCGGCCGCTTTCCCGCACGTCGCCGTGCCTACCATGATCACAGGTCTTGCGCCGTCATAAAGATGCTCGCACTCGGCGAGAGCGAGCTTCCTCAGCTTGTCAAAATTGTTGTCTGGAGATGGCATGCGAGCTTTTCTTACCGCGTTCTGTTTCGTTTTCGGCCCTTTTTCAGAAAATACGAGAGCAGTATCCCATCCACTCGTGTGGGGCTCACGTTTCCTTGCACTCTCTTGTCGACCACCGTTACGGGCGCCATGCTGCAGCAGCCTACACAGGCGACCGTGTCCAGGTCGAAGTTGCGGTCGGGCGTCGTCTCCCCCTGCTTAATGCCCAGCCTCCGCTTCCATGCGTCGAGGACGATGTACCCGCCCTTCATGTGGCATGCGGTCCCCAGGCACACCCTCACGGGATGCTTGCCGGGCGGGTTGAGACGGAACTGGTTATAAAAGGTGACCACGCCGTAGATTTCCGTAGCCGGCAAACCGAGATAATCCGCGATTCGGAGCATCGCCTCCCGCGGAATATAGCCGAGCCGGGACTGCACATGTTGCAGTATCGGGACAAGGTTCTCCCTCTTGCGGCCGAACCTCTTGAGGACCCGCTCCGTCTTTTCCAGGAACTTACCTCCATCGGCGCCATCGCGGGTGGAGTCTATAGCCCCTGCTATTGCACTTGCGTCAGCCATATGCTAGTCCGATCCTTTCGCATCGCTGCATGTCCCGCAACAGCCCTCGAAATGCAGGACGGCTCTCTTCACTGCAAAGCCTCTGTCCTCTACCTCCCGGGTCAACTCGGTGATCAATGGGGTTTCGAGCTCGAATACCTGGCCGCAGAGGTGGCACACGAGGTGGCAGTGCCTGCCGGGGCGCTTGATCTCATAATAACAGTGTACATCATCAAGGCGTATTTCATCCACGATGCCCATTTCCTTGAAAAGATGCAGGTTACGGTAGATCGTGGCCAGGCTTATCCGCCTGTTCCTGCCGCCGGCGCGCCTGTAGATCTCCACGGCGTCAAGATGAGTCCCCGCTTCATGAAGGATCTCGAGGACCAACCGGCGCTGAGTCGTGAGAGGACGTTCGCTGTTCGCAGGCATGCGTTTGATTCTCATTCTCATTGTACCATCTTGCCGTGCCCGAGTCAAAGACCACGCCAAATAAATCAGTCTTTTGAGTACCATTCCCATCCCGAATTGCGTAGAGGTACGTATTCCCGCTTTTCAATCTTCAAACCTAAAATCGGGACGTTTCTGTTCCATCAGCGATTTTCGAGGAGGGAAGTAAATGTTGAAGTACATTCTCATTCCGCTAACGGTTACCCTGGTGGCGTCTGCGTTCATGTACAGAATGCGCTTCAGGCTGGCGCCCAGGCTGAGATACTGACTCGCAAGAAAAGCGGACCGAGCCCGAATACAGCTCATGTTCCGGTCTCACCCGAGGCCTGTCCTGTGGCATACCTTCCTCCAGCGAGACTGATGCTGTTGCCGAAGCGAGAGTCTTTGTTTTCTGCAGGCCCCCGTGCCGCTTCGTGGAGATGTGCGACAAACACATCGCCACATCTAAGCCGTTGATCCGCATCCTAAGCATGACTCCTCCGCCTTCGGGCATGTTTGTATTATAATCGTTGTGAGATTGCACCGGCCCAGGCGCTGCTTTTAGCGAGGTGAGGTTGAACGAGAAGACTCTGGAGTTGCTGGAATTCCCCAGGATCAGGGAAATACTTGCCGGCTTCACTTCATTCGCCGCAAGCCGCTCCCTGGCGCTGGCGCTTGAGCCTTCAACCAACCCCGCATACATTTCCAGTGCCCTCGCGCAGTCCGCGGAAGCCCGCCGTCTCCTGGCGTACCATCCGGATTTCTCGATAAGCGGCGCGGTCGATATCCGCGAGCCGGTGAAGATGGCGTGCGTCGGCAAGGTGTTGGAGCCTTCCACTCTGCTGGATATTCGTTCCACACTGGCGGTTTCCCGCCAGGTCCGGTCCAGGCTCGATACGGCCAACACCGAAGTACCGCTGCTCCGCGAGATTGCCAGAGGAATAGCTGAGCTGTCCTACCTCGAGAAGGAGATAGGCGGAGCGATCTCCGAAGGCGGCGACGTCACGGATTCAGCTTCCACGAAGCTGGCCGAGATTCGACTCCAGTTGCGGCACGTCCAGCAGCAGCTCATGGACCGCCTCCATGCTATCATGAGAACCCCGAGGGGCCGCAGGAGTGTCCAGGATATATACGTGACCGAGCGGGAAGGCCGCTACGTCATTCCCGTAAGGGCCGAGTTCCAGCGGGAGATCAGGGGAATTGTCCACGACATCTCCAATACGGGCGCTACAGTCTTCCTCGAGCCGTGGTCAACCGTGGAGCTGGGCAACGACCTTCGTCGACTGACAGCCGAGGAGAAGCGCGAGGTGGAAAGGGTGCTCGCTGCTCTGAGCGCTAAAACCGGGGCCAGCGAGCGCGAGATTTCCCAGAACGTGGCCGTGCTCGCGCAAATCGACCTGGCGCTGGCGAAGGCCCGCTATGCATACAAGTTCCAGGCTACGGAGCCCATCATTCCACCGGAAGAGGAGGTTAGGGCCTTGCGCCTGGTCGAGGCCAGGCATCCCTTGCTGAAGGGCAAGGCGGTGCCGCTGGCAGTGGAAGTCGGCGACGATTACTCGATACTGGTGATAACCGGTCCCAATACGGGCGGCAAAACTGTAGCTCTCAAGACCATCGGGCTCCTCACGCTCATGGCTCAAGCCGGCATCCCGATTCCCGCTTCCGAGCTTAGCTGCATCCCGGTATTCGACGGCGTGTTTGCCGATATCGGGGACGAGCAGAGTATCGAGCAGACGCTTTCGACCTTTAGCTGGCATATGGGCAACATCGTGAACATCCTGCGTACGTCCACTGCGAGAAGCCTGGTACTGCTCGACGAACTGGGTACGAGCACGGACCCCGGCGAAGGCGCGGCGCTGGCCCGCGCGATCCTGCTGCACTTCCTCGTGAGAGGGAACCTGGTCGTGGCGACTACGCATTTCAGCGAGCTCAAGGTGTTTGCCCATACTACGCCGGGCCTCAAGAACGCCTCGCTCGATTTCGACGCGGTGACGATGGCGCCAACCTACCACCTGACCATGGGCATACCCGGCGGCAGCAACGCGATGGCGATCGCTTCGCAGTTGGGACTCCCTCCGGCGGTCATCGATGTTGCGAGGCAAATGATCGGCGCAGGCACACAAGAGATTGAGGCGCTGCTTGCCGACCTGATGATGGAAAAGCAGAGACTGGAAAGCATCCGGGCAAAGCTTGAGGCTGAGAAGGCGAATACGGAGAAGACCAGGCGACACTGGGAAGAAGCCCTGACGGCCCTGAGGGAAGAAGAACGTGAGGTGATGCTTGAAGCCAGAGACAGGGTCGCTGAGGAAACGGCAGCCCTGCAGAAGGAGGCCCGCCTGGCGGCTCGGGAACTCAGAAAGGCCCGTTCACGCGAGAACCTGGAGCGGGCCGAAAAGGCGCTCTCCGGTCTGAGGCAGCAGACTAAGAACCTGGCGGTAAAGCTGAAAGCCGAGCAGCTTCCGCCGCAGCCGATTACCGGCCGTGTCAACGTCGGCGATGACGTTTGGCTCCCGGAGATCGGCACCTGGGGGACCGTGCTCCTTATCAATGAGCAGGAGAATGAACTGGAAGTGCAGATCGGCCAGACAAGGCTCAGGACCTCTCTTGACGGTGCTCGAAAGGCAGAATCTCCGCCCCGCAAATCCGTGGGTGCCCAGCGCGTCATCCGGCGCCGAGTCGCCTCGGTGTCCCCTTCGCTGGAGTTGGACCTGCGGGGGAAGCGAGCGGAGGAGGTCGTGCCTCTTCTTGAAAGATACTTGAACGATGTATCGCTGGCCAGTCTGGGGCGGGTGCGTATCATTCACGGGGTCGGTACCGGCACCGTACGCCAGATTGTACGTGACGCGCTGGCATCCCACCCCCTGGTCAAGTCCTTCCAGCCGGGCGAAGCGGGGGAGGGAGGGAACGGCGTCACCATCGCTTTCCTCTGATCCGTGGGTTCGAGTTCGGAATGACGGGATATCTGCCGGTGGTCAGTAGTCAGTCACCGGGCACTGATCAGAAGTCATAGTCTATGATCCGACGAAAGTTGACCCGATCTAAGCTTCTTGTCCTCCTCCGGGGCATACATTCCGGCGCCGGAGCGGATGCCTCACTGTACGTACCGCCGGGTACGCCTGATTCCGATCTCGAGAAGCTGCTGCGGGCGGGGAGCATTAGTGAGGAGGTCTTGCCGGAGATTTGCAGTGCTATCGGACGGTCGCGTACCGGAGGTGTTCTCTTCTCCCGCGCCGCATCGGAACTGCTTGTGCTTCCGCCATTCGAAATTACGGAAAGGCTGTTTTGCAGCGGCCTGCAGTCAGATCCGCTCATCTCGCTGATGGAACGCGACCGCGTTTCAGGTCTCATCCTGGTGAGGTTGGGAGCATATGCCGTAGGTGTTTTCAGCGGAGAGAAGCTGCTCTCCAGCAAGGTCGGCACCGGTCATATCCACGCCCGGCACAGGAAGGGCGGTTCGTCGCAGCGCAGATTCGAGCGGGGACGCGATAAGGATATCGAGCAGTTCTTCATCCGCGTGTGCGGCCATGTCCGCGAACGCCTTGAGCCTTACATTCAACAGCTCGAACACCTCTCTTACGGCGGAGAGCGTTATACCGTCCTCGCCTTTCGGAAGCAGTGCGACTTCGTAAAGGCTTTCGATGACCGCACCCGGCCGGCACTCCTGAACGTGCGCGAACCGAGACAGGCCACGCTTGAAGCTGCCATCGCGGAAGTGTATAGCAGCGAAGTCCTTGAATGGAAGCTGGATGAAGCTGCCGGGAATGACGGCGTGACTACCATTTCCACTTGATTTCGCCTTATAGCCTCGCTTTTGAATGTCTTGCCCGCGTTCGCTCACGATGCTATACTCTACCCATGTTGAAGCCAGGTGGTGTGAATATGGGGCCACTGGATGGGATACGCGTCCTGGACCTGTCGAAGTACGGACCATGCCGGTACTGCTCGATGATCCTTGGAGACCTGGGGGCAGAGGTCATTAACATCGAGGCGCCGAGGAGCTCGGGGCAGATGTCCGAGCTCATGCGCGGCTACGCCGAGGCCCTGTATATAGGGCATAACCGCAATAAAAAGTCGATTGCGGTGGACCTCAAGAAAGAGGAGGGCAAAAGCATTTTCTATGAGCTGGCACGCAAGTGCGATATCCTGGTGGAACCCAACCGCCCGGGCGTCCTCAAGAAGCGGAGTATGGACTATGAGACGGTGAGCAAGATCAACCCGCGCATCATATATTGCTCAGTCACCGGTTTCGGCCAGGACGGCCCTTACGCCGATCGTTCAGGGCACGAAATTACCTTCTCCGGTTTCGCCGGCATCCTGGGCTTGACCGGAAGCAAGAACGGGCCGCCTGTTTACCTGCAGTCCCCATCTATCTCCGATATCCTTGGGGGTGTCACACAGGCGGTGATCGCGATTACGGCCGCGCTCTACGCGAGGGAGAAGATCGGCCACGGACAGTACATCGACGTATCCATTACCGATGGAGCGGCGTTTTACCACTGGATCGATGCATCACAGTACCTTCTTAACGGCACCGTTCCCGAACGATCGTCGTCACCTACCGGCAGCGACATGGCCTGCATGAACATCTACCGCGCAGGAGACGGCAGATACTTCACAATCGCATCTTTCGAACCGTGGGTCTGGGCCGATCTCTGCAGGCTTATAGGACGTGAAGACTTCACGCAGCTGCAGTTCGGCCCCCCTGACACGCAAGAGGAGCTCTACCGCGGCCTGACTGAGATTTTCGCTGCTCGCCCTCGTGACGAATGGGTCAGCATGCTGTCGGACGCAGGCGTATGCGCCGGCCCCGTCTACAGCGTGGAAGAGATGTTTTCCGACCCCCACTTCAAGCATCGGAAGATACTGGTCGACGTAGACCATCCAGAGCACGGGAGAATCAAGCTGCTGAATAGCCCGTTCAAGTTTTCGGCCACACCCGCCGGCGTGCGGACGAGGCCGCCCCTGTGGGCCGAACACACCACGGAAATACTTGGAGGTCTTCTGGGCTACTCCAGCGAGAAGCTAAACGAGTTGCGGGAAGGGGCCGTTATCGAATAGCCTGTCCCCGTGGGCACTGGTAGCCGCCCATTGCCGGCATCCTTTCTGCCTTCCGGGCAGCGGTTATGCTACAATGGTGACCACGGTCAAGGCCCAGAGCTCGCCCCGTTTTTGCCGAGAATAAGAATGAGGAGGACTATGCCTGAAGGAAAGGGCTGTACCATGACTGAGAAATGCCTCAGCCATCTCAGGGTGGTTGAATACAGCGAAATGGTTGCCGGCCCTTATTGCACAAAGCTCCTGGCTGATCTGGGGGCGGAGGTAGTCAAGATCGAGCTCCCGAATACCGGAGATGAGGCTCGCCGCCGGGGCCCCTTCTTACGTGACAACCCTGACCGGGAATTGAGCGGGCTCTTCCTTTATCTTAACACGAACAAGCTCGGCGTCACGTTGAACCCGGAGCTACCCGACGGAAACACAATCCTCAAGCAGCTCATCGCCTCGGCCGATGTGTTTGTGCACGACAAAGCCCCGGTTCTCATGGAAAGCCTCGGACTGACATATGAACACCTCTCTGTTCTCAATCGCCGCCTGGTGATGGTCTCAATCACGCCCTTCGGCCAGACCGGGCCTTATCGTGACTACAAAGCTTTCGATCTTAACCTTTACCAGGCCGGAGGTGAAGGGTACCTTCTTCCCATCCAGTCACCCGATCCATTCAGGGAGCCCGTCAGGGGCGGCGGCCTGACAGGAGAGTGTATCTGCGGGTTGAGCGCCGCGGCAGCCGCGCTGGCGGCTACTTTCAGCCAGTCCGCTACGGGGATCGGGCAGCACCTGGATATCTCCAGGCAGGAAGTATTGATGACGATGGTGCAGCTTGAGCTGGCGATGTTTCCCAACGTGGGGTATGTTCGCAACCGCCTGAAAAGGCCGCTCCTCATGGCTTTGCCAATGCAGTGCCGGGACGGCTACATCATGCTCTCTGCACTCGGCAACCGGGAATGGAATGATTTGGTGCAGTTCATGAATAACCCTGCCTGGTCGAATGATGAACGTTTCGAGTTGTGGTTGAACCGCCACCTCTATGGAGACAAGATCACACCGCACGTCGAGGACTTCGTAAGGGACCGCTGCAAGCACGAGCTGTTCCACGGTTTGCAGGCTAGAGCAGTTGCGGCGGCTCCAGCCAATACCAGCGAAGATGCTGTCAAGTCCGAGCAGTTGCGCGCCCGCGGCTTCTTTACCGAGGTCGATCACCCCCGAGCAGGCCGCCTCAAATACCCGGGCGCACCTTACAAAATGTCCAGAACACCGTGGCAGGCCTGCCGGGCGGCTCCGCTATTGGGCGAGCACAACGAGCTCATATATGAGGGCCGCCTCGGCTACACCATCTCAGAACTGGCAGTCTTGAGACAAAACGGAGCCATATAGGAAGCGAGGCTTACTTCATGAACAGGGCTGCATTGGAGGGAGTGCGAGTAACAGACTTCTGCTGGCTCTGGGCCGGGGCCTATGCAACGGGCCTCCTGGCATTCCTGGGAGCCGAAGTGATCAAGATAGAAAGCATGTCGCGTCCGGATCCTTCTCGTACCATGACACTGACAATAGCGCAATCCTTTCAGGGACTTGAGTATTCGCCCGTTTTCAACAGCATCAACCTTGGCAAGCTCTCGGTGCAGTTGAATATGAAGAAACGTGAGGGTGTGGAGCTCGCACAAAGGCTCATTGCCGTGAGCGATGTGGTCACGCAAAATATGCGACCGGGTTCCATGGACAGGATGGGGCTCGGTTACGATGTCGTGAGCAAGATCAAGCCGGATATTATCATGCTGTCCTCCTCCGCTTTTGGCACCGAGGGGCCTTTCAAGAACTACGGGGGCTACGCGCCCAGCTTCGCTTGCTACGCAGGCGTCGCCAACCTCACAGGCTACAGCGACGGCCCGCCAAATCCGATGACCGGATCAACTGATTTGATGAGCGCCACTACAAGCGCCTTCGCCGTACTCGCGGCGCTCAATCACAGGCAGAGCACCGGGCATGGTCAACATATCGACCTTTCATCAGTCGAGAGCCTGGCCGTATTTACCGGCGATGCGATCATGGACTACATCATGAATGGACGAGTGCGGAGCAGGCAAGGCAACAAAGACAGTACAATGGCCCCCCACAACTGCTATCCCTGCAAGGGAAATGATAAATGGGTGAGCATCGCAGTAGCGAATGAGCACGAATGGAAAGCCCTCTGTAAGGTCATGGGTGATCCCGGGTGGACCTTGGCCGAAGAATTCGCCGACGGGTTCAGCCGGTGGGCTAATCAGGACGAACTGGACAGGCTTCTGGCGGTGTGGACAATGAACTACACTCATTACGAGATTACAGGGATGCTCCAGGCTACCGGAGTCGCGGCCATGCCTTCACTCAGCAATGAGGAAATCTTCAGTGATCCCCACTTCGAGCACCGCGGGCTTGCGCACGAGGTGCTCCATCCAGGAATGGGCAAGCAGGTTGTAATGGGGCCGCCCTGGAAATTCTCCGGTACGCCGCCCCGGGTAGAAGACCCGGCGCCATTGATGGGACAGCACACGGAATATGTACTTGGCGAGCTTCTTGCCATGCCCTCCAGCGAAATCAAGAGGCTTGCTGAAGCCGAGGTAGTTTACTGATGGCTGCGCCGGGATTCGAGAAGCGGACGCTGAGAGACGTGTCTGGCGATCAAGATCGTCGGCTCGGTTTATCCGCGCCTCTGAACAGCTTACACGTTCACAAGCTCGTAATCCAGAGTGCCTGCGCGCAGTTTCTCAGCCGTCCTCAACTGTATGAGGCTGCTGGTCCCCCTCATTTTCCCCAGCAGATCGGGCGGCCCTGCCATGGTCGCTCCCGGAACAATGGGCGCCTGGTCAATAAGGTCCAGTGAAGCCTTGTCCGCCGCCACAGGATCCATGGAAAAGGCTATCCCCACATCCTGTACAACCGGCCTTCCCGACGGCGCAGCGCAGTCGCAATGCGGTGTTACATCCTGAATGAAGTTCACGAAGGCCATCTTCCCTGAACACCCCTTGATGACAGCCCATGCCGCATGGGCAAGGTAGACCTGCAAGCGCTCGCGCGCGCCGTGAGGCCAGTTCCAGCAATGAGATGGACACTGGAAGTGACAGGTGCCACACGCGGTACATTCCGATGCCACACGCTCCGGCTTGCACCCTTCGCTGACCTTTATCGCACCAGTCGGGCATGCCTGGGCGCATTTTCCGCAACCATCGCACTCCTCCGCATTCTCGAACACCGGCATATTCACCATGTGCTGGTCCCGCTTGCTCGCCCTGGAGACACATCCCATCCCGAGATTCTTCAAGGCGCCGCCAAGTCCCGTTAGTTCATGCCCTTTCACATGCGTTAACACCAGGACACAATCAGCATCGAGAAGGACAGACGGTATGCTGATTTGACTGAGCTCGCACCCATCGTACCTCTTGTCGACAGGGACTGCACGGTGAGCGTCCTCATCACCGCAGATCACCACCGGCGCGCCCACGGTCGCCTCCACGAAACCATTCATGGCTGCGGTTCTGAGGTAGCTCTCTTTTGTCGCCCGAGCCCCCGGGTAAGCTACAACCGTGTCTATCAGGAATGGATTCCCTCCCCTGGCCCTGACGATATCCACTACCTGGCGAACGAGAACGGGCCTGAGGTACCGCACGTTCCCCAATTCACCCATGTGCAGCTTGATGGCTACCGAACCGCCTGCCGGCAACTGGTCCTGGAAGCCTGATTTTGAAAAGAGGTGCTCGAGACCCCGTAGTGGGCTGCTACTCCTGGCGTAGCTGAAGAAGAAGACTTTAGACATGAGCGTATTACCTTTCACGCGGACCTGACAGTGCGTATTCTATCAGCCGTGCCCGCATTTAGGAAGGTCTCGCGCAGCGGCCCCGGTCAGGCGCTTTGTTGAATTTGAAGGGTAAATGAATTACACTAAAGGAAGAATAAGCAAGGAGCAAGAAATGGCTAGAGGCAAGGCTCGATTCGTAACGAATCGGTCTGCTGAAACAAGAACACCGACCATTAACCAGGAAGCAGAAACCCAGATTTCAGAAGGCACTTTATCAAGAATCAGCGACAAACTCGGCGTACCGGTAAGCCAGGTCTCCCTGGTGGCCCGTTCCATGAGGGCGGTTGCTGAAGAAACCGCCGGAGTCGACTCAATAGTCGATGAATACAAGGGAGACAAGACCGCACTTATCCAGATCCTCCTCGAAATCCAGCGTGAAAACCACTGGCTCCCCAGGAATGTCCTCCAAAAAGTCTGCGAGCGGCTTGACATACCGCTCAGCCGCGCTTACAGGATAGCTACATTCTACAAGGCTTTCAGCCTGGTCCCACAGGGACGTCACCGTGTATCGATATGCCAGGGAACAGCCTGCCATGTCAGGGGCGCACCCCGCCTGCTTGACAAGGTAACTGATGTTGTCGGGATTCAAGCCGGTGAAACCAGCCCGGACCGGAAATTCACAGTCGAAACCGTGAACTGTCTCGGATGCTGCGCGCTTGGCCCGGTTATGGTAGTCGACGGTGAATACCACAGCAACCCCTCGACCAGAGAAATAGAACATATCGTAGCCTCGTGCGACTAGCAATCGGAAAGGACTTGAGAGATGGCCCGATTGAGGTCAGCAGCTGACCTGGAGAAGAAAAAAGAACAGATACTGTCCAGGAGAGATGCCGCCAAACCGTGTGTGACTATATGTTCCGGGACCGGGTGTAACGCGCTCGGTTCGGACAGGGTCTACCAGGCAATCATGACGGAGATTTACAGTAACGGGCTCCGCGGCAAGGTTGACGTGAGGCGCACAGGCTGCCACGGCTTCTGTGAGAGAGGACCGGTTGTGGTCGTCTTCCCGGAAGGCATATGTTACCTCGGCATGAAGCCGGCGGACGCGCCCGAAGTCATATCGAAAACACTTATTGAACGACAGCCCGTGGCCCGGCTTCTCTACAAAGATACGGGCGGTCAGACAATAGCCCATGAACGTGACATCCCGTTCTACAAGTACCAGAAGAGGATTGTGTTTGGGAACAATACGCTGATCGATCCGGCGAGTATTGATGACTACATCGCTCTTGGAGGTTACTCGGCCCTGGCTAAGGCTCTCTTTGAAATGAGCCCCGAAGAGGTCCTGGATACCGTCAAGAAAGCCAACCTGAGAGGCAGGGGTGGTGGAGGATTTCCCGCCGGCGCCAAGTGGGAAACCACCCGTAACGCCCCCGGCGATATCAAGTATGTCATCGTAAATGCTGACGAAGGGGACCCGGGCGCTTTTATGGATAGAAGCCTGCTCGAAGGTAATCCTCACAGCGTGCTCGAAGGGCTGATTATCGGGGCGTATGCGATTGGCTCTCACGAGGGCTTTGTCTACGTTCGTCAGGAGTATCCGCTTGCGGTGAGCAATCTGGTTAAGGCCCTGGCGCAGGCCCGCCAATACGGCTTGCTGGGCAAGAGTATCCTCGGGTCCGGGTTCAACTTCGAAGTTGCCATTCACAGGGGTGCGGGGGCATTTGTCTCCGGCGAGTCCAGTGCTCTCATGACGGCTATAGAGGGCATGGTGGGGGAGCCGAGGCCGAAGTACATACGCACCGCGGTCAGCGGCGTCTTCGACCGGCCGAGCAATCTGAACAATGTTGAGACATGGGCCAACGTCCCCCTGATAATTAACAGGGGCGCGGACTGGTTCACAAGTATAGGTACTTCCGGAAGCAAGGGCACCAAGATATTCTCCCTGGTCGGCAAGGTGAACAACACGGGGTTGGTTGAAGTGCCTATGGGTATGAGCTTGAGAGAGATCATATACCAGATCGGCGGAGGGATTCGCAAGGGTAAGAGGTTTAAGGCGGTACAGACCGGCGGCCCGTCAGGAGGCTGTCTTCCCGAAAGCCTTCTTGACCTGCCTGTTGACTTCGACAAGCTGACAGAGGCAGGATCGATGATGGGTTCGGGAGGTATGATCGTCCTGGACGAGGACGACTGTATGGTCGATCTCGCCAGATACTTTTTGCACTTCCTTGCCGACGAATCTTGCGGGAAGTGTGTCCCCTGTCGCGCCGGCATAGACCAGATGGTGAGAGTACTTGACAGGATATGCCTGGGCGAAGGGCAGCCCGGGGACATCGAGTTGTTGGAGGAGATTTCTGAGACTGTCCAGCAGGTTTCGCTGTGCGCTCTTGGCCAAACAGCGCCGAACCCCGTGCTCAGTACCATCCGGTACTTCCGGGACGAATACGAAGCGCATGTCGACCGCAAACGCTGCCCGGCCGGCGCCTGCAAGGCCTTGACATCGTACTACATCGATCCCGCCAGGTGCTCGGCCTGCGGTATCTGCCTCAGGAATTGTCCCGCGGATGCGATAACGGGCGGCAAGAATCTCGTCCACATCATAGACCAGGGAAAATGCATCAAGTGTAACTCGTGCTATGAGGTGTGTCCAACCCGCTTCTCAGCGGTGGTCAGGATTTCCGGTCAACCTGTACCTGCGGCGCCTGTTCCGGGTACAGAGGTGGTACGCCCGAAAGGAAAAAAGGAATGAGCAAGATCAGACTGAATATTGACGGTAGAGAAATCGAGGCCGAAGAAGGGCAGACGTTGCTTGAGGTTGCCCGGTCTGCGGATATCGATATCCCCACGCTTTGCCATCATGAGAAGCTGGCTCCCTTTGGGGCATGCAGGCTTTGCACCGTCGAGATTGAGCGGAGAGGAAGGTCTCGCCTCGTAACTTCCTGTGTTTACCAGGTAGAAGACGGCTTGATCGTCAAGACCGGTACACCAAGAGTGACGAAGATCCGCAAGATGCTTCTCGAACTGATGCTCGCCTCTGCTCCGGTTCTATCCGAGACTGCCGCCAGGTTCGGTGTGGAAAGACCCAGGTTCATCTCCGAGAAGACCCAGTGCATTCTCTGCGGCCTCTGCGCCCGCTACTGTGCCGAAGTCAAGGGTGCAAACGCGATTACCTTTGTCGGCAGGGGTACGGAGAGAAGGATAGCGTTTATCGACGAAATCGTATCAAGAGGCGTATGCATGGACTGCCGCGAATGCTGGGGCCTTTGTCCTACGGGAAAGATCGCGCGTGAAACCGATGGGGCTTCGTTTGAAGGCATAACTGTAGACGACGTACTCGCTGGCTCATACTCGAAGTGAAGCCCGCTGGCTGACCGTCTCAATCGCGCCGAGCGGTCAGGAGCCGCATTCGGGGAAATGTCGCGCACCGGATATACCAGGTTCGCCGCCTTGATGCGCGACACTCGGCGGTGACCGTGTTGTAATGTCTCTTGTCGCCGTGTATAATAACGCCAGCCAGTCTGCCAAAACATCAGGTAAAGAGAATGGCTTGAGTAAGTATGGCATCCTGCTGAACTGCATTGACCTCGAGGGACAGCCATCCCCGGCGTCTCTTGCGGTCCTTTTTTCTCATAACCGCATCCCGGTGTTTTCGTAACTGCCCGTCCTTATAATCAGTCACGACAAGATCTATCTCGGCATCGCCATATAGGTTCACCGACTTATCCGTAAGGAAGGAGGTGGTAAAGGATGAGCGAGCGCAATTCCGTGAGAGAGGTCAATGCGCTGACGATCATGCCTCTACCCATCAAAATCCCGGCTTCCTGGTATGATCTTCCCCCCAGGGTCCTGCCCCTGGTAAGGCAAACCGCTGACTATAGTAAATACTGCCTTGCTGACGAGATAATCCAGCTGTTCCTCAAGAAATGGGGGAAGGTACTTATAAGAAACGACGGGTCATTTGTCTGGGTCCGCCTGGGAGGAATCGCCTGCTACCAGGTAATCCCGAGCTTCGTGCGAAGGCTCAGGCAATGCATAGACAGCCGCGACATTGAGCTTGCAGGAAACGGGGGCACTCAGGCACTGGTAAAACACTGGCGTGACTATTTCGAAGAACTGAAAGGCCTGGACGATGACGCGGTTCTTGCAGCGCGGAATGAGATCCTGCTTCTTCTCAGCCCCGAGACCTGGCACGAGGGTCTGTGCAAGTCCTGGAATCTAGCAGCGGAAAGGGCCCACATGAACTTCGGCAAGATCAGGCCAATAATAAGGAACTGGATCGCCAAGTACGAGAATAGATTCAACCTTGATGAACCCTTCGGGAGAGTCATGGGCGGACGAAGCTCACTCACAACGAGCGTCTTTCAGTAGCACTTGCCGCGCTCTATACCCTCACTGCGAGGCCGAATTACTCGACCGCCCAAAGTCCTAATACGCATCCGGCTCCCAGCCGGAGAGTGTTCACTTGCTGGATACTGCAAACCCGCGCCGATTCACCTAAGGCCCCCTTGCGGGGCGGACTCCGGTTGGGCATGAGGAAGAGATGAGCGCGGCTCACGATAGACCCTGAGTTGTTCAAATCAGGCGCGCACGCCAGGACACCTGCTGATGCCTTCGCAGGATTGTAAATGCCGATCTTTCCAAGCAAGAGGTCAAATAGGCCGGCATCCGGTACGGACCTTACCTCGCTTACCCCTCTAAGCAGCGTGACCGCTACAACGGCGGCGCAGGATACCCGACAGGAGGAAGACAGTCCAGACCGGGCAGCAGCCATGCTCGGCAGACTGGTCAGGAGTCCTATCTGGCATGGGCTGGCGTTTAGAGCGAGGCCAAACGGGACAATGTACTCCTGGCTCAGCCCCTGCATTCCGGCGTTAGCAGAACCGTCCACAGTGCCGTTCTTCAGG
>JACUUS010000247.1 GCA_014859215.1 Dehalococcoidia bacterium | reverse complement strand
TTGGCCCTGTGCCCGACAAAGCATCTCCAGGTTCATCGTGGGGCTCGCACATGGCTTCCTCTTTTTCCCGTCTCAACATTTGAAGTTCTTATAGCTGTGGAAAGTCTGGACCGTCAGCCCGAGTAGTCTCTGCTGCTCCAGGTAGAGAAGGCCGACTTCTGTTGAGGCAGACGCCGACGACAGCGCAACCTCAAACTATGCTGAGAAGTATTGATGGAACGTTCCCTCAATATACATGGAGCGCGTCATATTGTCAATGAATCCCGAAGCCGCTGCCGTGCGCCAGCGTTAATACAACGGAGTGAACCGACAGCACCTGACTGCAGCCCAAATGCGGGAAATGTACCCGGCATTTCTGCCTGGCGATGCACAGAGAGAGCGAGGACTGTGTGGCTCGCTGGCTTAGAAGAGATCATTCCAGCCAGCAGCGCGACCGGGATTTGCTACCTCAACTCCATTTCGGCCAGCAGCGCCGCACCCAGAGCTCCCATTATCTGAGGCTCCTTCGGGACCAGAACAGGAAGGCCAATTCCGGCTTCGAGCGAATTCTTGACCCCCAGGTTCTTGGCGACGCCTCCTGTGAATACGACTTGCTCCTTGTAGCCAACGGTCCTGCCCGTGATAACCACCCTTGAAGCAACCGCCCTGTGGATCCCAGCGACCAGGTCTTCCCTTGTTCTCCCTTCGGCGCGAAGCGATACCATCTCCGTTTCGGCGAAAATGGTGCACGTACTGCTTATGGGGCAGGGGTCTTTGCTGGTCATGGATATCGGCCCCATTTGCTCGATGCCCAGACCCAGGACCTCGGCCATAACCTCCAGGAACCTGCCCGTCCCCGCAGCGCACTTATCGTTCATGACAAAATCACTGACAGTGCCGTCCTCACGGATGCCGATTACCTTGCTGTCCTGACCGCCAATATCGATGACCGTCCTGGCATCCGGGATGAGTGAGTTGACGCCCTTAGCGTGGCAGATAATTTCACTTGCGGTCTTGCTGGCGAAGGAGACGGCTCTCCGCCCGTAGCCTGTGGAGATGACGAATTGGAGGTCAGTCAAAGAGAGCCCGGCTTTCTCCAGAGCCGCTTTAGTTACTTTTTCCGCCGCCCGGGCGACGCTGTCGCCTGTTGGTATGACAACGTGCGACAAGATCTCGCCATTTGCCAGAATGACCACTTTGGCAGTGGCGGCTCCAATGTCAATTCCCGCTGTAATCATATGAAATCATGCGCCTGTCCGTCGTGAGTCGGCACGGGAGTAGATTACTGCTGTTGATCTCTATCCGAGTTTGGCAGCCCTGGCTGCTCTCAGCAGCTCGGCAAATGTTTCCACTCTCGTTCGTAGCTGTCCCGAGCTATAGTTGCGCGTGTCATAGCAGTCCCCTTCCAGGACCAGTACCGGCACGCCCAGCTCTTTCTCTATTACTCTCTTGGTTATCATGACCGTGGGCACCCACTCGCGGCAGGAGTAGGGATAGAAATTGATCGCGCCGTCCACGTTAAATGCCTTGCAGTTCTCCAGGTTAATGGCGACATGGGCTTCACAGGAGTGAGGTATATCCAGACACGGGCCTACGCCGATCATGTCCGCCCACTCCCTGTAAGGATGCCTGGTGAGCACCCAGGGGCTGAGCCAGTACGGTATCTGAATGCGAATAGCGAGGCCTGTCTGCTCTATCATGCGTGTTATGCTCGGGTCAACGCTTATCGTCGCGGTACAGAATACGCCCGGGGCTCCTTTCTCAACCACGCCTTCGCCGCGTTCGACTCTCCCCTTAACTTCCTCAGTCAGGATCTCGAGCGCTTCCTGCTTTCCCTCAATGTCCCTCGTAGGCATAGAATTCAGGAAGAAGGCGTGTGCCAGGCTTGCCTGACTTATCGGCTGGGGGTCTGCATGCCCGATAAGCTCCACCAGCTCCTGGAACTTTAGCCGGTATATGGCATTCGCCCTGTTGGTGGTACGTATCGCATCGTCTGTTATCTGAGAGCCAATCAGGTCCTCGAATGTCTTGAAAAGCTTGCGTGCCTGCGAGCTGCAGTACCGGACCCGATAGTCATTGAACTTCGGCCAGTCTCCCCAGTTCGGATCAGGGCAGCTATCGAGATACGAGACAGGAACGCCGTAGACTTCATGCAACAGTTCTTCAGCCTCTGCCGGCTGGTCACAGTGATAGGATGCGATCACTGACCAGTCAGGGAACGGTATCACACCCTTGACCATCGCCCCCAGGCGAGTCTGATACAAGGCGCAGTGGGCGGCTCCGGGGCGCAGGCCGTTTTCTTCCCCTGCCTCAAGAAAGGGATTCAGTTTGTCGAATATCTGGCCCATTGTCATGTTGATTATCTGGCCCGGCGTAGCAAAGTACACTTCCTTCTCATTGGTTGACAGCATCATTGACATCAAGGGCCTGAGCTCCATGGGGAAATCGCTGTACACAATCTTGTCGTGTTCTTCCCTTGCCAGTACGAGATTAACAAGCTCCCTCATCCATATACCGAGAAATTTGCGTACACCCAGCAGTTCCACATCCAGGTACTGCCTCAGTCTGCTTTCACCGCGCGTGATATCCTTCT
>JACUUS010000246.1 GCA_014859215.1 Dehalococcoidia bacterium | reverse complement strand
TTGTTTCGTACCAGGAAAAATCGGTGAACCTGACTCCTTCGAGCGGAAACCTTGTTCCCATAATTCCTCCAATTCTACAAGAATCGGGTCCTAGATCGTCCCCCGTTTCTTCATGCCTGCAATTTCGGCCTGGCTGAAGCCAAGGTCCCTGTAGATTTCCTCATTGTGCTCTCCCAGGAGTGGAGCCCGCCTGTTCAGTTTCCATGGACTCTCGCCCAGGCGGTATGGCGCTCCCGGATACTTCAAGGAACAACCAAGTTCAGGGTGCTCCAGGTCGGCAAAGAAACTGCGCTCGATAAGCTGAGGGTTCTCGACCACATCCCTGGCGTTATTGGCCGGTATGGCGATTATGTGCCTTTTCTGGCCCTCCTCGCAGATAAACTTCTTGGGGTGAGCCCTGGTGTAAGCATCCGTGACTTCCGTGATATGCTGTCTGACCTCCGGCCGGATCTGGTAGTCCATATCCTTGAACCGGTCGTCGTCCAGGTCGGCAGCTCCGCCGCCGCTCTTCAACCAGTCGATGAACAGGTCCCAGTCGAAGAGTGCGATTACTGTCGCCCAGCCGTCCGCGCATTCCTGAAGCGGCACGCCCAGCCGGCCCGACCTCACCATGATCTGGTTCTGCAGATCGTACATCTGCGTGACCCATTGCAGCGCATGAGCTACACACTGCTGCATGGACACGTCCACGTGCTGGCCTTCACCTGTCATATCGCGGTGATAGAGGGCGGTCAGGGTGCCGGTGCATGCGTGGACGGAAGCCGTGTGATAGGCCTGTGAACCGCCCACTCTGGTAGGCGGCTCGTCTTCCCACCCGCAAATAAAAAGGAACCCGCCCATCGCAAGCCCTATCAGGTCCGATGCCTTGAAGTCTCGGTAGGGGCCGGTCTGGCCGAAGGGCGTGATGGACGTCATGATCAAGCGGGGGTTAAGCTCCCGCAGGGCGTCGTAGCCAATGGCCATCTTGTCAAGGCTGCCCGGTGGGAGAGTCTCTACGATGACATCGGCGTTGTTAGCCAGCCTCCTGAAGACGTCACGGCCTTCTTCACTCTCCAAATTCAGGGTTATGCCTTTCTTGTTGGTGTTGTAATGGAACCAGTAGAGGCTTTTCTGCGGGTCCACCTGATCATGATAGAAGGGCCCGATGGATCTTGCTAAGTCACCGCCAGGCCGCTCTATCTTTATGACATCCGCACCGAGGTCGGCCAGCTGCTTGGTACAGTAAAGGCCGATCGGGCCCGCCAGGTCCAGCACCCTGAGGTCTCCAAGTGCGGTTGCGGGCTGCTGCCGGCTATTCATCGCCCACCCCCGCCCGGATAGCCAGGTGCCTCCGGTTGTTTGGGAATGTATCCCGTAGTACCATTGCATCCTCCCTTCAAGTTTTTCAGGGATCGAATGTAAGGTATGAGAGTGTCAGGCGTTCTTTTCTTCCAGATACCGGCCGATAACGCGCTCCAGGCGCGCCTGCTCAAGACCCCGGGCTTCTGCCCGCTCCATCATCCAGTCATATTCCGACAGAGGGGGCTGGCTTACTTCCTGTTCCGGCCTTGGCTTCAGGCTCAGGGCGCTGTCCATGCATGACATTGTGCATACTCCGCATCCGAAGCAGAGTCGTTCGTCGACATGGCAGAGCCCGTCCGAAACAGATAGCGCGTGGAACTGGCACCGGTCCACGCAGAGCTCGCAGCCTGTGCAGGCGTCCTCCTCCACTTGCACCCGGAAGCGGGAGGGGGCTACCGCGCTAAGGAAACCGTACTCTGTAACTCCCCTGAGTATCGAGCAGCCGCAGGTGCAGCAGTTACACAGGTAGAAGGTCCCTTTCTGGGCGTTGCGGACCGTGTGTACAAGGCCTGCCTCGGCCGCACGCCGGAGCACACCGAGGGCTTCCTCTCTGGTCAGAGCCTTGATGTAGCTGCTGTCATCGAACATGTTGGGGCGCTTGCTGAAGATCATGCACACATCTATCGGGTGGGAACAGGCCTGGCCAAGCATCTGGTTTTGCTTCCTGCATATGCAGTCCAGGACACCCCATGACGCCGCATCTGCCAGAATGGTGGTAGCGCGTTCATAGTGGGCCACTTCGATATCCAGAGGTATGCTCTGGTCGATCGGCACGACCCGCTGTATGGCCGGCTTCATGTTTAGCAGGTTATGGAACGCTTCCCGGTAGTACTGCTCGTTCAACCGCGCGAATTCCTCGTCCATGTGTTCAAGCTGCAATTCGAATATGCCCACCACGTAGGGCACAAGCCCGTAAAGAGTCCGGTCTTTTGCCTGCTTGGTTCTAATGAGGCCTCGTTGGGACATTTCCTCCAGCAGAGCTGCGGTCTGCTCCGGATCGCGCCCCGTCCGCGAGGCGACCTGCTCCGGGTATTCCGGAATCAATTTCAGATCCAGCGCCAGGGCAGCCTGCTCCGGCGTGAACAGCTTCGCGAGTAGCTTGATCTCGACCCCGCTCTGCGTGGCGGGGAAGCCGTTGGGAATGCTGTCCAGGTATTCAGCCAGCTTGCGGTATACTGTGTCGTTCATCACAGACCTTTCCGTTTAAAGGGCTTGTCATGCAATGGCGTAATA
>JACUUS010000034.1 GCA_014859215.1 Dehalococcoidia bacterium | reverse complement strand
CTTGCTTCTGGCATAGTTGACTAATTGGGCCAGATCCTTGGGAAGACAGCGTCCGCCGACCGGATTACCGTGCATGGTCGCCCCATAAGCGGGAACTCGCGGGTCCTGGCTGCATATCTTACCGACAATGTGAGACTGGACCCCGGCAAGCTCACTTACCAGCTCGACCTCGTTCCAGAACGTTATGATCGTGTGCAGGTATGAGTTCAGGACAAGCTTGACAGTCTCCGATACTGCGGGGGAAACCAGCCTCACCGGAGCTATCAGCGGAGAGAACAACTGGGCCAGACGTTGACCCTGGCCCTGGTCATGGCATCCTATCAGGACAAAAGGAGGATTAAGGGCATCCCAGAGAGCCGTTGCCTCTTTCAAGAATTCCGGCATGTGCACCAGGGGACGCCCCAACTGCTTTGAGAAGCGGTCTGTAGTTCCCGGCGGCACACTGGAACGTATTACGACGATCTCCGCATCAGGTGCATACACGAGGCTGTCCTTAACATAGCTTTCCGGCACGCAGACGAAAAGTATTTCGGTCTTCATACCGGGGGCAAGGTACTGGTAACCCTGGAGCCGTGCCGCCTCGTTTCTGGCCGGATTCAAGTCATTAATGCTGACGCTATGACCGAGGCGGCGAAGGACTTCAGCCGTGGCCGTGCCTACTATTCCAAAACCTACTACCCCGATTCCCATGCCGGTCCTCCTGTGACAATTTCCAAATGGCGTGCGGTAGGCATAAGAGAGGAAAGATTCAATGGCGAGGCAAGAAAGTCAAACATGCAGATGTTACCCCTGTAATCATATCCGTCAGATTTTCGGATTGGTATGCGGCAATGGTACTGGGAGGAGGCAGCAATAGTCACAAGCCGCAGGAATTACCGGGGAACCTGCGACATAATCCGACTGCACCAGAGAATTCTGCCCGGACCACACGCATGGCTTGCGAGATAATACTCCTCCTTAGACCAGGAGTCTTGCCGACCGGGCAAACTTGACAATCGGCACAGAATCCGCTAAAAGTACAGCAATATTCCGAAACCCCGTTCTCTCAGGCGAGAGAAGGGCTGTCCCGTGACCCAGGTCCTAGCTGTTTCCAGTAGACTAACGGAAAAACGGCCCGTTTATCCCTGTCCCTTTTTCTGAACCCGGCCCGACTGTAGCCGATGTATCACCAGGAAAGGCGGAGGCTTAGCGATGAGATTCTCGCACATAACCGAGTACAGGGAATACCGCAAGGACTGGAAGGAAGACTACAAGAGAAAACTCGTTTCAGCCGATGACGCGGCGAAGGTGGTCAAGTCAGGAGACAGGGTTGTACTGCCTTTTGCCCATCCCACACAGGTGCCGCTTGCGCTGGGCAAGCGCAAGGATGAGCTCGAGAACGTTTATCTTGAGATCAACGCTCCCTCGGTAGACCCCGGCTGGCTGCAGGTCGGCTGGGAGCAGAATTTTACGGTCGGCGCCATTCACTTCCTGGGAGCCATGGGCCGTCCCTCACATGATGCGAGGGTATGCTCCTTTATACCATGTCTGATGTCGATGCGGCCGAAGCTATGTGACGAGGACCGGCGCAGGGACAGGTATCCCGTTGACGTCTTCATGACCAACGTTTCACCTCCCGACAAGGAGGGCTTCTGCAGTTTCGGACCCCATCTCTGGAACAAGAAAAGCTACACGAACAGGGCGAAGACCGTCATCGCCGAGGTGGACGAGAACATGCCCGGCCCCTACCGGGGTAACAACATGGTCCATGTCTCGGAGATTGACTATTTTGTCGAGGCCCCGACCGCGCGGGTAACTGATGACATGATCAGGGAGATGATTCGCACCACGGTCGAAGATCCCAAGCTCCAGGAGGAGTGGATCGAAACCCTGATCAAGGCAAACAAGCACGAGCCGGAGTATACCGCGCGCGGCTATTACCTGATGGGACCGCTTATGAACCTGCTCAGCCCCGGTTTCTTTACTGGAGTGATGGGGCTGGATGACCCGTACCCCGAAGCCGACGACATGGCCGGTTATGTCAAGGAGCTTATCAAGGACGGCGACACAATCGAGATAGGCGCCGGCAGACCCACTACCTGGCTGCCGAGGGTGGGGCTCTTCGACAATTTCGCAGACCTGGGCATTCATTCGGAGATGTCCGCGTGGAGGCAGCCCGAGCTCATACGGGGCGGGGTCTTCAACGGAAAGAAGAAGACGCTACATCCAGGCAAGGCCGTCTATACCGCGCTCGACGGCGGCGGCTGGCAGGAATACCTGTGGATGGTCGACAACCCGCTCATCGAAATGTATGACTGCGAGTACATACATAACCCGACAGTGATCGCCCAGAACGACAATATGGTATCCATCAACAGCATCCTGCAGATAGACCTCACGGGTCAGATCACCTGTGAGACCCAGTTCGGGCCTCGCATGATCAACGGCCCCGGCGGCCAGCTCGATTTCCACCTGGGGGCCTTCATGTCCAGGGGCGGAAGGGCGATCAGCATGCTCAGGTCGCTGGCATTCGGCGGCAGTTCCACGGTAGTCTCACATCTGGCCGAGGGCTCACTGGTGACCATACCCCGCCAGTTCGCTGACTACGTGGTGACTGAATGGGGAATCGCCAGCCTTGCCGGCAAGAGTCACCGGGAGAGGGCGAATGAGCTCATAGCCATAGCCCATCCCGACCACCGCGCAGAGCTCAGGAAGGCCGCGCAGAAGCAGTTCTACCCGTAAGCCTGCCGTTGACATTGACAACAGCCAGGCACGGTTGTTAAATAGACACGCACTCGAGGTTATCCCGGCCTCAGCAGGATTTCCGACCTAGATTGCGAGGTGGCTCTTGACTGAAGCAGTTTGCGGAGGAGTCGTCCAGGCTCGTGAACTTTATGAACACCGCAGTCAGCGGGCCAGGGAGCTCTCAAGACAGGGCAGGAGAATCATAGGCTATTTCTGCTGTTACACGCCGGTCGAAGTCATAACCGCCCTTAATCTCATGCCTTACCGGATCCAGGGCGGGGCCGGAAAATCCATCAAACACGCGGACCAGTACCTCGAAACCATCATGTGCCCTTACGTGCGGAGCTGCTTCGACCTGGCAATGAATGGAGACTACGATTTCCTGTCCGGCGCGGTTATTCCTCACAGCTGCGACGCCATGCACCGTGTTTACGATATCTGGAAATACTATCTGAAGCCGCCGTACAGCCGCTGCATTACCGTGCCGCACATGACCCACGAGGCTTCATTCGAGTATTTCAGGAAGGAAATAGAGGACTTCCAGGCCAGTTTGGAAAAGTTCGCAGGCCGCCGCGCCGGGCACGAGGACCTTGCCGGAGCTATTAGCCTGCATAACCGGAACCGCGCGCTGCTGCGAGAGCTGTACGAGCTAAGGAAGGCTGATCCCCCGCCGGTATCCGGAACAGAGATAGTCCAGCTGTTAGTAGCGGGCATGACAGTTCCCGTCGAAGAATACAACAGGCTCGTGGAGGACGTGATCTTCGAGGTCCGGGGCCGCAAGCCGCCTTCAGAGCCAAAGCCGCGGATCATGATAGTAGGTAATGAAATCGACGATGTAGCGCTCGTCAGGCTGGCGGAGGATTCCGGGGCAAGCGTGGTAATGGACGATACGTGTACAGGGACTCGCGCGTTCTGGAAAGACGTGGATACCTCGAAGCCTTCCCTCGCCGCGCTGGCGGACAGGTATCTCGGCGGCATTACCTGCCCCTGCACCTACCGCCCCGGAACGGCGTCCCAACGATTTGAATACCTGGTCGATTATGCCCGGGGATGGGATGTGCGGGGCGTCCTGGTCTACAGCATACGCTATTGCGACACTTACCAGCTTGACGCGCCCGAGATCAAGGAGTTCCTGGAAAGCGAGGGCATACGTGTGCTCTACCTGGAGGATGATTATGTCGTGCCTCCCGTGGGCCAGTGGAAGACCAGAATTGAAGCGTTCCTCGAAACTCTCGAGCCTTAGTAAGGAGTGTGGCTGATGGCACAGCAGCAGTCCAGGACAAGCTCGCGAAAATCGACCGAATCGGCGGGAAAGATCCGGACCGTTGTCAAGCGCATGTACCAGCAGGCCCAGAAGGCCGGGGAAGAGAACAAGAAGGTGGCCTACTGCATGGTGATGTGCAATTACGAGGAAATCCTGGCCGCCATGGACATCGTCCAGGTCTATACCGAGAACTATGCGGGACTCTGCGCGGTGAAGAGGCAGGCGGAGCCCTACATCGACAAGGCGCTGGCCGAGGGCTACTCCGACCTGCTGTGCGGCTATGCCAAGGTGGGAATCGGTTTTGACGCGCTGCGCCGCGAACTGGGCGCCATGCCGCCCGATGCTCCCGACGGCGGGATGCCGGAGTTGGACATGCTCCTCGGCTGCAGCATGGGGTGCGACCCGCGATGGAAGTGGTACCAGGCTCTCGGCCGCTACAAGGACACCCCCATCTACAATATGGATGTGCTGATGCCGCCCAGCGATGCCGACATGGCCGCTATAAGGCCGCACAGCGTCCGTTACATGGCGGAGGAAATCAGGGGGCTTATAGGTTTCCTGGAGGAGCAGACCGGGAGGAAAATGGACTACGACCGGCTGATGTCGATCATCAGGCTTGTAGAAGAGACCCGGTGGTGGTGGCGCGAAGCCTACAAGCTGAGAAAGGCTGTCCCCTGCCCGATGTCGACGCAGGACCACTTCGTGCTTTTCGTTCCTCACCACATGATGCTTACCGACGAGTTCACCCTGGAATTCTACAAGGGCCTCTACCAGGAGCTGAAAGAAAGGGTAGATAAAGGGGTCGGCGTAATCGAGGATGAGAAGTACCGACTCGTCTGGGGTGTAGGGCTCCCGCCCTGGCACAGTATGTATATCCTTGACGAGTTCCTCAACTACGGGGCTGTCTTTGCCGCCGAGACCGCATACATGATCCCCGAGCCCTTCGAAATCACGCCGGATATGACCGATCCGGTGGAAATCATCGCCGAGCGTGCATTCGCACGCAACACCGCTTTGCAGTACCGCGGTCAGCAGGCAGGCGGGGTGCCGCCGCTGGCGCAGGCGCACCTGGAACTGATAAGGGACTACAGGATAGACGGCGTGGTCATGCACATCACGCGCTCGTGCCGGGCCGCCACCATGGGTCAGATCATGGTAAGGAACGTGATCCGCGACCGCTATCCCGGCCTCCCCGTCCTGTTCATGGAAAGCGATATCATCGACCTCCATACCTATTCTGAGGCCGAGACCAGGAACAGGATAGACTCTTTCATGGAGATGGTAGGTGCCCACAAAAGGGCTACCAGGTAGGGGATACAAGTCCGGATCCAAGCCCGGGTTCTGCTGGCCCTGGCAATACCGGTCTTCTATAGACGGGGAAATGTCATGGGTGAGGAGAGATAATTGAGACCGGGCCTTACGATTACTACCGATTACAGGCTTGTCCGATCAGAAGCTTTCTTGCTCTCTTTGGATAACCTGTACGCCATGCTGACGGCCCAGTCTTCCAACCAAGCCTTAGCATCACCCTGCCGGACCACAGTCGGTGGGAGGGAGAAGCAGGAACATGGCGCACCAAAGTTACCTGCCGGATGATGTACGGCATAGCCAGGTTCTCGCCCTTACGGGCCGGGGAAGAATTCCTGCAAGCTTTGGAGCTTCTCAAGGCAAGCGCCTGACTAGGATCCGATGAGGTCAGAATGAACACAGAATCCGTATTCGTGCTTAAGACCCGGCTTTGCGATATGCTGGGGATAGAGTACCCCATTATGCTGGCCGGTATGGGCGGCGTAGCCGGACCGAGTCTGGTCGCTGCCGTATCCAATGCCGGAGGCCTTGGCGTACTGGGAGCAGCCGGTCTCAGCCCGGAACAGCTGCAGGATTGGATTGCGCAAACGAGGAAACTTACCGATAGGCCTTTCGGCGTAGACCTCCTGATTCCCCGACTGGACCTGCCGCCGATCTCTGGCAAATTCACGCTTGGCGAACTGAAAGCCTTCCTCCCGGCGGAAGAGCTGGCCTTCATGGACAATCTCAAGAAAGAAATAGGTATCCCGGACGTAGACGTTCCCCCGCTGGACGTAAGCTCCGATATCCTGTCCGGCGCGAAGAAGCTGATTGAAGTCACCTTGCAGGAACAGGTGCCCGTAATCGCATCTGGACTAGGCACTCCGGCTGAGATGATTCCCGAGGCCCACAGGCACGGCGCCAAAGTAATAGGCCTCGTAGGGAATGTCAAAAATGCGCGCCGCCTTGCCGGGATGGGCATAGACATCATCGTAGCCCAGGGCTATGAAGCCGGTGGTCATACCGGCCGCGTCGGCACGCTCGCCCTGGTTCCCCAGATAATCGATGCGGTGCACCCCATTCCTGTCTCTGCGGCAGGAGGCATCGGCGACGGCAGAGGGCTTGTGGCCGCCCTCGCTATGGGTGCCTGCGGGGTATGGGTGGGCACTGCATTCATACTAGCGCACGAGGCCTGCATTGATTCACCAGTCAACTGGCGGACTAATGTGGGCATGGACCCGTACGCCCTTGAGGAATGGGAGATCGATAACTGGAAAGACAAGATAATCGGGGCCACCGAGGAAGATACGCAAGTAACCAAGATATACACTGGAAAGACCGCCCGCATGATCACTAACAAGTTTATCGAGGCGTGGGATAAGGCGGGCGGCAAACCGCTTCCCATGCCGCTACAGACTATTTTGATTTGCGAGGCCGCGTTCGGGCTCAGGAAAAGCGGGATGACTGATTATATTAGCGGGTTCAGTGGGCAGATAGCAGGAATGCTCAAGGAAAGAAAGAGCGCCAGGCAGATAGTTGACGAGATCGTGCGCGAAGCCATCGCCATACTCACGGACCGCCTGCAAACTGAGGTTACGGCGAAGGTGGTGGGCGTCTGTGACGAGCCTTGCCAGAGAGAGTGAAACATGGATTTCCTGCCGAGCCGGGATGAAGAGGCCTTCAGAGAAGAAGTACGCCACTTCTTCGAAAATGAGTTCTCCGCTGAGTTTCTGGAGAATCTTGAGAATGAACCGCCTGAGGAGCGAACTCTTTACCGGGAATGCGTTAACAGGTTGGCAAGGCGCGGGTGGCTCGGGATAGGATGGCCCAGGGAGTACGGCGGCATGGAGCGCCCCTTGACCGAGCAGCTAATTTACTATGTGGAAATGTACCGCAGATTACCTTCGAAGGTGATTAATCCGGTGGGCGTGGCTACCGCCCTTGCGGCGCCGGTCATCATGAAATTCGGGAGTGAGGAGCTAAAGAAGGAATACCTTCCCAGGATACGGAATGGTGAAGCGACTTTCTGCCTGGGATATTCGGAGCCCAAAGCTGGAAGCGATCTCGTGGGACTCCTGACTCACGCGATAGTGGATGGCGACTATTACGTCATAAACGGACAGAAGATGTTTACGACCGCCGCCGAATACGCGGACTTCTGCTGGCTGAGTGCCAGGACTGACCCGACAGCGACCAAACGCAGTCAAGGTATCAGCTTGTTCATGGTGCCCATGCGCAGTCCCGGCATCGAAATTCACGCCGTGCCCACCATGAGCAGATTCAGGGTCAACACGGTGTCATTTCGCGATGTTCGAGTACACAAGAAGCACCTCATAGGGGAAGAAAACCAGGGCTGGAAATATATCACGCAGGCCCTCAGTCACGAGAGAATCGGATTCGGCGTATCGACCGCTATCCTTAAGCATCTTTTTAGCGAGCTCATCGAGTACGCGAAGGCAGAAGGCCGAGGCGGGCTCAACGATAAGGAGCGTCCTGCCCGGTCCAGGCTCGCTCAACAGGCCATCGAGCTCGAAGTCTCCCGCCTGCTCGCAGCCCGTTTGATCTGGATGCTTGAGAAGGGCCTGATGCCATACCAGGAAGCATCTATGGCCAAGATATTCGTCACCGAACTGGAACAGCGCCTGGCGAATACGGGCATGCAGGTGCTTGGACTATACGGACAATTGAAAAAGGACTCCTTCTGGGCCCGCCTCGATGGGAAAATGGAGGACGCTTACAGGCATTCTATCATGGGGCCTATCGGGGGCGGGTCTAACGAGGTCCAGAGGATGATCATAGCAATCGCGGGCCTGGGGCTGCCCAGGGCTTAAAGGAGGACAACGGTATACGAAAATGGTTCGATTGACAATATTCACCAACGACGATAGCATGTGCACACTTTTTGCGAAATGCCCAAGGGGCTGCTAAAAGGGGAGGAACAAATGCGTACACCGCTTGAAGGCATCAGGGTGCTGGACTGGACCGCATGGCAGCAGGGGCCGGTGGCGACGGCTCTGCTGGCGGACATGGGCGCCGAGGTGATCAAGATTGAACCACCGGAAGGAGAACCAGGACGCGGGATGCTGCGGATGTACGGCGCCGAGCTGCCGCTGAACTTCTACTACCAGAACCAGAACCGGGGCAAGAAAGGAGTAGTGCTCAACCTGGCCGTGGAAAAGGCGCGAGAAGTGCTGTACCAGCTCGTCGAGAAATCCGACGTGTTTGTCACCAACTACCGGGAAAGCGCCGCCAGGAAGCTGAAGGTCGATTATGACACGCTCAGGAAGTACAATCCCCGGCTGATCTACGCTCTGAGCTCGAGCTTCGGCCCAAAAGGGCCGGACGCGGACAGGATGTCCGCTGACGTGGCGGGGCAGGCAAGGGGAGGGATGTGGAGCATCACCCAGTCCGAGGACCTGGTCCCCACAGTTATCGGCGCCGGTTTCGCGGATGAGGTGGGCGGGCTGGTCACCGCCTACGGAGTAATGACCGCGCTTCTTGCCCGGGAGCGCTACGGAATAGGTCAGAGGGTGGACGCTTCCCTCCTCGGCGGTCAGATAGAGATAGGACGGCTCCAGTTCCAGATGTACCTGATGATGGGCATACTTCCTCCCGGCTCCATGCTAAAGACCATGCGCAATCCGCTCTACTACGCTTACCAGGACAGCGAAGGCAAGTGGTTCGCCATCGCCGCTCTACAGGCGGACCGGTTCTGGCCGCAGTTCTGCAAGTGCTTCGGCATGGAGCACCTGGAAAAAGACCCGAGGTTCGAAAATCAGCTGCAGAGAGCACAGAACTTCGAAGAGTTGAAGCCCATACTCAAGGAGATAACGACATCCCAGCCCAGAAGCGTATGGCTGAAGAAGCTCGAGGACGAGGGCCTGCCCGTCGCACCTGTCAACGATTACTCCGACCTGGCAAATGATCCCCAGGTATGGGCCAACGGCTACATTCTGGAGATCGACGATCCCATTCACGGCAAGGTCAGAGTGCCCGGAATTCCGGTGCAATTGAGCGAGACCCCCGGCAAGGTGACAAGGCTTGCCAACGAGCTGGGGCAGCATACGGAGGAGGTCCTGATGGAGGTATGCGGCTATACCTGGGACGACCTCGCGAAACTAAGAGAAGAGGGGGTATATTGATGGGGCAACGGATTCTCGCTGAAGGCAATGAGGCCGTTGGCTGGGGAGCCCTCAGCGCGGGCTGCAAGTGTTTCTTCGGCTACCCGATAACTCCCCAGAACGAGATAATCGAGTTCCTTTCCCGCGAGATGCCCAAACGAGGCGGCATCTTCGTCCAGTCCCAATGCGAAACAGCCACCATAAACATGCTGTTCGGCGCGGCCGCAGCCGGCGTGAGGGCCATGACTTCCACCTCCAGCCCCGGCTGGGGACTCATGCAGGAAGGTATGTCCAATCTGGCCGCCGCCCGGCTGCCATGCGTGGTCGTTCTCGTGCAGAGGGTGGGCCCCGGGGTGCAGCGCCTTACCCACGCGCAGATGGACTATACGAGCGCGACGAGGGGAGGCGGGGGCGGAGGATACAAGAATATAGTCCTGGCTCCGGCTTCAGTGCAGGAGACGCACGATTTGATGCAGCTCGCATTCTACCTGGCGGACAAGTACCGCAACCCGGTCGTGGTCCTGAGCGACGGCCTGATGGGTCACGTCCTGGAACCACTCGAACTGAAGGCCCTTGACTTTGGGCCGGTGCCGGAGAAGGACTGGGCGGTCACCAACCAGGGCATACACCCGGACGGCAAGCACCGCGCTATAGGTGCGAGCTACAATCCCCTGCTGGGGCAGACATATGTTTCTTATCTGTGCGAAATGAGGGACGCGTACAAAGCAATGGAGGCCGAGATCAAGTTCCAGGAATATCTGACGGACGACGCGGACCTCGTGCTCGTAGCCTACGGCTACTGCGCCAGGGTTTCCGAAGAGGCAGTGGATATGGCCCGCGCTGATGGGCTCAAGGCGGGCCTGCTGCGTCCGATTACCCTGTGGCCTTTCCCGACGACTGCAATCCGGAAGATAGCCGAACGAGGCCGCAGCTTCCTGGTGGTCGAGGACAGCATCGGGCAGATGGTGGACGACGTCCTGATCGCCGTCCAGGGCAAGGCCAGGGTCGATCTCGCGGACGTGACCTTCCGCCATCTGAGCTCGGAAGACGGCATGATCATGCCGGGCAGAGTCCTGGAAGAGATAAGGAGGCTGCTATGAGCGGCGACACGCAGGCTATGGCGAAGCAGAAGGTGACCGGCAGGCCGTCCATATTCGTCAGGGAATGGTTCGCCGATTACCTGTGGGACCTGTTCTGCCCCGGATGCCAGACGCCGGTAGTGGCCAGGATTGTTGCCGAGGCGCTGGACGAGCTCGAGATCGGGGACAAGGCTCTCATGGTAGGCTGCGTGGGCTGCGGCGGCATCTTGATAGGCGGTTTTGACCTCGACCGCGTATCTCCGGCGCACGGCCGCGGCCCTGATGTAGCTACAGCCCTTAAGCGCATCTATCCCGGCTCCATCGTATTTACGGTCCAGGGCGACGGCGACTGCATCGCGATCGGCTCCAGCGCGCTTGTAGGGGCGCTCACCCGAGCGGAGAAGATCACCATAATCATGGTTAACAACACGAATTTCGGTACGACCGGCGGCCAGCTCGGGCCGACCACCATCGTCGGGCAGGTAACGACCACTTCTCCGGAAGGGAGAAAACCGGAATCGGAGGGCTATCCCGCCCATGCCGCGGAGCTTGCGGCTACTTTCAAAGGAGTGGCATACAGCGCCCGCGGCTCGCTTCACACGCCCGCGAGCTACCAGAAGACAAAAGGGTACATAAAGACCGCGTTCCAGAGGCAGATCGATAATGTCGGTACGAGCTTTGTCGAGGTTCTGACCGCGTGTCCGACCAACTGGCACCTGAGTCCCGTCAAGAGCCTGGAATACATAGCCGAGAAGATAATCCCGGAATTCCCCCTTGGCGAGTTCAGGAACGTTTCCCATATCGAATAGCCGGGCAGGAAGGAGAGCGATGCCGCAACAGAAAGCGCCGACAAGAACTGAAGTACTTATCGCCGGACTGGGGGGGATGGGCGTCCTTGTCGCGGGACAGGTCCTGCTCGAGGCTGCCGCCCGGTTACACGAGCACGTGTCGTATATCTCCTCCTACGGCTTCGCCAGGCGGGGCGGGCTGTGCGAATGCACAGTGATATTCTCTGATAACAAGATCGCTTCCCCCCTGCTTGACCATTCGCAGACCATCATGATTCTCGACAGCTCCCAGTTCAGGAGCTTCGAGCACCGGGTGCGCCCGGGCGGAGTGATAATCACCGAGAAGGCGGGGCTCACTCCGGAAAGGGGACGGGACGATTACAATCTCAAGGCCATCCCGGGCCTCGAGATGGCGGTCAGCATGGGCTCTACGGTCATCAATAACCTGATCCTGCTCGGGTCGTACATAACTATTACCGGCGCTGTACCGCCAGCCGGCATCGAGCGCGAGCTGCAGAAAAGGTACGCCGATAACGAGAAGCTGATGGAGCGAAACCTGGAAGCGTTCCGGCGCGGGCTCGAGCTGGGGAAGGACTACGCCTGACCATCAAACTTCTCAATTGAACCGAAGGGGGGCTGCAACTATGCCGTTCAAAGCGGTGGACGTTCTTGGATTCTCGGTAGTGACCGATTACGAGGGCATGTTCAGGGAGGCCGGCGTGGAGGTTGAGCTTGCGAGGAACTTCTGCTCGCTGGACGCCGGCGAGGACGACATCATAAGGGCAGTCGGCGACGGCGACGCTGTGATAGCACAGGCTACCTATCAACCCTTTTCCAGGAAGGTGCTTTCTAGCCTTCCCAACTGCAAGTTCATAATCAGCGTGGGCATCGGTTATGACAAGCTGGACATCGATGCCGCAAATGACTGCTGCATAATGGCGGCGAACGTCCCCGATTTCTGCCTGGAGGAAGTCTCCGACCACACCATGGCCTTGATCCTGGCATGCACGCGCAGGGTCGTCGAGCTCAGCAACTGGGTGAAGGAAAAAGGCTGGAAGGCGCAGCCTGACCCGGAGATAGGAGGCCAGGTGTGGCCCAAAATGTGGAAGCTGCGGGGCAGGACACTGGGGCTGATAGGCTTCGGCAGGATACCTTACGCGCTCCTGCCAAAGACTAAGGGATTCGGGCTCAGGATAATAGTCCATGACCCCTTTCTTTCCCGAGAGGAACTGAAGTCATGCGGCGTTGAGCCGGTCAGCCTGGATGAACTGCTCGAGCAATCGGATATCGTGTCCATACACACTCCGTTCAGCGCGGCTACCACGCACTTGATTGGGCTCAATCAGCTCAGAAAGATGAAACCGACAGCCTACCTGGTAAATACAGCACGCGGTCCGATCGTCGACCCTGATGCGCTGTACACGGCCCTGACCGAGGGCCTCATAGCCGGAGCCGCCTTAGATGTGACCGAACCTGAGCCGCTGCCAGCCGGCAGTCCCCTGTTGAAGCTGGACAATTTCATTGTCACAGCGCACTCCGCCCACGCCTTCTCCTCGTCAGCCCCCGGGCTTGCCGCAAGGCCGGCCGAGGAGATCATCAGGGTGGTCAGGGGAGAATGGCCGGTCGGCCTTATAAACCGGCAGATCAAGGAGGCTTATCTCAAGAAGTGGGGATGACTTGATCCGATCGACTATACAGAAGAAAGGTAGAGCGATGCCTAGGGGTGAAATACTGATCGATGAGGCTATCTGCAAGGGATGCGGGTACTGCTCAAAATTCTGCTCGCGCGGATGCATTACCGTACCGCCGGACAGGTTTACGCCCAAGGGCTATCTTCTCCCGGTCTTTTCCGAGCCGGATAAATGCAATGCGTGCGGTGTCTGCGCCTGGATGTGCCCGCGGTTTGCCATAGAGGTCTATAAGTACGTGGAGGCGCAATAGCACAGGCGCGGCTCTCGGGTTTCTGAGACGACTAAAGAACTTCTAAGTCCAGAAATAAGCGAGGCCCAGGCCCCGGCAGGGAGGTCCCGGATGCGTACGGTAGAGCTGGATATTACAATCAAGGCCCCGAGGGATATCGTCCTGAGGGAAATCTCTGAATACACCCATCCGCCCGTTCTTCACAGTGGCAGGATCAAGTCCGTCCTGGTGCTCGAAGACAAGGACAACGTGAGCATCGCGCTGTGGCGCCTCAAGGTCCTCGGTGTGATCAGAAAAGCGAAGCAGAGACAGACCATCTTGCCGCCGGACAAAATGACAAACGAGACAATCGGCGGGTTCGCGAAGGGGACGCTCGAAAGCACTTTCCTTTATGAGGTGGACGGCGGCACCAGGATCGTCGACCGGGTCGATGTCAGGCTGCCGGGATGGGGGAAACTGCTGGAGATACCTGTAGCCTGGTACACGAAACGGCTTACCTGGGGCATTCTCATGGACCACAAGAGAGACCTGGAAGCGCGATACGGAGACAGGGCCCGGCTGTGAAATAAGTATGGAAAGGCGGGACATACTGCATGCTTTACCTGTATGAGACAACCTACCCCTACACCGGCGTCATCGATGAGTACATCAAAGTCATGGAGACAGACCTTATCCCCGGCCTGAACAGGCACATGAGGGTCATGGGAGTCTTCAGGGTCGCGTTCAAACACCGGGAGACCTTCTTCCTGTCCGAGCTGCCGCAAGGCACGGACACACTGGAGGGCCTCTCCAATTTCGTAGGGCGCGAACGGGACGGCCTCATGTGGCACCGCGCGGGCTTCAGGTACAGGGATGAGTGGTTCGACAGCCTGCTTGAAGGTCTTCCCTTCTCCCCGACCGCTGAGCAGGTGAAGGAGCGCCAGAAAAGGGGCGAGTTCACCGGCAACGACATTTATTACCGTCTTATCTACAGTGTCCTGCCGGGCAAGACAGATGAATTCCTGCAATCATTCGAGAGGGAAATGCTTCCCGCCGCTGAGAAGGGGGGAATGAAGCTCGCCGGATGCTACAGATGGTTCGGAGCCTGCGGCGAGTCAGGCGAGATAATCACCCTCTGGGCCCTGAAGAACTGGGCGCACTGGGGCGAGATCCACGAGGCCGCCAAGAAAGACCCTGCTTTCAAGAAGTGGGCTGACAAAGTGCCGGGACTGTGCGCCGAATGGACGTACAAGTTCTTCCTGCCGGCGCCCTACTCCTTCCTGCACTAGGGAGACCTTTCTGAATACGAATTGAAGGGAGCAGCATGCTTTACCTCTACGAGAATATCACAATCGTTTCCCGGTTCCAGGAGGAGTTCTGGAAGGTCCTCGGCGCCGACTATCTCCCCGAGGCGCAGCAGAACGGCCTGCGGCTGGTGGGAATGTTCATGGTAGGAATCCACTACAATGAGAACCTTGCCATCTGGGAAGTCGATGACTGGGCTTCCCTGGACAGGATACAGAAATTCATGGATACCGATTCCTGGATAGAAGCCTGGAACCGCGAAGCGGTCGACTACAGGCAGGACTGGACCGGTAAGATACTGGAACCCGCGCCTTTTACGCCTACCCTGGCCGAGATCAAGGCTGGAGACTACAAGTCGACGATTTACCTGCATACCTATGCACGGGTTCCACCCGGCAAACTGGAGGAATATGTAAACGCGGTCGGGAATGAGCTCGCGCCTATGGCGAAAACGTGGGGCATGAAGCTTGTTGGATGCTATCATTCGGTGGCAGGCACGGCAAGCAGCAACGAGGTATACAATATCTGGACCGCCGGGAACATACACAGCGAATGGGTGAAGATCCGCGATATCTCGCTCAAAGACCCCGCATACAAGGAATGGGAGGCAAGGGCCGGCCGGTGGCGTCCGAAGGTCACGTACCGGTTCCTGTACGGCCTGGTCCCGTACTCGCCCCTGCGGACACCGTTTCTGCAGGATGAAACGCCCGGTGAAGATGTGCGAACTGTAGCCATGCCCGAAGTCGAGTGGGGCAAGTAGGCTCAGGGCCCGCGAGATAGAAAGGAGCGAACATGCCGGATGAACTGCCGAGTGAAGTAAAGGGATCAATCGACCAGGCATACCTGACCATGAGCCCGGATATCAAGGACCTCCTCCACGGCTGGCTGTACAAGATCGTGGAAGCCGCCTACCAGGGCATAGCCGAGCTGCCGGCGGAGTACAGGGACAGGATACTGCTGAAGATATCCAAGGCATGCAGTGACCAGGCCAAGCTGGTCCTCAACTGTACTCCGGGGATGGCCTGGGAAGACTACAAGAAGCACATGGCTTCCCTGGAGCCCCCCTTCGGTCCCAGGGAAGTCACACAAATTGGCAACATCGTGCACTGGACATATGTTCCCCCCAAGGACCAGGCGGGAAAGCCGATTTGCCAGTGCCCGCTCATCATGTTCGGCTGGATGCCGCCGAGACCGGAGGTCTGCGCCTGCTCGGCCAACAGCGTGGCCAGCTACATAGAAGACTACACCGATGTCGAGGTGGAGACAGTGGAGACCCTGGGCAGCCCCATGGTCAACGGCGACGAGAAATGCCGTTTCCTCATACATCTCAAGCCGTCGCCGTTCACGACGCCCAAGCA
>JACUUS010000033.1 GCA_014859215.1 Dehalococcoidia bacterium | reverse complement strand
TGGCCGTAGCCTCTGGTTCGTCGAACCGGTATCCGCACATCGGGCATTCTATCACAGTTGCACTCCTGTCGCTCGAAGTACAAGGTTCAGCAGGTAGCCTACGAAGAACGCGAACGGGAAAATGAACAGGGCGATTGCCAGGGCTGTCTTGACTCCTCTTTCCTTGAGCATGACAGCGAACTGGGCGATGCAGGGGATGAACAGGGTGAGGACAACCGCTGCCACTACAACGGCTATTCCGGCGATGGCGCCGGTCGTGTACAGATCGTAGAGGCCCGCCGCTCCGAAATCTCGCCGGAAGAAACCATAGACGAATACAGTCGCGGCTTCTGCCGGCAGACCGAGCAGATGCATTAGAGGCTCGAGGGCGCCCAGCAGCCACTGGAAGGCACCGGTAAGCTCGCCCAGCCAGAGGATGACGCTTGCGATGATGAAGAAGGGTAGCACTTCCATGAAGTACCATTGCATTCGCGTGTAGGTCTTGGTGAAGATGTTCCCGATTCGCGGCAGACGAAGCGGCGGCAGCTCCATGAAAAAGCTCGCTCGCCGTCCAGGTACGATCCGGGAAGCGAGATAGCCGATGGTGAGGAACACCAGGAAGACCACTCCCCCCCAGATTAGAAGGGCTCCCATGCTTGCCGACAGTATGCCGAATATCACGCCAAGCTGCGCAGCACAGGGGATTGCCAGCGCCAGTAGCAAAGTCGTGATGACGCGTTCGCGTCGGGTCTCCTGCGTTCTTGTTACAATGGTGGCCATGGTATCGCAGCCGAAACCGAGTACAATCGGGATCACCGCCCGGCCGCTCAGCCCTATTCTCTTGAATGCGCCGTCAATGAGAAGGGCCAGCCTGGGCAGGTAACCGCTGTCCTCGATGATCGAAAAAGCTATGAAGAAGGTGCCGACAATGGGCAGGACAATTGCAAAAGCGTAGGTTAGCCCGAGGGTGACTATACCGTAATCTCCCACGAAAAGGTCGCGGAGCACCTGCCAGGGAATGATCGCCTCCGCTATGCGAACGGACCACGGGTTTACGTATGCGCCGAAAAGGGTATCCTGCAGGAAGTCAACGATGATTCCGGCGCCGATAACCCCGACCAGGTAATAGAGGCCTGCGAGAGCCAGTACCAGCAAAGGGACGCCGGTGAAGGGGTTTATCATTAGCCGGCTAAGTCTCTGGCCGAAGTCGCGACGGGCAACATCAGGTGAGGACACCGTAGCTGAAGCTATGCGCCGTGCCGCTTCCTGCCGCGCCCGAGCGATAACGTAGGCAAGCGGTTGCCCGTATTTGGCCTGCGTGGTTCGGACGGTTTCGGCGATTTCCGTGTAAACATCGGGCTCTCTCTCGCGCACAAGTCTGTCTACCTGCGAATCCCCCTGGAGGAGCAAAAGGGCGATTGCGCGCGTGGATACGGTATAGCCCGCGTGAAGCAGTCCCTCCAGCTTGCGAAGGGCCGCCTCTATGGGCTCGTCGTAGACAACTATCCGGCTATCCATGTTGATTGAGGAATCTTGCGAGCTTCTTTTTCAGTTCTTCGACGCCGCTTCCGTTGGTAGCAATCGTAGACACAACCGGGATGCCGAGGTCGGTTTCCAGGCGTTTCAGGTCCAGCTTGAGCCCCATCTTCTGCACGTCATCCATCATGTTGAGATCGAGAATAAGGGGCAGCCCCGCCTCGATTAGCTGGAAGGTCAGGGGCAGGGCGCGTTCAAAATCCCGGGCGTCGACGACCTGGACCGCTGCTGCCGGTGATACGCTCAAAAGGATGTCTCGCGTCACGCGTTCCTCGTCTGTGACCGGCATCAGGGAATACATGCCCGGCGTGTCGAGGAGTTCGTACTCTGTCCCATCTATCCGGGCGACAGCTCGGCTGACCTCCACCGTGGTCCCGGGGTAATTGGAGACCGTTACATAAGCCCCGGACAAGCGGTTGAAAATGAGGCTCTTGCCCACATTGGGGCTGCCTGCCAGAATGACCTTCTTCAGGTGCGATCTGGCTGCTGTCTTCTTACCGGAGTGGCATTTTGCTTCGGTCAATGCGAACCCCTTCACCATATAGGAATGCGATTCATTTGCATAATGCCAGGCAAAAAATTAAGCCTGGTTGGCCTTCTCGCGACAGGCCGCGCACAACCCCTCCATTTGCACTGCCATCCTGGTCACGCTAAACCCCGTGGTACTGGAGACCCGCCGCCGCAGAAGGCGACTTTCCGGGCATCTGAACTCGACCACGTCACCGCAACAGCGGCAGATGATATGATGGTGATCGTCATCCGCGTTTGTTTCATAATGGAGGTGCGTCTCGTCAAAATGGCACTCACGGACCAGTCCCAGCTTCTTGAAGAGCTGCAGCGTTCTGTAGACGGTGGACAGGCTCAGGCGGGGCATTCTTTCACGAGCCAGGCGGTGCAACTCATCCGCGCCCAGGTGACCACTTCCTTCCTTTATCAGGTCAAGTAGAAGCAGCCTCTGGCCGGTTATGCGTTCGCCCGCTGAGGAGAGCTCCTTACGGCTCACTGGATTATCCTTCATTCCCCTGACAACCTGCAAATGATTTGCATTTTCACAAATATAATAACAGGTTTTGTGGCACCGGACAAGGGCCTCTGCCGGCTTTTCTGTGTCAGGACCGCCTGTACCCCGCCTGTAATCCGATTTAATAGTTGGGCGCTCGGATTCCTCCGGGGACTCTCACCACCGGGGAGATTCAGGCAAACCTTCGCGCCCAGGGTATCCGTACCCGCAACAAGGTCAAGGGCAGGCAAAGGGCGCGAATAATTCGAAGCGAAGTGGATCGTACGTGACCTTTTTGGACATTCCCGCCGTTTAATGTATCATTATCTTGAAGGTAGCTTGTCATAACATGGTCGAGAGAGTCTCCCCATTCCGTCTGTGCGTGGGAGAAAAGCAGGATATAGGTGAGAATGGAGCGGTTGCCAAATAAGTTGGCGCTGGTGCTGACTGTCGCTTTTCTGCTCGGGGTCCTTGTATTATCCGGCTGCGCCAGTAGTGCCGAACCGGACACAGTAAAGGTGCAGTTGAATGGGAGGCATCATCCCCAGTTCGTGGGATTCTACACTGCCGCGGACAAGGGATTCTACTCGGAGAATGGTATCGAGGTTACACTATTGCCTCAGGAAGAAGGGACCTCCGCTGGGACAATACGCGACCTCTCCGAAGGCAAGACCGATTTCGCCGTGATTAGCGCCGACGAGCTGCTGCTGGCGAGGGACCGAGGCGAACCGGTTATTGCCATCGCGGCTATCTTCCAGAGAAACCCTGTCGTATACGGAAGCCTGGAAGATTCCGGTATCAAGCGTCCCCAGGACCTGTCTGAAAAGACTGTCATGGCCACCGAACAGGGACGAATCCAGCACGAAGCCCTCATGAAGAAGCTGGAGATGGACCCTGCTCTAACCGAGATTCTCCCTTATGAGCCTGGAGTGCAGCATTTGGTGGAAGGCACTGTGGATGCGCAGATGATGTACCGGGTCGGCACGGGAATAGAGCTCGAAGTAGCTGGGTACGCGATGAACTATATTTGGCTGGAAGACTACGGCATTCTGTCCTTCGGGGACGTGATAGTAACCAGAGAAGAGCTTATTCAAGAAGACTCTTCCCTGGTTGCTAGATTTGTGGAAGCATCACTGGGCGGATGGCGCGATTCAATTGAGCACCAGGAAGAAGCCGCAGCCATCGTGAACAGGTATGCCCCTGAAATCGAGCCCGGTCTTGTATCCAGGATCATAGAGGCGCAAATACCTCTCATTCATGAGGGATCAAGGCCCCTGGGCTACATGGAAAACGGTATTTGGGCTGAAATAGTCAATCAGCTTCGTGATGCGGGCATAGTGAAGCCTCCTGTCGATGTAAGAGACGCCTACACCAATGACTTCGTGGGGAGGTTGTAGGGAGAGGCGGTAGTGAAATCGTGAATGTTTTTCGGAGGAACCTGACAGCAAGACTCATCGGGCTTTCTATTCTGATGACCCTGCTCGGAGTCCTGGCTATAGCCTATATATCATTCTATTCCGCCGAAAGGATTATCATCGACCGTGTGGCAGCACAGCTGGAAAGCGTGACCGTCCTTAAAGAACACCAGATTGGCGAGTGGAGAGGGCACCTGCTGAGTCATTTTGAATGGCTGTCCGAAGAGCCGAGAATCGAGGATGCAGCGAGAGTCCTTTCTCACACCAGTCCGGGTGATTCGGGATATGCCGAGGCGCAAGAGGGGCTGGCTGCTGAGTTCAACCGCATAATCGAGCAGGAAGATTTTTCGATCATGCTGCTTCTCGACAGCACCAGCGGGGAGATAACTGCGGCTTCTGATGAGCAGTGGATAGGCAAGCTGCGCGCTCACCGGGAATACTTCCAGCAGGGAAAAGAGAGCGCTTTCATTTCCGAGATATACCACAGCGCCGCCCGCGAGGAGCCTACGATGGTGGTCTCCGCTCCGGTGGTGAACAATGGCGAGCTTGTAGGGGTCATCGCGGCCCACGTGAACCTTGACAGCTTGAATGAGGTCATGGTTGAATCGGCAGGCCTGGGCGAAACCGGAGAAACTTATCTCGTGAACAGGGATCACCTGCTGCTCAACGATACCAGGTTAGGTCCTGGAAGGGCTTTCCAGCAGTGGATTTTCACGGAAGGGGTGAATAAGGCGCTGGAGGGCGATCCTGGAACCGGTACCTATCCGGACTACCGGGGAGTGCCCGTAATCGGGTATTATCACCTCGCAGACAGTATGGATGTAGTCCTGGTCGCTGAAGTGGACCAGGCCGAGGCTTTCGCTCCTATCAACTACCTGCGTCATACAATAGCGATTGCGGGTGTCATACTCCTCGCGGTCATACTCGGGATGGTGATTATGACCAGCCGGCAGATAACGATGCCGATCCGGAAGCTGGCGCAGTACTCCCGGAAGGTGCGGCAGGGCGAACCGGCGCCGAAACTCAAGATAGAAGGCGAAGATGAGATCGCAAGCCTGGCTGCTGATATGAGCTTGATGGTCGACCAGCTTACCGAACGGGAGCACAAGCTTCGCACCCTTTCGCATCGCCTGGTCGAGATACAGGAAGAAGAGCGCCGTTCAATTGCTCGGGAATTGCATGACCAGACAAGCCAGTCGCTTGCCCTGATAAAGATTTACCTGGACAGGGCGGCAACGGCGCATGACAGCGAGATCAGGTCATGGCTCGGTGAGGCCCGCGAGACTGTATCAGAGGTTATTGACCAGGTGCGGACACTGTCCCTCGATTTGCGACCGGCCATGCTCGACGACCTCGGCCTGCTCCAGGCCCTCAACTGGCACTTCCAGCGCTATACGAGCAGGACCAACGTGCGGGTTGACTTTTCATCCAGCGGGGTGGACAGCAATGTACCGCCCGAGCTCCGCACTGCCGCTTTCCGGATTATCCAGGAAGCGCTCAGTAATGTCGCTCGCCATGCAAGGGTCGACTCTGTGGCTGTACGTGTCTGGGTAAAGAATTCAGTGCTGAAAATTACGGTGAAAGACGCTGGTATAGGATTTGATCCAATGCATGTGCCTTCTACATCGGCGGGGCTCAGCGGGATGAGGGAGAGAGTTGACATTCTGAATGGCAGTCTTAATATTGAATCTGAACCCGGCGGCGGAACTTGCCTCACGGTGGGGCTTCCAATGTCAGACTTGCATCCTGAGCTAGATGGAGATCGAGGATATGACGACCATCGTACTGGCTGACGATCATAAGATAGTCAGGCAGGGTATAAGGGTTTTGCTCGAGTCCGAGCCTGATCTTTCCGTCATCGGTGAAGCTGCCAACGGTACGGAGGCAATTTCACTGGTCAATGAACTGAAACCGGATATCCTGGTTGTTGATTTGAAGATGCCGGGCCTCAACGGGATCGAGGTGACCAGGAGGGTTACAAGAGCCTGTCCCGGGACTCGTGTCGTTGTGCTCTCCATGTATGACAATGAAGCCTATGTGGTCAGCGCCCTGGAAGCTGGAGCACGGGGCTATGTCCGTAAAGAAGCCAGCGCGGACGACCTTGTTTGTGCGATACATGCAGTGGTGGATGGGAAGCGTTACCTGAGTTCACCTTTGTGCGAGCACAAGCTTGAAGTGTACATGCATAAGACCGCAGGAAACAGTGATATCGAGAATTTCCTCGACAAGCGCTGATTATGTCCCGGTCGCAAATTCGCTGTATTCAACAAGCCGGGCAAGAGCGCGTGCGGCCCTCGTGGCTTCAGGATAAACGGGAATCCGATTTTCTGCCAGGAACTTGAGTTCGCCTCTGTCCCAGCCCTGGAGCGATGCTCCGGAGAAGACAGCCGGTTTCCCCACGGCCCCTATTTCCCGTACGAAGTCTTCCGCGGTCTCCCTGTCTTTCGCCTCGTCAAAGGTCGGCGGGCCGATGTATGCAGTGAGGAGCATGTCGATATTCGGGTCCCTGATCGCCAGTTTGACAGCCTCCCCGACGTAGTACGCAGCAGCCATAGCTCCCATTGGGCCAAGATCGATAGGGTTGTCGACATTTGTCCCCAGTCCTCCGACCAATGAAGCGAGTGCGCCACGCGTCCTCCGTGTAAGGCGCGGCAGCTCAAGGCCAAGCTTCTGGCAGGCATCGGAGGCGGTTACCGCAAGCCCTCCGGGCGCGGTTACGACGGCCACCCTGTTCCCCGCCGTACGCGGGAGATAGTGGAGAGCTCTCAGTGTATCGATGAGCTCTTCGAAGCTGTCTACCGAGATTATTCCCGTCTGGCTGCATACGGATTTCCATACGGCTGAAGGTACCGCAAGCGTGGCGGTATGAGAGGCTGAAGCTCTCCTGCCGGTCTCTGTTTCGCCGCCTTTCAAGATAATGATCGGCTTCCTCTTTGATATCTCGCGGGCGACGCGCAGGAGCCGCTTACCGTCACTGATGCCTTCCAGGTAGCCGATTATCACCTTTGTCTGCTCATCCTGTCCCAGGTATTCGAGAAAGTCCACAAACGAAAGATCGCAATCACTGCCGCAGCTCACACCTTTGCTGGGACCGATGCCTGTCGCAGTCACGGACATCAAAAGAAAGTTGAAAAGGAAGCCGCTGTGGGATATGACGCCCACTGAGCCTGCTTGCCTTGGAAGCACATACTGGGTGATGAGTTTCGCCGAAGGATTGTACGGGCCCAGGCAACTCGGGCCCATGACCCTGGTCCCGCCTCTTCGGGCTATTCGCACGATTTCCTCCTGCAGTCTCCTGCCGTCCGCTCCGCTCTCGCCGAACCCAGAGGTATATAGAACGATGCCCTTCGTTCCCTTTTCAGCGCATTCCCTGGCCACGCCGGGGACTGCTTCACGCGGGATAATGAGGATAGCGAGGTCGACATGCCCTGGAATCTCGCTAATGCTTCCGTAGACCTTCTGGCTGTGCATCTCACCGCCCTTGGGGTTTACGGGATAGACCCTGGGGAAGCCTGCATCCAGCAGGCTCTTCAGCCACCTGTAGCCCAGATTATTCGCTTTCTCGGAGACACCAACAATGGCCACGGATCGGGGATAGAAAATTCCCTCCAGCTCTTTGATTATGTCGTGCTCCATCGTTTCCTTTCATGAAAGCTGTAATGGTGTCTACACGGTCTCATCCGGCGTACCTGAATATGGAAAACTGCCTGACGGCTTAACGCACCACGGACAAGGTCATGCGCGGCGACTATGTGGTGCTAATGGGTCACAGACTCAGACGCGCATTTATTGTAGCACGGAACAGCGTCAGGCGGGAGTGTACCGCAGCAGCGCGGCAGGCTACGGAGCCGAGTTCTTCTCAACGAAGCTTTTGAAGCGGTAACCGAGTCCCCGTTCGCTGATTATGTACTTTGGATTCCTGGGGTCTTCCTCGATTTTTTGCCTGAGGTAGGTAATGTAGAGGCGAAGGTAATGGTCTTCATCGCGGTATTCAGGACCCCAGACCCGGGAGAGCAGAGTTTCATGGCTAAGAAGGCGGCCGGCATTGGTGACGAGCTGGTGCAGGAGCCGGTATTCGGTTGGCCGCAGCCGCACTTCCTGCCCCCGTACCAGGACTCTCCTTTGTTCAAAGTCTATGAGAAGATCCTCATCCACGCGGACTTCTGACGTGCGCAGCGGGGCCTGCCGGTGAGCCCTGCGGAGCACCGCTTTGATGCGGGATACAAGCTCGCGGGGGCTGAACGGTTTTGTCAGGTAGTCATCCGCGCCGAGATCCAGCCCGCGAACGCGGTCCACCTCCTCACCCTTCACGCTCAGGAAGATCACCGGGACTGTGGATAGCTGCCGGATATTCTTCAGGGTCTCAAAACCGTCTATGTCGGGCATCATGATATCGAGCACGACGAGGTCGGGAAAGTCCCTGGTGACCTTTTCCATGGCCTCATATCCGCATGAGGCGCTCATGACCTGGAATCCTTCGAGTTCCAGGTTCATGGCGATGAACTGTACCATCCGCGGTTCATCATCTACCACCAGTATCCTCTTATCCCTGGCCATCGTCTTTCCTCCGTGACCTGGCTCTTAACAGAGGCAATGTGAAGGTGAAGCGAGTTCCCTTCCCGAGTTCACTTTCCGCCTGTATGCTGCCTCCATGAGCTTCGATAAGGTACTTGCAGATATACAGACCGAGCCCCGCTCCACGGACCTTCTGCACGTGGGCGCTTTCACCTCTTCTGAATCGATCAAAAAGGCCGTCCATTTCCCGCAGGGGAATGCCTATACCCTCGTCGGTAACGGCAATTTCGGCCCATTCATCGCTCGTTCTACCTGATATGCGAACGGGACCTCCCTCGGGCGAATACTTTATGGCGTTGTCGACGAGATTAGTGAGTACTTCCTCTACAAACTGTGCGTCGGCCGCCACAGAAGGGAATCTGGATTCGAAGTCAAGAGTCACGGAATGTCTGCGGCTTAGGGCCTGAAATTTCCGCGCCACTTTGCCCGCCAGTGACGGGAGCAGGACCGGTTCGCGTTTGAGCGACAGCGAACCCGTCTCAATCCGGGAGGCAAGCAGCAGAGAATTCACGATTCTGCTCAATCGATCGCACTCTTCATCTATTACGGCCAGTCCGTCCATCATGGTGTCCCTGTTCCATCTGGCATCCATGCGCATCAGGGTGTCTGTATACCCCTTGATTATCGATATGGGCGTCTGCAATTCATGCCCGAGCATGGACAGGAAGACAGAACGCAGATTCTCCATTTCGCGGAGCCTCGTGATATCCCGAACATTTACCACCGCATTCAGTGGGAGGCCCTCCTGCGACCGCAGAATGGAATACACCATTGCAACCTCGACATCCTTCCCTTCCTGCGTGCGTACAATACCCTGACGCTCGATTATCTGAGACTTTGTCCCTTTGCTCCGCGAAAGCATCGGACAGGCTTCGCCGCAGAGCGTACGTTGTTCTCGATCCCGCAGGGCCAGCACGCTGTAGCACTCCTTTCCCAACACCTGGTGCTTCCCGCATCCGGTTAGTTTCTCCATTGCGGAGTTGAAGCCCACGATCCGGCGGTTTGCGTCCACACTCATTATTCCGTCGGCGCTGCCCTCGAGGATCGACTCCACTCTCTCTTTCTCTCCAGTCAGGATATGAGCGAGAGTTGCATTCTGAACGGCAATCGCCGCCTGCTCGGCGAATGCCGCCAGGGCGGGTTGGTCGAGGATTGAGAACGATGTGGCCTCCAGCGGACGAAGGATATAGATGAGGCCGATCGTACTGCCGCCTATGCGCAATGGGAGGACTATGACCGGATTCTGAGGGATTCCCTTATCTGAGAAAGGAAGTGAGCCCTCTCGAAGTTCGGAAAGGAGAGCAAAACTCTTCTTGCTTCCCGCGAGATCGGGAATGGCCTCGTCGAGCAGTGGCCCCAGCCGGGCGAGAGATCGGGCGTCCAGGCCGTGTGATGCACTCGTGACGAAATGCTGTTTGCCCGCATCCCAGATGGCCACAACGCCGGCGGTACCGCCCAGCGCCCGAACGGCATTTTTCAATATGAGGTTCAGCGTTGCCTGAAGATCGATTTGCTCAGCGGCTGCCCTGGGTATCTGCAAGTGGACCTCTCCCGAGAAGCTGCGATATCTAATAGAATTCTAACGTTTTTCTAGCACAATTCTAACATGCTGTCATGTAGACTCAAGAAGAGATTGAGCATGATAGGAACCGGACTGGTTCGCCAGGCATGCCGGAGGTAAGATAGTGCCGCTCTATGAGTACGAGTGCAGGGGCTGCTCAGCCAGGTTTGAGGTGAAGAGGAGCTTCAGCGAATCCGGTAACGCGAGTTGTCCCCTGTGCGAAGGCGAGGGTCGCCGGATATTCTCACCGATTCCGATATTCTTCAAAGGTCCTGGATTCTACGTGACAGACAGTTCCGGTAACAGGCGAAATGGGGCAGTTGACAGACAGAGTTCAGGTGACCAGACTGCGGCTGCCGCAGCCGAGAAGTCAGGGCGTTAATGAAGCTTCTGTCGAAGAGAATCCGCTGTCCGCACTGCAAGAGGCTTGTCAGCGGGCGCGAAGAACGTGATCCAGATTTTCTGACGAGAGCCAGGGCAGTCTGCGGCAAGTGCGGGAAGCTCTTGTATACCTGGAACGGTATAAACTGGAAGCCGGCTTCTCTGCGGTAGCGAAGGCCCGGAACGGGTCTGAAGGAAATTGGCGAGGCTATTTAGCCTGGCCTGTCTCTCTTAAACGTGAGCCCGGCTTATCGACGATCTCCACACTGCTCGCTTGCGGACCTTTTTCGCCCATCTCTTCGGCGAAGCGGACCCCTGTACCTATTTCGAGGCGATCGAACTCACCGTGCAGGGCGCTGTTGCGGTGAAAGTAGATCTGACGACCATCCAGCGTCCGGAGAAAACCGTACCCTTCCTCGCGAAAAATCTTCTCCACAAGCGCCGTTATCTGCCTGGAAGTCTCAATCTTGACTTCGTGACGCTGCCTTTCGGCCAGGTCCGCGAGCTGGCGGCGAGTCGCCTCGAAAGCGTTCCGTATAAGCGTGGAAAGCGGCTCTTCGCGCTCGGGCCTGGTGGACTCACGCTCCCCTATTACGAATTGCCCCGGAGGTACCGCAACCTCAACACGCACCAGGTAGGGTTTGCCGGTTTGCATGCTCTTATGACGTTCCTCTAATACAACACGACAGCTTATGATATGGCCGTGAACTTGCTCGAGTTTGTCCACTTTCTCTCGAACAAGGTTCTCAATAGCATCGGTCTTCTCGAGACCTCGATACGTGATCTTCACTGGTACGTCCATGCATGAACTCCTGCCGCAGGCTCTTTCCGCAGAAATGCAGAGTGCCGGCTCATCTTTTGACTAGACCTCGAGGAAGTCTTGAAAATCTCTTGGCAGTATGTCCTTTATATCAGCAATCTCACCCTCCGTAACATGTTGCTTTGCGACGCTTAACACCGCGCGAACTATCTGCTCGGGATCAAGTCCGGGTTCGTAATTAAATTCCGACCACACGATGTCCATGAAATCCTCCAGGTCGAACTTCACGGGCTTCCCGGTCGGCTGCCAGCCGTCATAGAAAATGCCCCGAACCAGCATGGGCAACTGGGCGCTGAAATCGGCCACTTCCTGGATTGTCATGCGGTCGCGCAATGCGCGGAGGACCGCTCGCAGAGCTATGTAGGCCCGGTGGCGGTCATCCCAACCCATCTCTTCCATAATCTCTTTCAGCCATGCATTGGTCTTGTGAACCGTGGTCTCAAAGGCGCTCAGCCCGGTGGTAGTCAAGGTGCACCTCCTGCCTTTCATCGCACTTCTGTGATGTTCCAGTCTATATTCTTGTGTTAGTCTGCTGTATCCGTACAGCTACTTATTTAGTCCTCCGCGTACCCTCACGGAGGCATGGCTACCGGCTGGGCGCGAGGCACTGTCTCCATCAAAATACGGGTATCGATCGGACCAAGTACGTACTCTTACCTATTTGTGGGTCCATTCGATAGAATGTATCTTTAGAGTGTGCGCTGTGGCAGCCGGTAAGAGGTGAGTGATGGCAAGTCTGGTATTCCTCGGGACAAAAGGGGAAATCGAGGAATCATCCCCCCGGCACAGCTATCATTCTTCGCTGTTGATCGAGTCCGGTTCCCGGATCGTAATTGACTACGGGGTTCTGCGTAAGCACAGCCTCGATGAAATAGGGCCGGACGCCCTCTTCATTACTCATGCTCATCCCGATCATTACGCCTGGCTAAAGGAGGAAATATACACAGACATTCCTGTCTATTTGACAAGAGAAACCCTGGACTACGGGAAGTACAAGCCTCGCATGACAAAGGTGCTTGAACCTGGGACGCCTGTGACTGCAGGACACATTGAAATCTGCCCATATCGGGTTATCCATTCGACGCGTGCGCCGGCTGTGGGTTACAGACTGACGGTGGCAAACAGGAGACTGGTCTACAACCCCGATCTGGTTGATATTGTTGACAAAGATGCAATTCTCCAGGGGGTCGACTATTATATAGGCGATGGTTCCTCCATACGGGCCAACCTTGTGCGTAGGAGAGGTGAGACCATCTTCGGGCACGCCAGAATTTCCACACAGATAAACTGGTGCAGGCGCCATGGAATAGAGAACATCATCTTCACGCATCTGGGCAAGGAGACAATCGAAAAAGAGGACGAATTCCGTAATGACCACCCGGATATTTCCATGGCATATGACGGAATGGCACTGGAAATCTAGCCCGCCAGGGGAAGGGGGAGGTTACATGGAAATCATGAGGCGCGAAGATCTGCAGGTGCTCTTCGAGCGGCGGGATGGACCGGCTGTTTCGATCTATTTGCCAACCCATCGAAAGGGGGCTATCGAAGAAGACCGCATTCGTTTCAAGAACTCTCTTCGCGAAGCGGAAGGCAGGCTTGAGGAATTCGGCGTACGTTCGACTATAGCGAAGGACATTCTGCAGCCGGCGCGCCGTTTGATGCCTGATGATTACTTCTGGCAGCATCAGGGCGATGGTCTGGCGGTCTTCGCATCGCCGGAAATTTTCCAGTACTTTCGCCTGCCCACTCACTTTTCAGAGCTCGTCGCAGTCTCGGAGCGTTTTCACATAAAACCTCTTCTCCCGCTGTTCACAGCCGACGGCCTTTTTTATGTGCTTGCTCTGAGCCAGAATAAGATCAGACTCCTCCAGTGCTATCGAGATATGTTGCGGCCGGTCATACTGGACAATGTGCCGCAAAGCCTGGACGAAGCGCTCGCATTTGATGATCCTCAAAGGCAATTGCAGTTTCATAGCCGGACCGGTGACGCCAGAGGAAGCAGGCGGGCTGCCATTTTTCACGGGCACGGTTCGGGAAAGGATGATGCGAAGACTGATATTCAACGTTACCTTCAGATTGTAAACCGCGGACTTCATGAGGTTCTCAGGCAAGAGCAGGCCCCGCTTGTTATTGCCGCCGTGGACTACCTTCACCCGATCTACAGGTCCGCGAGCTCCTACCGACACCTGATGGCCGGGGGAATTGAGGGAAATCCTGATATCGCCAGCGACGAGTCTTTACACAGGGAAGCCTGGAATATTGTTATGCCTTATTTCCAGCGTGGACTGATGGAAGCCCTTCGCACCTTTGGTGAAGCTGAAGCTGCGGGTCTGGGTACCACCGACATCAAGGAAAGTGTTGTCGCGTCGTTCGAAGGTCGCGTTTCCACGCTGATTGTCGCGCTGGGGGCGCAGCAGTGGGGAATATTTGAGCCGGACAATCATGATGTCTACTTGCATGAGGCCTCACGGCCGGGCAATGAGGACCTGCTTGACTTTGCCGTTTTTCATACAGTGATCAAGGGTGGGACCGTTCACGCTGTTGATCCTGATAGCGTCCCGGGGAGTTCCACCATAGCGGCGATTCTCCGTTTTTGAGGCCCGTGTTCAGGAGCGCTGGAGGCTTTGTCAGGCGGAGACCATGAGCGTATACAAAGAGCTTACCGACAAACTTGAGAAGACCGAGGTAATGCAGCAGGTCCTGTCCGCTCTTGAACGGGAGCCTGTCGCCGTCTTCTATGCTATCTGCGCGGAATATGATAAGAGCGGCGAAGCTGTGCCGGACCATCACCTGCGCGGTGCGGGTTACTGGAAAGAAGTCTCACTAAGGGCGCTCCAGGCGTCCAGGCTCATCGGAAGAGAAACCGGTGGCCGGTATTCTGTCTTCTCTTACAGGCCCACAGCCGAAGGCATGCAATACTACAAAGGGCTTGTCCAGGAAGGCTGGCAGGGCGCCGCCAGATAGGTTTCCTCTTCTGCCGCCCTAGCTTCCCTTACTGCGCCTCTTTCCCCGGAAGCTTTGACAGGCAAGGTCCCGCAAGGACTAGGTATGCCATCGGCAAAATACGCGGTTTTCCCTGCTCCAGCCGGTAAACCTCGGATATCCCTCTCGACCTCTCCCTGGCTGGCAGGGCCCGCCACAATTTCGGTAGACATAAAGCTTGCCTTTCGCCCCCGAATATCCTATAATAAGTAAACATCGGGACCAACTGGACCACCGCTTACGAAGCCCCTAAGTACCCCCGAGCATCGCACGAAGCTGAGACCCCACGCTTATTTTGGCAGTGCCCTTATGCAATGTGCCTGATACTCATTGGAGGAGGGAGCAGTTTGGACGAGATACTGGGAAAAGGTTTCCGCCCCAGGACAATTATCGATAACCCGTCGGAAGACAGCCTGCGGGAATGGGCCCTCCAGCATGGTGGCCTCATAACTGAATTCGGAAACCTCGCCGTTGAGACCAGGGTCCGCAACAGGATGGCCAAGTTCACCGAAGTCATCATGGACCGTCCGGAACCCAAAGACCTGGACCTTATTGCCGGCGTTCTCGAATACGTGAAGACCAGGGATCTGATCATGCTGGACCGGGTAATGTGCTCCACGCCGGGCTTCAAGAAGAATTGTCGTCTTTATGTGACTGCTGAATACGCCAGGCTTCCCCTGATGTGGGGAAACACCCTGTTCCCGTCAGAAGGCAAAGAGCCGGATTTCGTAACCCTTACCGTGCCTGAATGGGACGAGAAAAAAGTTCTTGTTTTCCCCGAGACGGGACTCACCCTGATCCTGGGAAGCGATTACAAGGGAGAGAATAAAAAGGCCATGCTGCGGCAGGTCATGTACTGGGCGAAAAAACAGGGAAACCTGGGTCTTCACGCCGCCAGCAAAGTCTTGAGGGTGTACAGAGGAAGCCAGCTAAGAGATTTCGGCTTCCTTCTGTTCGGGCTTAGCGGAACGGGGAAGACTTCCCTGTCCTGCCATTCACACTGGCTGGGTTACCCGGAATCCGTCATCATAAGGCAGGATGACGTCGTCATATTGAAGACCGACGGGAGCGCGATCGGCACTGAGGACTCATTCTACATAAAGACTGACGGCCTCGAACCGGGTTCGCAGCCTCTGCTGTACGCGGCCGCGCTCAGCCCGAGGGCGATCCTCGAAAATTGCCACGTGGAACCCGGGACCGGCAAGGTGGACTTCTTTGACAGTACTCTCACCTCCAATGGTCGCGCGATGGTCAAAAGGCGGGACATTGCCTTCACTGATAGTCAGGTGGACCTGGGCAAGGTCGACTTCATTCTCTTTATCACCAGGAGGCACGATATCCTTCCGCCTGTGGCGCGCCTTGACCACGAGTGGGCTGCGGCTGCTTTCATGCTCGGTGAGTCCATAGAAACATCAGCGGGCGACCCAACTGAAGCCGGCCGGGCCCGGCGCGTAGTAGGTACAAATCCCTTTATCGTCGGCTCACATGTCGAGGAGGGTAACCAGTTCCTGAAGATACTGCGAGCCAATCCCGGAATTCAGTGTTTCATCCTGAACACCGGTGCCGTCGGGGGTCTGGGCAGGGGGCAGAAGATCACTGTTAAAGACTCTGTGCGGATACTGGAAATGATTGCCAAAGACCGGATTCAATGGAAGCGGGACA
>JACUUS010000002.1 GCA_014859215.1 Dehalococcoidia bacterium | reverse complement strand
AACTGACAGTGACTTGCCGTTAGCTTTCTCGCGTGATATAATTGAAAACCTTGGCCGGAACTCTTGTAGAACCTGGCCAGCAGTGATTAGAGGGGTGACCACTTGCGCGATTACGAACTGATTTACATCATAAGCCCCGACGTAGCCGAGGATGAAGTCCCCGCTCTGGTGGACAAGATCAACGATTTCGTTACTTCCAGAGGCGGCACGGTAGACGAAGTGGACCGTTGGGGAAAGAGAAAACTGGCGTATCCTATAGACCGCTTCCGGGAAGGAAACTACGTATTGAGCCGGCTTAAGCTCGAGCCACGAACAACTCGGGAACTCGAGTCGAATCTGCAAATCTCAGAGAAGATCCTGCGTCATCTCTTAGTTCGAACGACAAGCTAGAGAAGGGGAAAGGAGTCGGCACAATGGTGGGGCTGAACAAGATCATTATTATTGGCAACGTAGGAACCGATCCCGAGATGCGATTCACCCCCAATGGCAGCCCGGTTACGTCATTTCGAATGGCGACAAGCAGGAACTATACTTCTCCGGACGGTGAGCGAAAACAGGAGACCGAATGGTTTGACGTGGTTACCTGGAACAGACTTGCAGAGAACTGTAACCAGTTTCTCACCAAAGGCCAGAAAGCTTATGTCGAAGGCAGGCTGCGCACCCGCTCCTGGGAAGGGCAGGACGGCCAGCGGCATACACGCGTTGAAATCATAGCTAATAGAGTGCTATTCCTCGATAGACGGCCAGTAGGAAGCCAGCCGGAGGCGGGTTACGAGGCTGGCGCGGAAGAGGACCTGGAACCCGGAGATATTCCTTTCTAAACATGCCACGCAAATTTTTCTAGACAGTGAGATATTGAATGCCACCAATACGCAGACCAGGAACCCGACCTAGGAAGAACCACAAAGGCAGATTCTTTCCACGACGAAAGGTTTGTTCTTTCTGTGCCAACAAGGTCAAGCTCATAGATTACAAGAACGTTATCGCGCTGCGAAGGTACATATCTGACAGGGGCAGGATAGAACCCCGCAGGAAAACCGGCGTCTGCCCGAAGCACCAGCGCGCTCTCAGTGTCGCACTGAAACGCGCACGCCATCTGGCTCTGTTGCCTTACACAGCGGAACACATTCGCCTGAGCGGCGGACTCATTCCGCGAGAAATGGGAGGTTTCGCTCCTAGAGAAAGCGGGCATGCCCACAGGCTATCAGGCCCTCCCAGAGATTCGGCTGGCCATGCTCCAAAAGAGAGCAGTGCGCCGCCTGCCAGAGAAGCCGGCGCCCCCGCTCCCGAAGAGACCGGCAGTGTACCCGCGAGAGAAACGGCAGAATAGCGCCTCTCGTTCAGTGCGACCTGTCTTTTCCAGGAGAGTTCTCGTTTGACCAAGAAGCTCAGACCTAAACCCATCCGTCCTGTTGCCAGCAAACCTCCACGCTGGCAGACTGATCGCAACGTTAGTCTTTTCCTCTGGATATCAATACCCGTCGTCCTCGCCGTGGTCATCGGCCTGGTCACATTCTGGGCTTATGATACCAACATCGCCAGGTGGCGCGAGCCCGTCGTGAGGGTGAATGATACAACCATAGACATGAACTATTATGTCAAGATGCTTCGATTCTACCGGATCGCCGAGCTTGGTCCCGACCCAACACTCCCGTATCAGGTGCTGCAGATGCTGCAGGATGACGAACTTGTGAAGCAGGGGGCTCCTGAACTGGGTATCGAGGTCACCGAGCAGGAGATCACAGACGAGATAAAGAGCTATTTCCAGCCCTCCGGGGAGGGCAACCAGACTCAGCCCTCCACTGACTTCGAGAAGGCTTACAGAGAGTGGCTTGACGGGTCCGGCCTATCAGAGAGTGAATACAGGGGTATTGTAAAGACTATCCTCCTTCGCGAAAAAATACGAGAACATTTCAAACAAACCGAGGTGCCGGCAGAAGCCGAGCAGGTCTATATGCACCTCATAGTGGTGGCCAACGAAGGAAACGCGACCGAGCTCCGTGAGAAGATCCTTGACGGTGAAGATTTTGCAGCTCTTTCCGAAGAGCACTCAATCTTTGAAGACGTCAGGGACAGGAAAGGTGATATGGGCTGGATTCCCAGAGGCATCTACACTGAGCTGGACGAAGAAGTCTTCGACCTGGAGGTTGGCAACATCTCGGAACCTCTGAAGATGTCGCAGGGCTACTGCCTGGTCAGGATATCCGATAGAGACGAGAGCAGGCCTCTCGAGGATGAAGACCGAAATTCACTCGCGGCAGGCCTGTTTGAGAAATGGATACTGAAGCAGAGAGAGTCTGCTAACGTAACGGAATATATCGACCAGGCAAAGATTTCGTGGGCCGTACGACAGGCATCCAGGTAGCATGACGTAGGCGGTTTATATCGTGAAAGACAGCATCGGACTGGGTCTCATGGGCCTCGGGACCGTCGGTGGCGGAGTACTTGAGGTCTTGACCCAGAAGGCCGAAGAATTGGCCCGCCGTGTAGATTGCCCTCTCGTCCTGAAGAAAATTCTCGTTCGCGATCTCGGCAAACAAAGGCCGCCCGCCACTCCGACGCGCATTCTTACCTCAGACTTCCGGGAACTTCTGAACGATCCCGATATAGACATCCTCATGGAAGTAATAGGCGGAGAAACGGATGCTTTCGATTTCATGAGACAGGGCTTGCTTGGCGGCAAGCATATTGTTACCGCCAACAAAGAGGTCATCGCCAAACATGGCGCCGAGCTCATGCGGCTCGCCGCGCGCCAGGGCCTGGATATCCGTCACGAAGCGAGCGTCGGCGGTGGAATACCCCTGATAAATCCATTCAAGGAGGACCTCGCAGCGAACAGGATATCCGCCATTCTGGCCATTATCAACGGGACTACCAACTACATCGTAACCAGGATGGCAGAAGACAACATGGACTTTGCCGCAGCCCTTGGCGAAGCCCAACGCCTGGGCTACGCCGAACCTGATCCTGCCAATGATGTTGAAGGCATCGATGCTGCGTACAAGCTCGCCATACTCGCAACACTGGCGTTCCGCACCGAGATCCGGCCGGAAAACATCTACCACGAGGGCATTTCCAGGCTTAGCGCACGTGATTTTCGCTATGCCAGAGAGCTTGGCTATGCCATCAAACTACTTGCGATAGCAAAGGAAGAGAACGACGCCATCGAGGTCCGTGTGCATCCCGCTTTCATCCCTGAGAACCTCCTGCTCGCCAAAGTCGGGGGCGTGTTCAACGCAATACAGGTCGAGGGAGACCTCACCGGCCCAGTGATCTTCTACGGACGCGGAGCTGGTGCCTTACCTACTGCGAGCGCCGTTATCGCTGACGTGGTCCACATTGCCCAGAATGTCCGGCTGGGTCTCAGGCCAAAGCCGCAAGTATTATTCTCCTCCTCCAAGAATATCATGCCAATAGAGCAAATACAGACGCGTTACTACATGCGTATGACGATAGACGATCATCCCGGTGTGCTCGCGCAGATCTCGCGAATTCTGGGAGACCATTCGATCAGCATCGCTTCCGTAATTCAGAAAGGGGCAGATGAGTGTTCCCAGAGCGCCGAAATCATGATTATGACCCATCCCGCCCTTGAATCGGCAGTCCGGCAAGCACTCCAGGAAACAAGAGCACTGCCCGTGGTTAGAGAAGTCAGCAACCTCATCAGGGTTGAGGGTTGAGTGTTCCATGAAGTCAAAATGCCTCCTGGAAAAATACCGGGAGTACCTCCCGCTAACGAATAGCACCCCCATCATTAGCATTGGTGAAGGCGATACTCCCCTTGTAAGATCGAAATTCCTTGAGGGTCAAACTGGATGCGGCGCACTCTACTTCAAACTCGAAGGCTGCAATCCTACCGGCTCCTTTAAGGACCGGGGTATGGTAGTAGCAGTTGCAAAGGCGACAGAGGAACGAAACAGGGCCATCATATGCGCATCCACAGGTAATACGAGCGCTTCAGCCGCGGCTTACGGGGCGATTTTCGGTCTCAAGGTACTTGTCGTTGTGCCTCGAGGCAATATCGCCCTCGGCAAGCTCGCACAGGCAATGATCTACGGCGCTGAGATTCTCGCCATCGACGGCAATTTTGACAGGGCTCTGGAGCTGGTCAGAGCTATTACTGACAGGCATCCAATTATCCTTGTGAACTCGCTCAACCCGCACCGTATCGAGGGTCAGAAAACCGCGGCCTTCGAGATCATCGACACCCTGGGAGATGCTCCAGACTGCCTTTTCATTCCGGTTGGGAACGCCGGGAACATAACGGCATACTGGAAAGGCTTTCTGGATTACAAACGGGCGGGAAAAGCCGGCAAAACTCCGAGGATGATGGGATTCGAGGCGGAAGGCTCCGCAGCGATTGTGAAGGGCAAGCCGATACCCGATCCTACTACCTTCGCCTCAGCCATCCGCATCGGCAATCCGGCGAGCTGGCAGAAGGCCGTTGCGGCGCGGGATGAATCAGGCGGTATCATCGACATCGTCACGGACGCCGAAATTCTTGAGGCATACCAGCTTCTAGGATCCAGGGAGGGAATCTTCGGGGAACCTGCTTCCGCCGCGTCCGTAGCGGGGCTCATTAAGATGTCGAAAAACGGTCATGATTTTTCCAGCAAACAAATCGTGTGTATAGTAACCGGATCGGGTCTAAAGGACCCCGATACGGCTATCCGGAACGCGCGGCAGCCGTTTGAGTTGCCCGCTAATCTAGATGCTCTGGAGAAGGCAATTGGCGGATTCTAAGCACATCAACTATCTTCCACAGGTTGCCGGCCTGATCATTGACAAGGTCAAGATCCAGGAGGCAGTGATCTCGATAATCGAGGCAGTCGGTGAAGACCCGAATCGCGAAGGCCTGATCGATACCCCCAGGCGCATAGCCGATATGTATGAGGAAGTGTTTTCCGGCCTGTTCACTGACCCAAAACTCGAGCTCCAGGTAGGCTTTGAAGAAGACCATCGCGAAATGATCGTCTTCAAGGACATACCCTTCTACTCCATGTGTGAGCACCACTTCCTCCCGTTCTACGGTATGGCCCACGTAGGCTACATCCCCAGCGGACGGGTAGTCGGAGCCAGCAAAATGGCCCGGGTTGTCGAAATTCTGGCCAGGCGGCCCCAACTGCAGGAACGCCTGACAAGCCAGATAGCGGATACGATCATGGACGTACTGCAACCGCAGGGTGTCGCCGTCGTCATTCAGGCAGAGCATCTTTGCATGACCATGCGAGGGATCAAGAAGCCTGGTAGTAACATTGTTACCTCCGCCAACAGGGGTAGCTTCAGGCGCAGCGCGGCTACCCGCGCGGAGTTCTTCTCCCTTATCCAGGGAAGGCACAGAGAATAACCGCTCTTAATCCGGGCGGCGCCGGAACCTGACCCGTTCTTGAGCTATTTCGCTTACACGTATATAATGAAATGGACGGCAAGCCTGAGATAAGGCTTTTTGCCTGGCGGAGATCATACGTGCTGCGACGGCTACACAAGGTACTCGAGACTCCCGGCGGAACAGGAGAAATCCTCCAAAACGGCAAACGCATCGCGAAGGTTGAGTATGATCTGAGCATAGAGGTGGAGAGGATTCTCGCCACTTCTTTTGTCGGTGATAAAGCGAGTTTAGCCCGTAAGTTCATCAGCGGCAAGATCTCAGTTCTGGAAGGCAACGTTCAAGCTGCCGAAGGCGCATCAGGCGCTCTCGCCCTGGTCCTGGATGACGGACGCACATTCCCCTTCAAAATCACCGGCTACACCGTAGCATCAAATGGACCCTACGAAATCCTGGGTGCCATCAAACACTCTTAACGTGCCAGAAATGCGCTTGCCCGGACTTACCCCGATGCACCCGCGAGAGCAACACAGCCGATAGCCAGGCATCCAAGAGAGGAACTATGATATCTGTGTCCAGGCTCCTTTGCGGCGTTTCCTCATCGGGTGATGCCCTACGGTATCGGCCTGTCGAATGCCCCGCGTCTCAAGAACCCCGCCCGATCGTTGTTTGGAACTGCACCAGGCGCTGCAACTTACACTGCATGCACTGCTACGCGAGCGCCGGCCCGGACATAACTCGCCCGGAGCTCAGTTCCGAAGAAGCAAAGGGCTTCATCAATGACCTTCGCGCCTTCGACGTCCCGGTCCTCTTGTTCTCCGGCGGGGAACCCCTTCTCAGGGAGGACATATTTGATCTCGCGGCCTTTGCTCGTGGACTCGGTGTTCGAGCTGTGCTGTCGACGAACGGCACCTTGATAGACGATAAACTCGCGGATCGCATAGCACAAACAGGTTTCAGTGAGGTAGGCATCAGCCTGGATGGCTCCAGCACCGATAACGACAGGTTCAGGGGAGTGGCGGGCGCTTATAAAGCGGCACTTGCCGCAGTGCGCCGGTGCAAAGCACGCGGCCAGAAGCTGTCGCTGAGGTTCACCATCACGCCTTACAATCTGACAAGCATACCGGCTATATTCGATCTCATAGAGCAGGAGAACATCGAGCGTGTGTGTTTCTATCACCTTGCCTTCGTGGGACGCGCCGGTAAGATGCATGAACGCCGGCTGAGCCATGCGGAAACCCGAGCGACAATCGACCTTATCTGTGATCGGACGCTGGACTTGTACCGGAGGGGCATCTTCAAGGAAGTCCTTACCGTGGATAATCACGCAGACGGCATTTATATCTATCAGAAAGTTCTGAGGGAACAGCCGCGTCGAGCTGCTGAAGTCCTTGAGCTTCTCCGCATGAACGGCGGAAACAATTCGGGCATCAGGATCTCGGCGGTGGATGACATCGGGGATGTCCACGCAGACCAGTTCTGGTGGCACTATTCATTCGGCAACGTACGTGAGCGCAAGTTCGGCGACATCTGGCTCGACACCCGAGACCCTTTGATGCGCGGCCTCAAAACCAGAAAGGGTCTGCTCCGGGGCCGGTGCTCCCGATGCGGATACATTGACCTCTGCAACGGCAATCTCCGAGTGCGCGCCGAAGCGGTATTTGGTGATGTCTGGGCTGAAGACCCCGCCTGTTATCTCACCGATGAAGAAATCAGAATAAAAGAGCCTGTCAAAGGAGTTTAGACTTTGGCCTTAACACCAAATCTCCGTCTGATTGCCTGGGAGATAACCCGGTCGTGCAATCTCCTCTGTGCTCACTGCCGGGCTTCATCCACTGCTGAGCATGCGCCTGGCGAGTTCTCTACAAGCGAGTGTTTTTCTGTAATTGACAATATTGTTGAGGTTGGGAGACCGATAGTCATCCTGACGGGTGGAGAGCCCCTGCTCCGCCGGGACTTCTTCGAGATAGCTAAATACGCTACCCGAGAGGGCCTGCGGGTTGCAGTCGGCACTAACGGCACTCTAATCACCAAACGTGTGGCAGCCAGGCTCAAAGAAGTCCCTATCTCAAGAGTGGGGGTAAGCCTGGATTTCCCTTCGGCGAACCTCCAGGATAGATTCCGCGGAATGCCGGGGGCATATGACGCGGCACTAAAAGGGGCCAAGAACGCAATCAACGCCGGAATCGACGTTCAGTTCAACTGCACCGTGACCAAGTTAAACGTGTCGTATCTCGAGGACTTGCTCGCTCTTGCCCTGGAACTGCGAGCAGTCGCATTCCATCCCTTCATGCTGGTCCCCACCGGGCGCGGTAAGAACCTGGCGCCGCAGGAACTGGAACCCATAGAATATGAACGTGTACTCAACTGGATATTCGATAAGCAGATTGAGCTTGGAAGCCGCATATTCTTCAAGCCGACGGACGTTCCGCACTACATGCGCATTCTGGCCCAGCGCAACCATCCTGACAACAAGATCATGAGAAGAGCCTCCCAACCCGAAATGAACGTACTCACAAGGGGTTGTCTTGCCGGAACAGGGTTCTGCTTCATTTCCCACACAGGGCGCGTCCAGGGATGCGGTTATCTGGATGTCGAAGCAGGAAACCTGAGGGCCCAGGACTTCGCAGATGTCTGGCGCAATTCACCTCTGTTCAACCGTCTGCGGGATATATCCAGGATAAAGGGAAAGTGCGGCGTTTGCGAATACAAGGCCATCTGTGGGGGCTGCCGGGCGCGGGCTTATGAGACTACAGGCGACTACCTCGGTGAAGAGCCGTACTGCATCCACAGACCAGCCGGACTGCCCGACGAATCGAAGAGAAGTGCCTGATGGCGACTGTCACCGCTCCTATCGACAACATTGACCGAAGGCTGCTGAACCTCCTGCAGGCCTCTCTTCCGCTCGTGCCCGAACCTTATGCCGATCTTGGCAGGAGGGTCAACATCAGCGGGCAAGAAGCTATTGAAAGGGTCTTACGCCTGAAGGGAATGGGGCTGATAAAATGGATAAGCGGGGTTTTCGATTCCAGGAAGCTCGGATACCAGAGTACGCTCGTTGCTATTCATCTGCCCGGTGAAAGGATAGATGAGGCGGCGGAAATCATCAACCGGCACCCCGGTGTCAGCCATAACTACGGCCGGACACATTATTTCAACCTCTGGTTTACCCTCACTGTTTCCCCGGCAGAGGATATCATAGACGTGATCAACCTCCTGACTGACCAGGTAGAAGCTGAAGACGTTATGAATCTGCCCGCTGTCAGGGTTTTCAAAATCCGGGTATACTTTGACCTGACAGGCAAGGAAGATACCAGTAAGGAATTCGAGGCTGTCAGTGAAAGAATAGATGAGGCTGCCGAAGTTCGTCCCCTCTCTCATTTTGAGAAGAGGCTTGTGAGAATGCTTACCGACGACCTGCCGGTTACGGCCAGGCCTTTCGACCATCTCGCCCAGAAGGCCGCGACTACCCCGGACGAATTGTTGGGGTGCATAAGATCGCTGCAATCATCAGACATCCTGAGACGCCTGGGGGCATTACTGGGCCATAGAGAGGCTGGCTTCCCGGTAAACGTTCTCTCCTGCTGGGCCGCACCCGATCACCTCGTGCAGCACGCCGGTATGAAGATGGCTTCATATTCGTCCATAAGCCATTGCTACGAAAGGCGAACCGATGTGGGATGGCCGTACAATCTATACGCCATGATCCACTGCCGTCATCGGAATGAATGCCACGCAACAGCCAGGCAGCTGTCTCTCGATACGACTATTCTCAATTACCAGTTGTTACTGACAACCAGAGAGTATAAGAAAGAAAGGATCCGCTATTTCGCGGACATTGACTGAGCCTTGAATCGAATATCGCCTTACTACCCGCTGTTTCTCAACCTTCAGGACAGGAAGTGTGTCGTGGTCGGTGGGGGAGAAGTCGCTGAGCGAAAAGTGACATCGCTTATCGACCATGGGGCTTCCGTCACAGTTATCAGTTCCTCCTTATCCCCCGGTCTGGCTAAATTGGCCGCCGAAGGTAAGATACAGGTGCGGTCGAGAGACTACCGGGACGGGGATCTTTCAGGCGCCATTCTGGCCATTGCCGCCACAGATGATTCCTCAGTGAATAAGAACGTGGCTTGTGAAGGACACGAATGCGGGGTTCTTACAAACGTGGTTGACTCCCCGGACGACTGCCAGTTCATAGTCCCTGCAATTGTACGGCGCGGAGATATCACTGTTGCCATTTCAACAGGCGGAACAAGTCCTGCTCTGGCCCGCAAGCTCCGCACCAAACTGGAGGAGTTTCTCGGCCCCGGCTACTCCAGCCTCGCCGCGCTAGTCTCAGAAGTTCGCAAGGAACTTAAGGACCGCAACATCGATGTCCCAGCCGATCGATGGCAGGATATGCTTGATATCAATCTGTTGCTGAACATGCTTCGAACTGGTGATTTTGAGAGTGCCCGGCAGCGGCTTCTATCCGACCTGATACAATACCGGGAAGGCAAGTCTGCAAAGTGAAGAATATGCTCGTCCTGGCAATAGGTCTGGACCATAAGACGGCTCCTCTTCACATACGAGAACGGCTGGCTGTGGGCCGCTCGGAGTTCAAGGAAGCCCTGATGGCCCTTAAGGACTTCGTCCCGGAGGGTGTGATACTTTCCACCTGCAACCGCACAGAGGTGTACTCACTAATCGGGGATGGAGGCGCACAGGTAGAGGAACTGAAGGGCTTCCTGTGCCAGCTGGGCAATATGCTTCCTTCAGAACTTCTTCCGCACCTGTATATTCTCCATCAGGAAGAAGCTGTAAGACATCTCTTCAGGATATCTTCCGGCGTGGAATCGATGGTAATCGGTGAGTTCGAAGTTCTGGGTCAGGTCAGGTCAGCCTTGCAGGAGGTCGAAGCATGTGGAGGTGCAAGTCTGCCTCTCTTGAGCCTGTTTCGCCAGGCTGTGCGCGTCGGGCGCCGAGCAAGAATGAAAACAGGCATCAGCCGGAATCCCGTTTCCGTCAGCTCACTGGCCATTGACCTCGCAGCCGGCATCGTTGCGGATACTTCCCGATCCAAGCTCCTTTTCATAAGCGCTGGTGAAGCAGGCAAGCTCGCGGTCAAAGCGGCAAGCAAGTATTCTGTATCCGCCATCGCCATAACCAGCCGCTCATACGAGAAAGCGGTTGCCCTGGCGTCGAAGTACGGCTGCGATCCCGTCCCCTTCGAAGAGCTCGACCGGCATCTAGCCGAAGCTGATATCGTGATTAGCTCCAGCGGAGCGCCTGATTGCATTGTCAAGCCCGTTCTTGTTGCCGACGCGATGCAGGCCCGACCCGATAGACCTCTCGTCCTTATCGATATCGCGGTACCGAGGGACATCCATCCTGACGTCAGGAAAATTGGCAACGTTTTCCTGTATGATATAGATGATCTGGAGGCTATCTGCGAGTCCAATCATCGGTTTCGCCATACGCAAAAAGAGCGCGTGGAAGCCATCGTTGAGGAAGAGGTGCGCAGTTTCCTGTCAAGGTGGCATGCTCTCCAGGCCGTCCCTGCCGTGAAGGAACTCGTGAACAGGGCCGAAGAAATCCGGCTGAGTCAAATCGAGAAGAGTATAGCCATGCTGGACCTGTCCGAAAAAGAGCGGGCCGTTATCGATGCTCTGACCCGTTCTATCGTGAGCAAGCTGCTCCATGAGCCTATAGCTTTCATCAAAGACGGCGACGGCAGCGGCGACAATATTCGAATCGCCCGTGAAATGTTTGGACTTGATAAACAGGGTGGATAATCGCAGCAGGTGAAGACAAGGATTATAGTTGGCTCCCGCGGAAGCAAGCTGGCACTCCGCCAGACAGATCTCGTGCTTGACCGACTCAAGAGCTTCTATCCGGAAATCGCGTGCCAGGTCAGAGTCATAAAGACCACAGGCGACCGTGACCTCAAATCGGTCCTTGACGAGATTGGGGGCCAGGGAGTGTTCGTCAAAGAACTCGAGGCGGCCCTTCTTTCCGGCGAAATAGACATGGCTATTCACAGTCTGAAAGATATGCCGAGCGAGCTGGACATGGATTTCAAGCTCGCCGCCGTATGCATGCGGACGGACGCTCGGGACGCTTTCATCTCATCATCCGGCCTGCCGTTGGCGCAGTTGCCTCTCGGCGCGAGTATCGCTACAGGCAGCCTGCGACGGGCCGCTCAGCTCAGACAGTGTCGACCCGATATAGCAATAAGCCCGGTTAGGGGCAACGTGGATACACGCCTGAGGAAACTCAATGCGGGGGAGTTCGACGGGATCATTATCGCAGCAGCCGCATTAGCCCGCCTCGGCTGGCAGGACCGGATTACCGAGTACCTGCCCATACAGGATTTTCTCCCCGCCCCGGGACAGGGCGCCCTTGCAGTGGAGACAAGGGCTTATGATACCGATCTAAACCCCTGCCTGGAAGTAATTAACGAAGAGCCGCTATGGCAGAGCATAACCGCGGAACGCGCCTTTCTCAGGACCTTTGGCGCCGGCTGCCGCATCCCCGTGGCGGCCTTCGCCACTGTACAAGCCGGCAACCTCCGTATCAAAGGCATGGCAGCGAGCATCGACGGCACGACCATGCTCCGCGATTTCAGGGAAGGCCCGGCGCCGGACGCTGAAAGAATTGGCCGCATTCTTGCAGAGAGCTTGCTTGGTCTTGGGGCACGAGAGCTTATCCATGGATGATGATTAAATGGCTAAAGGAATAGTCTACCTTGTGGGCGCGGGTCCCGGCGACCCTCAGCTCATAACCGTCAAGGGTCTTGAATGTGTACGTGAGGCCGACGTAATTATATATGACCGGCTGGTCAGCGAGAAACTGCTTGAAGCATCTCGCTCAGACGCCGAGAGAATCTATGCCGGCAAAGAGTCCGCCAGGCACACTATGAGCCAGAAACGGATAAACAGCCTGCTCATTGAAAAGGCGAAAGCCGGCAAGACAGTGGTCCGCCTGAAAGGCGGGGATCCCCTCGTTCTGGGGCGCGGCGGCGAAGAGGCTGAGGCCCTGGCTGCTGAAGGCATCGAGTTTGAGTTTGTGCCCGGAGTGACCGCGGCGTTAGCCGTGCCTGCCTACGCCGGTATTCCAGCTACTCACCGCGGCCTGTCTTCATCTGTCGCCATAATAACCGGCCACGAAGACCCGAACAAGCCGATATCCAGCCTTGCCTGGGATAAGCTCTCGACCGGCGTCGACACCCTGATTTTCCTGATGGGTATTGAAAACCTTCCCGCCATCGTCGAGCAGTTGATGGCTAACGGGCGCCCTCCAACTACACCAATCGCATTAATACATAGCGGCACCGGTCCCGCCCAGCGGACCGTCGCAGGGACTCTGGCAGATATCGTGGAACAGGCTTCTGCGCACTATGTCCCGCCGCCTGCAGTCATCATAGTAGGCGAAGTGGTCAAAATGCGGGAGAAGCTGCGCTGGTTCGACAGAAAACCACTATTCGGCAAACGCGTGCTCGTGACAAGGTCGAGGTCCCAGGCGAGCAAGCTGAGCCGCCTGCTCTCCGAATACGGAGCTGAGTCTGTAGAGCTCCCGGTTATCGAGATCCAGCCTGTAAGGCCTTCAGACGAGACCCTGAAGGAAGCCAGGGAATTCCACCGCTATGACTGGGTCATTTTTACCAGCGTCAACGGCGTGGAAGCGTTCCTTCCCTGGTCGGGTGAAGCAGGGCTTGAGCTTCGGCAAGCGAGACCGCCCAAAATCTGCGCCATCGGCCCGGCCACCGCAGAAGCCTGCCGGAATCATGGTCTCCACGTTGACTACGTACCCGAAGAATATATATCCGAGAAAATCCTGGAAGGACTTGCGCATAGAGAAATCAGCGGAAAGCGTATTCTGCTGCCTCGTGCGCAAAACGCGCGGCCCCTGCTCGCCGAAGGTCTCCGCCGCGCGGGAGCGCAAGTGAGAGAACTTGCTGTCTACCGGACTGTACCTCCGTCCGCACCCGATTCTCGAGGCCTCCAAATGTTGAAAGACGGCTTGATTGACATCACCACCTTTACCAGCTCTTCAACAGTCAAGAATCTTGTCCTCCTGCTGGGCGAAGACTGGCCGCTGGCTAATCAGACTCTCGTAGCCTGTATCGGCCCGGTTACGCGGGATACCGCAGTCAGGTATGGCCTCAAGGTAGCTGTGATGGCGAAGGACTACACTATACCCGGCCTGGTTACGTCCATCGCGCAATACTACAATAAGGCAGGTCTTTGATGTCCGTGTTCCCTCAGCTGCGCATGAGATGTCTCAGGCGCACCGAAGCCCTGCGCAGACTCGTCCGCGAAACGGCCCTTTTGGTTGACGACCTTGTCCAGCCCCTCTTTGTGGTGCCGGGAAAGCATATCAGGCAAGAGATTCCATCCATGCCCGGAATATGCCATCTCTCGGTGGATTACCTGGTACGTGAAGTCCAGGAAATAGCCGCTCTGGGCATACCAGGTATACTGCTTTTCGGTTTGCCCACCAGCAAGGACGAGTCAGGTTCCGAGGCCTACAGCGCAGCAGGCACTGTCCAGCAGGCAGTAGCCGCGATCAAGGCTGCAATTCCCGATCTGATAGTGATCACCGATGTCTGCCTCTGCCAGTACACCAGCCACGGGCACTGCGGAATCCTGGATGACAGCGGCTGCGTGGACAACGACAGAACGGTCGAACTAATCGCGAGGACCGCCCTCAGCCATACGCAAGCTGGGGCCGATATCGTGGCGCCCTCAGATATGATGGACGGTAGAGTCGCCGCTATACGCAGATCTCTCGACCGGAGCGACTTCCAGAATCGGCTAATAATGGCCTACGCCGCGAAATACTGCTCGGCCTTCTACGGACCTTTCCGAGAAGCGGCTGAGTCCGCGCCCAAATCCGGCAACCGGAGCCAGTACCAGATGGACCCCGCCAATATCCGTGAAGCCCTCAGGGAGGTCGAGTTGGATATCGAGGAAGGGGCCGATATTGTAATGGTCAAACCGGCCCTTTCATACCTGGACGTCATCAGGAAAGTGCGCGAGACTTACGATCACCCGTTGGCTGCCTACAGCGTCAGCGGAGAATATTCGATGCTTAAGGCCGCCGCGAGGGCAGGCTGGATAGACGAAAAGCGGGCCGCCACCGAGGTCCTCCTGTCAATAAAGAGAGCAGGGGCGGATTTCATCATCACTTACTATGCCAAAGAAGCAGCGCAGTGGCTGAGACAGTTACCGTAGAGATCAGGGGCTTATGGGCATGAAAAGGCAAAGATCAGAGAAACTATTCAAAGAGGCCGAGCGCTGCTTCCCGGGAGGGGTCAACAGCCCCGTAAGAGCGTTCAAGGCCGTGGGAGGTCATCCCCTGTTCATAAAGAGGGCCTCCGGATCCAGGATCTGCGATGAGGACGGCAATGAATTCATCGATTATGTATGCTCCTGGGGGCCCTTGATCCTCGGCCATGCCCACCCACGCGTCCTGGACGCCCTCAGGGAAGCTCTTGAATATGGCACCACCTTCGGCGCCCCCACTGAGAAGGAAACAACCCTGGCCATGCTTATTCGCAACGCCATGCCGTCCATAGAAGAGTTGCGGTTTGTGAATTCCGGTACGGAAGCCGTCATGAGCTCACTGCGCCTGGCCAGAGCTTTCACCGGCAGAGACAAGGTTATCAAGTTCGCCGGCTGCTACCATGGCCACTCCGACGGCCTCCTGGTAAAGGCAGGCTCAGGCGTCGCTACTATCGGACTTCCTGACAGCCCCGGTGTTCCATCGTCTTATGCCCGCAATACCCTGACTGCCCGGTACAATGACATCGGGTCCGTGGACAGGATCTTCAATGCCAATAAGAATAGTATAGCTGCAGTCATCGTCGAACCGGTGTGCGCCAATATGGGGGTAATTCCACCCGATTCCGGATTCCTCGAGTCTCTCCGCGCCCTGACGGAAAGTCACGGCTCCCTCCTTGTCTTCGACGAGGTCATCACCGGTTTCAGGCTCGCCCCCGGAGGCGCTCAGGCCCTTTACCGAGTAACACCTGACCTCACCTGCCTGGGTAAGATTATCGGCGGCGGACTGCCGGTCGGCGCGTACGGGGGCCGCAAGGATATCATGGACATGATCGCTCCATCCGGACCTGTTTACCAGGCCGGCACCCTTTCCGGAAATCCCATCGCCATGACCGCCGGTATCGCTACGCTACAGGCTCTGGCAGAAACCGGCGTATATGAGAACCTTGAAAAATTCGCCGCTACTCTGCAGGAAGGCCTTTGCCAGGCCGCAGCAAAGAACGAGGTGCCTGTCCGGGTCAATAGAGCGGGATCGATCATGACCCTCTTCTTCACCGAGAGCCCTGTACACGATTATGAGTCAGCTATCGTTTCCGATACGCGGCGATTCTCCGCGTTTTTCAGGCATATGTTGCACCAAGGAATATACCTTCCTCCATCCCAGTTTGAAGCGATGTTCCTTTCAACAGCACATGCCGAAGCCGACATCGGGGCTACCGTCAACGCTGCGCTCGCCGCCCTCCAAGCAGTGCAGAGTGAACTGCGCTAATCCCCTCCCGGCAACCACCGTCGCCCGTAACCCTTGACAAAGATTTCGCGCGGGTATATATTTCCCTCACGCGTACTTCCCTTATCCACACGAACATCGCGCCCCGTCATCAAATCTTCAGGAGGTGTAATGAGCGCCCAGCAGTTCCAGTACCTGTTTAGCCCGATCAAGATTGGCCCCTTCACCGTAAAGAACAGGATCATGAGCGCCCCCCACAGTCCCCTTATGTGTGATCGCGGCGTCCCAACTGATGAATTCATCCATTATGAACTTGATAAGGCGAAGGGCGGGGCAGGGTGGATTGCCATGTCGGTCGGATACGTTGAGCCCCGTGACCCGATCTTCATGAAGCATAACGGCGGCCATTACGACAGGCATTTCTGGGCCTGGCAGAAAGAAATAGTGCCTCCGATGAAGAGACTTGCCGATGCCATCCACGAGCTGGGAGCAAGATGCAGTTTCCAGCTATATTCGATAACTCTTGGGAACAAACGCGGGCCCAGTCTCGTTCCTGATGCCAATTTCGCCGACCAGATGTGGGAGCCGATGACAAAAGAAGACATCAAACTCCACCTCGAATACTATGGCATCTGCGTTCAAAATCTGCTCGATGCGGGCTTCGACGGAGTTGACATACATAATCATTCGGGGGTGATCGCCGACTTCATGTCCGGTACGATGAACAAGCGAACCGACGAGTATGGAGGTTCCCTCGAGAACCGGGCACGCCTTCTCTTCGAGACCATAGATGTTATTAAGAAAGTAGCCGGCGACAAGATGGCCATGGGTTATACGATTACGGTGGATGACATGCTGCCAGGTTCCATTGTCCCGGATGAAGCTGTTGAGCTGGCGAAGATGCTTGATAAGGACGGGAGGCTCGATTACATCATTGCGGGCGTGGGAAGAGAGACCCAGTCAATGCACATGTATTTCGGCCCTCTCTATCTTCCTCCCGCCTATCAAATGTATGCGGTGGAACAGATGAAAGAGGCCGTCAAGAACATCCCTATAATCGCCGTCGGCAGGATCAACGACCCCATGATCGCGGAGAATATACTCGCCGAGGGTAAGGCGGATATGATAGCCATGGCAAGGCCGCTGATCGCGGACCCGGAGCTCCCCAACAAGGCGCGCGAAGGAAGGCTGGACGATATCCGCCCTTGCCAGGGATGCAACCAGAACTGCGTCAAGTACATGATGGATGGAGCCCCCATAAGATGCGTCGTCAACCCAACCGTAGGAATGGAGCATATGGGCTGGGGAATAGGAAGCATCAAACCCGCACCTACCAAGAAGAAGGTAGTCGTTGTGGGTGGCGGACCAGCCGGGATGGAAGCGGCCAGGGTCACTGCCTTGAAAGGGCATGACGTAACTCTGATAGAGAAAGCAGACGAACTCGGCGGACAGTGCCTGCTTGCTGAGAAGCTTCCGGGCAGGGAGGAAACCGGCGGTCTTGTCAGGTGGCAGAAAATCCAGTTGCCCCAGGCGGGAGTCAAAGTCATTACCGGTACAGAAGCGACCGCGAAAATGGTCCTCGATATGAAGCCGGATGTTGTAGTTGTGGCAACCGGAGCCACCTGGATGCGCAACGGCTATACAGGTATGAGCCACATGGAGGTTCCAGGCTGGCAGCAGGACTGCGTTGTCACCGCAGATGAGGTTGTCAGCGGCAAGGCAAAGGTAGGTGAAAGGGTCCTCATATGGGACGGTAGGTGCGACATCACCGCTTCCGGAATAGCCGAGATGCTCGCGGACCGTGGATGCAAGGTGGAGCTCGTATCGCCCGTTCCGAACATCGGTGGAATCGACCAGATCAAGGACATGACCTGGTTCCATGTAACACCCCGAATGCTCAACAAGGGCGTGGTCCTGAGTCCCCAAACCTTCCTGGCCATGATAATCGGTAATACGGCCACTGTGCTCAATATCCATACCATGGCAACGAGAGAAGTTGAGGCGGATACCTTCGTTCTTATCACGGGCAAAATCCCCAATGATGAGCTGTACGCCGAACTCCAGGGAAAGGTCAAGGAGCTCTACAAGATCGGCGAAGCCAGGAATCCCCACAGCATGGCCGAGGCCAACCGTGACGGCCATTGGATCGGCAGGCTCATTTAGCCCGGCCTAGTCAATATACAGGGGCGATCGCGGTTCTGAAAAGACTCATGATCGCCCCTGTTGCTTTACGTTCTGACAAGAGTATAATGATGGCATTAAATCAGGCCACTGCAGATTGTCCTGAGGCACAGTATGGCTGCTATGGATACAAGAGGCCCTGATAATGAGAAACCGTCAGAAAGCAAGTTAGATAACCGAATCTGGTTCTTTGTTGAGCATAAGGAAGGTAGACTAGACGAGTCCTCTCATTTGCTTGCCGGCGAAAGCCGCATTGTGGCAGACCGGCTTGAGAGGCAAGCCTGCGCGGTCATTCTGGGTCACAGAATAGCCGAATTCGCAACGGCTTTCCGCCCGCAAGGCCTCGACGAAGCCCTGGTCGTGGACGACCAGCTGCTTGACACGTATTCAAGCACCCTCTTCGTAACCGCCCTGGCACAGCTTGTCGAGCAGTGTCGTCCCTCGATTATCCTGTTTGGCAGCACTCCTATGGGAAACGACCTTGCGCCCAGGCTCGCCGCTAGACTCAAGGTCGGCTTTGTGTCCCGGTACACCGAAATCGAACTCGAGCGAGATGGAAGGCTTGTGATCCACAGGCCTATTCACGGAGGGAAAGCAAGGGCCACAGTCACTCCGCTGGTTATGCCGGTTGTAGCGACCATAGACCCGCAGACTCTAGGCCAGCACAGAGTAAGAGCGCCCAAAGACCCTGTAGTGATTGAACCCAGGGTGCGCCTGGATGCACGTGTAGACCGCACTCGGGCAATAGATTACCTGAAAGCAGACCCCTGCGCTGTATGCGTCAGTGAAGCCGAAATCGTCATCGGCGTCGGGAAAGGCTTGCAGTGCGCGGAGAATCTCGTCCCTGTCGAAGAGCTGGCACGCCTTCTGGGAGCTTCCATCGGGGGGAGTAGAAGAGCCACCGATGAACACTGGGTATCGGACGAGAGGCGGATTGGAATGACCGGGAAGATAATAACGCCGCGCCTTTACCTCACATGCGGAATTTCAGGAGCTTTTCACCACACGCTCAGCATCAAAGGCTCCAAGCTCATGGTTTCGATCAATACCGATCGCAATGCTCCTATCACGAAGATGGCCGACCTCGCTGTGATCGGTGATATGCACGAAATAATACCTGAACTTACGAAGCAGTTGCGAGAACTGGGCGACTCCGCATCTTGATCCTGGCGAAAAGTGTGTAATCCCGGGAGCGAATATGCATATTATTGTGTGTGTAAAGCAGGTGCCCGACCCGACGATCGTGAAGTACGACCTGGAAACCGGCGCTCTCAAGAATATTCACCACATTATGGATGCCCTGGACGAGATAGCCCTGAGCGAGGCCATCAACATCAGGCAGAAGCATGGTGGCAAAGTGACCGCTGTAAGTCTAGGGCCGGCTCAATCAGAAGCCGTCCTCAGAACCTGCCTGAAGATGGGAGCCGACAAGGCCGTTCACGTATGTGACCCGCTCCTTGATGATTCAGACTCATACCTGACAGCGTTGGCACTCTCGCGGGTTATCGCACGGGAAGAATACGATTTAGTCTTGTGCGGCAAAGAGTCAATGGACGAAGCGGACTGCTTCCTGGGAGCTGGTATTGCCGAGTGGCTGAGTCTTCCCCTGGTTACATGCGCAACCAGGATAGATATTTACGCTGATACCCGTACCGCCATCGTACACAGGCGTCTCAAGGGCGGTGACAGGGAAGTCGTAGAAAGCCCTCTTCCCGCACTATTCACGGTCGAGGGCATACTGGCCAAACCAGTCTATCCCTGCCTGCGCACCATACTCTCCGGCCTCCGAAAGGATGTTGCCCGGCTTGACGCAGCGACACTGGGGCTCGACGCACACGATATAAGGCCCCGGGTCGCCGTTGTCGGCATTTCACAGCCCAAACCCAGGCTGAAGAAGACGGCAACAATCGACAGCAGCCTCTCGCCCGCGGAACGCATGAAGCTCATTACCGCCGGCGGGGTCGCCCAGAAGAAGTCGAACATCATTGACAAACTACCTAAGCCGGCCGCAGCGGAGATCATCAAGTTTATGCTCGAGCATGGACTGATCTCGCATGACCGGCAGGCAGAATAGCCCGCTTGAACGATATGGTCGCAAGCCGTTTTGCCATATTCGGGTAAGGCGATATTGCGCGATATGGAGGGCTTAGTGGCTGTAGTTAGTCCTCAACGCCGCTGAATGCCCCTGAATGGACTTGCGGTTCAGTAAGCCGTAAGTTATCTTATTGATGGTTAGCACTCTCCTCATGGGAGTGCTAATTTTCGAGTTCCCTTCAGGCGAAAATCTTTTAAGGAGGCCTTTAATGGCAATGAACCTCAAGCCTCTGGCTGATCGGGTAGTAGTGAAGCCGACCGTCAGGGAAGAAGTAACGAAGGGCGGTATCGTCCTTCCAGATACGGCCAAAGAGAAACCCCAGGAAGGCGAAATCCTGGCAGTCGGCCCCGGCAAACTCGCGGAGGACGGAAGCCGCATTGAGATGGAGGTCAAGAAAGGCGACAAAGTCATATACGCGAAATACGCCGGGACCGAGTGGAAGCAGGACGGCGAGGAATATCTCATTCTTCGCGAAAGCGATATCCTGGCTAAGCTCGGCAAGTAACAAAATTCAAGAAGAGAGGATAAACCATGGCCAAACAGATCTCATATGACGAAGACGCCAGGCGTTCCCTTAAGAGAGGAATCGACGCCCTGGCACAGGCGGTTAAGATAACCCTGGGACCGAAAGGTCGAAACGTCGTTCTGGACAAGAAATGGGGCCCACCCACTATAACGAATGACGGCGTGACAATCGCCAAGGAAATTGAGTTGGAAGACCCGTTCGAGAACATCGGCGCTCAGCTCATCAAAGAAGTAGCTACCAAGACAAATGACATCGCGGGCGACGGGACAACCACGGCTGTCGTTCTCGCTCAGGCCATGCTTCATGAAGGTATGAAGAATGTAGCGGCAGGCGCAAACCCCATGGCCCTGAAGAGGGGTATCGAGAAGGCCGTTGCGGCCGCTGTTGAAGAGATCAAGAAAATCGCCACCCCCGTAACCGGCAAAGAGCAGATATCGCAGGTTGCCGCGATCTCAGCGGCAGACAAGCAGATCGGCGACCTTATTGCCGACGTCATGGAAAAAGTTGGCAAGGACGGCGTCATAACCGTCGAAGAGTCAAAGGGCATCAAGTTCGAGACTGAATATGTAGAAGGCATGCAGTTCGACCGCGGTTTCATCAGCCCTTACTTCATAACCAACGCCGAGCGGATGGAAGCAGTACTCGATGACCCGTACATTCTGATCACAGACAAAAAGATTTCGGCAGTGTCCGATTTACTGCCCCTTCTGGAGAAGCTGCTCCAAATTTCGAAGAACCTGCTCGTAATCGCCGAAGACCTTGATGGGGAAGCCCTGGCAACGCTGGTGGTCAACAAACTGCGCGGTACTCTCAACTGCCTCGCCGTGAAGGCTCCCGGGTTTGGCGATCGGAGAAAGGCCATGCTTGAGGATATCGCCATCCTTACCGGCGGCCGGGTAATCAGCGAGGAAGTTGGCAGGAAACTGGACTCCGCAACGATAGATGACCTGGGCAGAGCGCGCAAAGTTGTATCCAATAAGGATGACACCACCGTTATCGAAGGCAAAGGCTCAGATGAAGAAATCCAGGGCCGCATCAAGCAGATTAAGGCCCAAATAGACGAAACAACCTCGGATTTCGACAGAGAAAAACTCCAGGAAAGACTTGCCCGTCTTGCCGGCGGCGTTGCCGTCATCAAAGTCGGCGCCGCAACCGAGGTGGAACTCAAGGAAAAGAAGCACAGGGTTGAGGATGCCCTTTCCGCGACTCGTGCGGCGGTGGAAGAGGGCATAGTCCCCGGAGGAGGTAGCGCTCTCGTAAGTGTTATCCCTGCGCTTGAGAAGCTGAAGCTGATCGGTGATGAGGCCACGGGACTGAGAATCGTCAAGTCCGCGCTCGAAGAGCCTCTGCGACAGCTAGCCACCAATGCCGGTAAAGAGGGATCCGTAGCTGTAGACTATGTGAAGAAAGCCAAGAAGGGTATCGGCTATGACGCGGAAAAGGACGACTACAGTAACATGGTCGAACGGGGCATCATCGACCCGGCGAAGGTCACGCGTGCCGGTCTCGAGAATGCCGCGAGCATAGCGGCCATGGTGCTGACTACCGAGTCATTGATCACCGACATACCGGAGAAGGAGAAAGCACCTCCCATGCCCGGAGGCGGCGGCATGGAGGGCATGTACTAGAGGGGGTTTCCCGGGAAAGGTTTTGATTGACTCTGGAAGCAGCTGCGGCATAACCGCAGCTGCTTTTTATTTGGCTTGACCCGCAATCCGTATGGCTGCCTGACTCAGAGTTTTAGAATACGCTTAAGTCGGCTTTCCCGCGAGTACGGGCCTACAAGCGCAAGACTCAGGCGCTCCGTCCTGAACACGTCTCGCGCGACCCGCTGGAGGTCTTCCGGAGTAATAGCATCCACGGTCGAGATCACATCGTCCACAGTACGGATATGGTTCGTGAGGAGTTCCTGCCCGCCAACCCAGCCGACCACGTTGCGAGTATCCTCCATCCTCAGCAGAAGCCGCCCCTTGCCTTGCTCTTTGGCCTTGGTGAATTCCGCATTTGACACCAGGGTATCTTTCATTTTGGCAAGCTCTCCCACAACAGCCGCCACCGTATCCTCCACCATCTTGGGCGCGACGCCGGCGCAGACGTTTAGAGATCCCGAGTCATGGAAGAAAGTGACCATGCTGTGCACATCGTAGGCCAGCCCCAGCCTCTCTCTGATTTCCAGGAACAGCCTGCTGCTCATACCCTCACCCAGCACGAGATTGATCAAGTTCAAGATATACCTGTCCGGATGAGTTTGAGAGAGTCCGCGTACCGCCAGACAGAAGTTGACCTGCTCGGTCTTTCGCCGCTCCACCTTCAGCCGGGGCTCATGCTGTTCATTGTGGGCCGGGTACCACTGCGCCGCCGGCCCATCAGCCCAGTCGCCGAGAAAGGCATCCACCGCGCTCACTACCTCCTCATGGCTGATATTGCCCGCTATGCCTACGACCGCGTTACCCGGAACAAAGTGCTTCGAGATGTAGTCGACCATCATATCGCGTGTGATTGTGGAGACCGTCTCCTTGGTCCCCGCGACGTCACGGCCAAGCGGCTGTCCGGGCCAGAGAAGATCGTCGATAAGCTGATCCACGCGTGTTTGGGGTGAGTCAACGCACATATTCAGCTCCTCGATAATCACCCTCCGCTCGTTCTCCATCTCGACCGGATCGAGCTTTGAATTCCGGAGCATGTCCACGAGCAGGTCAAGGGCAAGCGGAAAATGGTGCCGGGCTACTTTGACCCAGTAGACCATCAGCTCCTTATCCGTGCCCCCGTTCAACAGACCGCCGATGCCGTCGATAGTCTCCGATATATCTTTGGAACTCGGACGGCGCGCGGTCCCCTTAAAGCAAAGGTGCTCAAGGAAATGGGAAATACCTGCCTCGTCATCCGGCTCATAACGCGAGCCCGCGCCCACGAAAATGGTTATGCACACGGAGCGCGTATGCGGCATGGTACTGCTCACTACCCGCAAGCCGTTGTCCAGTACAGTTTTCTCGTACAAGTATTCAGCCTCTTTATAAAAAATGGGGCCCCGGGCCCCACACTCTTATTTTATTCCCGCCGACAACCCATGTCAAACAGGACTGCCGCACGCTTGCGACATATCGCCGATCAGCTCAAACTCCACAATATCCTGCGCATCTTCTTATGTTTGAAGGCCTCCAGAATCGCACTCGCATGCCAGTCAAAGGAAAAACCCGATGACGTCAGTATCTCTTCATGGATTCCGTTCGAGGCTGCCACTTCGAAGATGTGCTCCAGCCTCTTATCGCTCAGACTCTCGTACAGCCTGCGCGCTACCTGCCCGATGCGCAGCTCGTTTTCAAGGTCTTCTTTCCACTTCCTCTCATATCCAGCCAGTCCTCGCGCCGACAAATCTCCCTTCTCGAAAGCGGCCTGCACCGTGGCAACAGCGTGTCGCGCCGCGATCAGGCCGTAATAGATGCCCCCACCGGTAGTCGGCTTCACCTGTCCGGCCGCATCGCCCACAACCAGGGTTCTCTCCGAATACGTCTTTGGCAGAGTAGCCAAAGGAATCCCGCCATACGCGAAGTTGCCCGCAGGCAAGCGTATCTTGCCCCTGGCTTCCAGCATGGACAGGAAATCCAGCAGGAATGCCCGCGGACTGCGCCTGGTCAACAAGCCGGCCAGTCCTCTCCCCCCGGAAGTCGGCACCAGCCACGCAAAAAACCCTGGCGCTACACCTTGTCCCAGGTAAACCTCAACTTCGGCGGCGTTCGTCTCCACCTCCGCTTGAGCTCCCAGGACGAAATCTCCTATTCTGCCCAGACCAAGTCTCTCACACAAGGCTCCTCCAAAGCCGCTGCTGATTATCGCAGCCCTGCTTTCGAAGTCCTGCGTATGGCCCTCCTGCTCGACCTTCAGCAAGACCCGCCCGTTTTCCGGGTGAATATCGCACACCCTTGTCGAGAAAAGGTACTTCGCGCCGTTCTTCTGCGCGCCCTGTGCCAGTGCTTTGTCCAGCGCCCCTCGATCTACAACGTATGCCTGCGCCTGATTCTTACGAACATGAAGTGCCTTCCCTGCCGGTGAATAGAAAGTCGCTGAACTCGCCTCACGTGAAATCGTCTGCGGTGGCAACTCAAACCGCTCAATGCATTCTCTTCCCACGATACCGGTGCAGCATACTCTCTCCGCAATCGTACTTCGACGCTCAAATACGATAACCCGGTGCCCTTCTTCAGCGAGTTGCGCCGCAGCGTAACTGCCGGAGGGCCCCGCCCCAACCACGGCCACATCGTATAGATTCGTCATGTCTGATAGACCTTAAGTCCTGCTGCCGTTTATGCTAACATTAAAGCAGGATTCTCTCAAGGGAGTGCCGTACGCCACTTGCCTAAGCCTCTCGCGCTGTTTATACTTAGCAACAGTTCACCGTGGGAGACGTTTAATGCCGCCTTACGCCTTCTATAATAAAGAGTTCGTCCCCTTGCCTGAAGCACAAATGGGGATCATGACCCATGCTCTCCATTACGGGACCGCCTGCTTTGAAGGCATACGTGGCAACTGGAACAGCCGGGATAAGCAGCTGTATCTTTTCCGCTGTGCGGACCACTACAAAAGGCTGCTCAATAGCGCTAAGCTGCTCAAAATCGGGATTCCCTATTCCGCGGACGAAATGTGCGATATCACCATAGATCTGGTCCGCAGGTCCGGCTACCGCGAGGATGTCTATATCCGGCCTGTGGCATATAAGAGTTCCGAAATGCTGGGCGTACGCCTTCACGGACTCCAGGACGGCCTTTTCATATTCGTGACCACCTTCGGGCCCTACCTTGACTCCGAGAAAGGTATCCGATGCTGTGTATCCTCCTGGCGAAGGCTCGATGACAACATGATCCCTCCCAGGGGAAAGATTTGCGGCCTTTATGTCAACAATGCGCTGGCAAAGACTGAAGCCAATGAAAATGGTTTCGATGAGGCCATACTTCTTACTTCCGACGGACATGTGTCCGAAGGAAGCGGAGAGAACATCTTCCTGGTCCAGAACGGCCATCTGGTAACGCCATCCACGCATGACCGGATTTTGCTGGGGATAACCCGGGACACCGTAATACATCTCGCCAGTCAAGAGCTCGGTGTCGGCACCGAGGAGCGGCATATGGACCGCAGCGAGCTGTACCTGGCGGATGAATGCTTTCTAACCGGAACCGCGGCTCACGTAACACCTGTGGTGGAGATAGATCGCCGCAAAGTGGGCGAGGGCAATATAGGGAAATTAACGAAGGAATTGCAGAGGCTTTACTTTGATGTCGAGTGCGGGATGAGCACTAAGTACATGCAGTGGTGCACGCCGGTATATAGTTGAACCACCGCCTTGTTCCGGCCCGCACTTCCCCTGTTCGACTGTTCAGCCATTTGGGACTATTCGTGACTGCACCGGCTTCCTCGTCAGGAGCTCATAATGAAGCCAAACACCGATCCGGACCTGTACCTCTCATTGATAGTGCCAACCTATAACGAGCGCGACAATATTGAACCCCTCCTGGAGAGGGTTCATAAGGCACTGTCCTCCTACAAGTATGAATTGATCCTGGTCGATGATAACAGCCCCGATGGCACTGCGCAGATGGCAGAGAGCCTTGCTTCCAAATATCCTGTCCAGGTCGTACTTCGCACCAACGAGCGCGGCCTTGCATCGGCCGTGGTCGCGGGATTCGGACAGGCCGCTGGGCGCATACTCGGCGTCATGGATGCTGACCTCCAGCATCCGCCGGAGGCGATTCCCGCCATGCTCGATGCCATGCAAGGCGGAGCTGACATGGTGATCGGGAGCCGCTATGTTGAGGGCGGCGGCATGGAGGAGTGGGATTCCAGGCGCGAGCTCATCTCGAGGGTGGCCAAGCGCATCACAGGCCTGTTCCTGCCTTCAGTCCGCGGGATAAAGGACCCTCTCGCCGGCTTCTTCTTCCTCAGACGGGAAGTGGTGGACGGGGTGAAACTGGCTCCCACGGGATACAAAATCCTGCTCGAAGTATTGATGAAAGGCAGGGCAGCCAAAGTCGTCGAGGTGCCGTATGTGTTCCGAGGAAGAGAGCGCGGAAAGAGCAATCTCACCTTCAAAGAAGAGCTGAATTTCCTCAGGCACCTTTCACGCCTCATCTGGTTCCAGGGTGATGCCAAGCGTTTCCTGAAGTTTTGCGTGGTGGGGGCCACTGGCTTCGGAGTGAACTTCGGCGGGTTCTGGCTACTGACCCGGCTGGCGAACCTGTACGACCTGTGGGCTCTCATAATCGCCCTTGAAGTCTCCATTCTGTCCAATTACACCTTGAATCATTTATGGACGTTCCGGGACAAGAGCACCGGGGGCAAGAGAGCTTTCTTTGTCCGGGCGGTCAAATTCAACCTGGTTAGTGCAGGGGCTATAGCCATCTATTATGCGATTTACATCCCGCTTACGCGCTTCGCGGGAGTCTATGACCTTCTGGCTTTGTTTTTGGCAATCCTGGTGGGGCTGGTCTGGAATTTCAGCGTGAACTTCGTCTGGACCTGGAAAGTCAGGTCCGCATCCACGGTTCCTACCGACAGATGAGGAAAGGTGCACCCGTTTAATGCGTCCGGACTACTTCATCCTGGTCTTCATAGCATCAATTGGAGTATACCAGCTTGGCTCGCTCGTGGCAGGGCTCCATGGCCTCTGCTTCTACCGTGATTCAAGAGTCCAGGTCCTGTTCGGTGTACTGGCCATCCTTGGCGCTTTTGGCTGGTTCTTCACTGATGAAAACCGCAACATCCAGCACACAGTGGAAGGGTCTCAGCAGCTCGGCTTGTTCCTGCTCGCAATAATAAGCGCCTACGTGGTGACTGCCATTCTTGCTTCCATGATAGAGGCAAGGGTCGATGCTGGAGCAAACAGGCCCCGCACCGAAAGACAGTACAAGCTGGGAGTCGAGACTCTCAAGACCAGGACCCTGTGGGGTGGGATTCTGAGCAGTCTGCGCAGAGAAAAGGAGAGAGAAACAGATGATGCCGCCGCTATCTGAGTGGACAGTGTGGATAACCGGCTTCGTAGGAAGAGTTCCCGCATTCGATAGCGTAATGAGCATCATAGTGAGTGACTTTCTCATACCCGTTTCGATAGCCCTCATCATGCTTGGCCTGTGGGTCGGCTATTCCAACCCCGTCAGGAGAAGTCAAATACACAGGACCATAATGGGGGCATCGGTTTCTATCGGGATATCCACCCTGGTAGTCTTCCTCATCAACAGCGCAAACAAGTTCTGGCCCAGGCCGTACGATGTCACTGACCCGGCAGTCAGGGACGCCGCCACGCATGCCGCTCAGACTATTTTCTATCTGCCGCACGATCCATCATTTCCAAGTAATGCAGCGACAATTACGTTTGCGGCCGCTACGGGAGTCTGGTTTGGCAATCGCAAGGCAGGTGCATTACTGTATGCGCTTGCTTCGCTCTGGGTGCTTGCGCGTTTCTACGGGGGAATACACTTCTTCGTGGATATCCTGGGCGGCGCCATAATCGGCACGGTGACCGCCGTCTTAATCTGCAAAGTCTTCATGCCCGCGACGGAACCTCTGCCAACCTGGGCGCTGAGATTGGCAAGGTTTCTCTACATCGCATAGACTACTCAGCATGCTTCTCTTTGACGGACGATTTCGCCTGCATTTCCCGGTATTTCGCCCGGCAGTCCCCGTTCATTTCCTGAAGGCCGCAGGCATTGCACCTTTCGTACCCGCACATCGGGGTCTCGACACCTTTGATGCTGCGAAGGTATTCCCTCTTCAGGAAACCTGGAGACACTCCCGTATCGATATGTGACCACGGCAGTATCTCGTCCAGATTACGCTCCCTGCCGGAATACCACCACGGATCAAGGCCGCATTTCTCAAAGGCAGCCTGCCATCTCTGGAAATCAAAGCATTCGCTCCAGGCATCAAATCTGCAGCCAGCCTTCCACGCCTCCTCAATGACACAGCTGAGGCGCCGGTCTCCTCGTGATAGGACTGCTTCGAGAATGCTCACCTCCGGCGCTTGCCATGACAAATGTACGCCGATCCGTCTTAGCCCGCTCCTCAATTCCTGCTGGCGACTTTCCAGAACATCACGCGGTGCCTGCGCCACCCATTGGAATGGAGTGTGCGCCTTCGGTGTGAATGTCGAGGCATTGACCCGTATATTCATCCTGCCTTTGCCCACGTTCTTTATCTTACGAACAAGATGCACTATTCCGCTCACGTCGTCCATGGTCTCGCCTGGCAGGCCTATCATGAAGTACAGCTTCAGGTTCTTCCACCCACGCTCCACCGCCGTTTCTGCCGCCTGGAGTATATCCTCATCTGTAAGACGCTTATTGATGATGCGCCGAAGCCGCTCCGTACCCGCCTCAGGCGCGAACGTAGACCCCGCTTTCTTCCCGTCCCCGAAAGCATCTGCGAGCGCGACACCGGACGAATCAAGTCGCAGGCTGGGCAGCGAGAGGTTCAAGGCCCGATCCCTGTACTTCTCCGATAGTGCTGACACAACCGACTTTATGTCAGGATAGTCGCTGCTGCTCAGTGACAGCAGCGAGACCTCATCATATCCACAGTTCCTGATGAGCTCGTCAACGGCCGTCAATACTTCCCGCTGGCTTCTCTCACGGACAGGCCGGTATATGATGCCGGCCTGGCAGAAGCGGCAACCCTGCAGGCAACCGCGCTGAATCTCGACTGCCGCCCGGTCATGCACAGTCTGAAGATACGGGACCACCGGCTTCGTTACCGGTTTGGGCAGACTGCTTACTATACGTTTGATTATCCTGTCAGGGATCTCCTTGATCTCCGCCGTAATCGCGGCAAGTGTCCCGTCCGGGTTATATCGGGGTTCGTAGAATGCGGGGACATAGATCCCGGGCATACGCGCCGCTTCGAGAAGCAGGTCCCGTTTGCTTTGTCGCCCCTGCCGCTTCCATGTCCGGAAGACGTCAAGCAACTCGATGAGCGCATCTTCTCCATCACCAATGACGAAAAGGTCTATGAAATCGGCAACCGGTTCCGGATTGAAAGCGCAGCCTCCGCCAGCGATTACAAGGGGAAGCTGATTCCCGCGTTCCCTGGCCCGTATTGGCAGGCCCGCGAGATCGAGCATGCCAAGCATATTGGTGTAAGTGAGCTCATAGCCCAGCGAGAGCCCGAAGATATCAAACTCATGGGCGGGCTGTCTGGACTCCAGGCTGAACAGAGGCACACTTTCACGCCTCATCGCTGCCTCCATGTCCACCCAGGGAGAGAAGACTCTCTCCGCAAGAACACCCGGTTCCCGGTTCAAGATATCGTAAAGGATGACTATGCCCAGGTTGGACATCCCGATTTCATATACATCAGGGTACGAAAGGAGGACCCTGATCTCCGCCGAGTCCCAGTCCTTCCTGGAGGAGTTCCATTCATCCCCCGTATAGCGCCCTGGACGTGAGACAGTGGGTAAGATACGATCAATGTTCATGCGTCAGCCTCAAGTAAACCATTATAGCTTCACAACCGGAGCATCGCAAACCTCAATCTCACATTCTATTGACTTGCGCGTTTTCCAGTCGTAATCTGTACTTAACATGACTTTTCGTACCGACCCCTCTCCAGGCTCAGAGCCGGATATCCCTCCCACCGGCGAAACCCATTCCAACAGGAAGCCTTCCAATTTCTGGACCTGGACGCATATCAAGTACCTGGCCCTGCTCATAATTGGCGTCCTGATTATGTTGATGGTAAGCGCGCTTGTCCAGAGGCCGAGCAATCCCGAAGAATACCTGGCCACCTCCGGTTATCTGGGCGTCTTCCTTATGGCCGTGATCGGAAGCGCATCTCCCATCTGGCCTTTGCCGGGTTCGTGGGCGGCTTTTCTGGCAGCCGGGCTGGGTCTCAACCCCTTCTTCGTCGGAATCGCAGCTGGCCTGGGTGAACCGGTCGGCGAGCTTGCCGGTTATACCGCCGGATTCGGAAGCCAGGTCGCAATCAAGAGGTGGAAGAGGTACGGCCAGATTGAAAGCTGGATGAAGAGGCGCGGCGGGGTGACTATCCTTGTCGTGTCCGCAGTTCCGAACTTCTTCATCAAACTCGCAACCGCCGCTGCGGGCGCTCTCCGCTATCCAATTTCACGGTTCCTCTTCTTCGCCTGGATCGGAAAGACAATCAAGTCACTGGCCTTCGCGTTCGCTGGCGCCGGCTTCTTCGAGGGAATTACTCGCCTTATCGAACGCTTCTCCTAGTCGCCTTTTGCCGGTCGTGTCGAACTGCGATACAATCATGTTGTGTGCCTGGCAGTCACAGGGCAAAGTCAGGCAAAGTCAACTCAGACGCCACACCAATACGAAGTACCAACCATGCCAGCATTCAAGATTTCATCTGATTTCCCGCTAACCGGTGATCAGCCGCAGGCAGTTGAAAGGCTTGTAGACGGTCTCTCGAAAGGATATCAGAAACAGACTCTCCTGGGCGTTACCGGCAGCGGCAAGACTTTCACCATCGCCAATGTCATCGAAAGCATCCAGCGTCCGACGCTGGTTATCGCCCACAACAAGACCCTGGCCGCCCAGCTCTGTTCTGAGTTCAGGGATTTCTTCCCCGAAAACGCCGTCGAGTATTTCGTGAGCTACTACGATTACTACCAACCCGAAGCTTACATTCCACGGACTGACACCTACATTGAGAAGGAAACCGACATCAACGAGGAGATAGATAAGCTGCGCCATGCGGCAACCCGGGCTCTTTTTGTTCGCCGCGACGTTGTGGTTGTGGCCTCGGTGTCGTGCATCTATGGTCTGGGCGCTCCGGAGGAGTATTACAGTTTCATGGCCAGTGTCAGGCAGGGCGAGGTTCGCCACCGCGACCGCCTGGTGCGGCAGCTCGTAGATATGCAGTATGAGCGGAATGATGTGGACTTCACACGCGGACGTTTCCGCGTGAGGGGGGACAGCCTTGAGGTTCAGCCGGCTTACGAAGAAATCGCTGTTCGCATCCAGTTCTGGGGCGACGAAGTAGAGCGTATTCTAGAGATCGATCCGCTGACTGGCGAAATCCTTGCCGAGCGGCAGCAGCTAGACATATACCCGGCCAAACACTTTGTAACGTCCCATGATAAGCTCGTCGCAGCTATGGAGGACATCAAGACCGAGCTAGGTGAAAGACTTGCGGAGCTAAAGAGTCAGAATAAGCTTCTGGAGGCAGCCAGGCTCGAAGCACGCACCAACTATGATCTGGAAATGCTCAGAGAGACAGGCTACTGCACCGGCGTGGAAAACTACTCGCGCCACCTCGCCCGACGCGCGCCCGGGAGCCCTCCGTGGACCTTGCTCGATTACTTTCCGAAAGACTTCCTGCTCGTCACAGATGAATCCCATATGAGCCTGCCTCAGGTCAGGGGCATGTATCACGGCGACCTATCCCGCAAGAAGACACTTGTCGAATACGGTTTTCGCCTGCCTTCGGCTCTCGACAACCGCCCTCTGAACTTTGACGAGTTTCAAGCTCGCGTAGGGCAGGCCATATACGTTTCGGCTACGCCCGGTCCCTACGAGCGTACCCATAGCCTCCAGGTCGTCGAGCAGGTGGTCAGACCCACCGGCCTCGTCGACCCCACTATTGAAATCAAGCCTACTAAGGGACAGATCGACGATCTTCTTGATCAGATAAAGTGCCGTACCGATAACGGGCAGCGCTGCCTGGTAACCACGCTAACCAAGCGGATGGCCGAGCAGCTTTCGGAATATCTCAAGGAAATGGGAATCAAGACTCACTATCTCCATTCCGAAATCGATACACTCGAACGGGTGGAGATTCTGCGAGACCTCCGGCTGGGCGTCTACGACGTTGTGGTTGGAATAAACCTCCTACGGGAGGGCCTGGACCTCCCGGAAGTGAGCCTTGTAGCCATCCTCGATGCCGACAAGGAGGGATACCTCAGGTCTGAAAGCTCCCTCATTCAGACCATGGGACGTGCGGCGCGCCACTCCCAGGGCCACGTCATTATGTATGCCGATATGATAACTGATTCGATGAGGCGAGCAATGGATGAGACTGACCGGCGCCGCCGTATTCAACTCGCCTACAATCGTGAGCATGGCATCACTCCACAGAGTATCCGCAAGGCCGTCAAGGGTATTACAGACCAACTCAAAGTGGTTGCCGAGGCCCGCGCACATTATGCCGCCGTTTCCACCATGCCCAGGGACGAGATTGCCCGCCTTATCAAGAGCCTTGAAGCGCAGATGCGTACCGCTGCGAGGAACTTCGAGTACGAGAAGGCCGCTTTGATAAGAGACCAGATCCTGGACCTGCGCAAAGAACTCGTCTGAATGCAGTGCCCGGAGAGTTCCAATGGAAAATGAAGGCACCAGACAGGAAAAGCGTGACCGGAAATTGTCCAGGAGACGCCGGAAGATGCTCCAGCACGGAAGAAGCCTGGTCCGTGTGTACAAGGACGCCGCTTTGAAGAGGAGAAACCGCCGGAGGAAACGTTAAGTGTATTGTACCGGAGTCTTCTCATGCATCCCTTATGAGCCGCCTCTGCGCTCGATAGCTGTTGGCTATTGAGTCCTGACACCGCGTATGCTATAATCCCTCCGTGTGTGGGCCATGGGTCGATGGGCGGACGTACTCACGTTTGTTGGTATCGGCTGGTACATCGCCGTCTGTATTCTGCTCGGCGTACTGGGCGGGAGGTGGATTGGGCAGAGACTCGATGGTCCCGGCACGGAACTGGCGTTCACGCTCATTGGCCTGTTATTCGGACTGTTCCTGGCCTTTTGGGGAGTGTATCGCATTCTAAAAACTCTTATGTCGCGTAAGAACGACCAGGGAAAGTAACTAAGTGCCCAGATTCGGCCGCAAGACAAAAGTAATCATCGCCGTCCTGATAGTCCTCTCGCTGATGCTGATCAGCGGCCTCTTCTTCCCCTTACCTCCCCCTGATATCCACCTGGCGGCTAACTATGGAGATGGCAGTCCCGATCCCTTTTTCTCATTTGGTCCCATCCGCGCAAGCAATACGCTTATCGCTTCGTGGCTGACCATTATCGTACTCGGCGCTTTCTTCTTCGTTGCTACACGCAAGATGAGCCTCGTTCCCAGAGGAGTCCAGAATTTTGCCGAGATGGTAATTGAAGGTATGTATTCCTTTGTCGAAAGAATAGCCGGTGAGAATGCGAAGCGGTTCTTCCCGGTTGTTGGCACGATATTCCTTTACGTCCTCTTCAATGCATGGCTGTCACTCTTACCGATATTCAATGTTATTGGAAGATACCATATAGGCACCGCGGATACCCTTTTCTTTGGCCAGTACTCAGGGCCAATCATTGAGGTCCCCTTGCTCAGGGGCGCCAATACCGATATAAATATCCCCCTCATGCTCGCTCTCGTCTCGTTCATCGCCGTCGAGTACTGGGGTCTTTCCGCCCTCGGGTGGCGCACGTATCTCGGCAAGTTCGCCAGGTTCAGGCGCATCCTTCTTGGCTTTAGCCAGCTCGTGAAGGGCAAACTCAAAGCCGCGGCCGGCTCCTTTGCCTCGGGGTTCGTCGATGCCTTTGTCGGGGCCCTGGAAGCATTGAGCGAATTCATCAGGATCATTAGCTTCACGGCCCGTTTATTCGGAAACATGACGGCAGGCGAGCTGCTTGTCCTTATTATCGCGTTCATTATTCCGTGGTTGATAGCCGTGCCCTTCTACGGCCTCGAAACGCTCCTCGGCGTGATACAGGCTTTGATATTTGGCACACTCACTCTGGTTTTCGCCACGTTCGCAGTCGCAAGACCGGAAGAGGACCACTGACAATCCATAAGAAAGAGGTTCGCACATGGACGAGTCCATCAGGTACCTGGGAGCAGGACTGGCGATCGGCATGGGTACATTCGGGCCAGGGATCGGAATCGGTATCCTCGGTTACGGCGCTATGCAGGCTCTGGGGCGCAACCCTGAAGCCAGAGGAGCGATAGCCACCAACATGATCCTGGCCATCGCATTCGCGGAAGCTCTCGGCATATATGCCCTGATCGTAGCGATTATCCTGGGCATGCTGGCCTGATGCCGTAGTCTGCGGAAACTATCCGGCGGACCTGGTCTGAGTCCTCCGAACCCGGACCAGGCCCGCGCGATCCCGCAGCTTGTCAACCAGTCTGCGATTCCGATAAGCTACTCATTGGGAGTACAAAATGAAATACCGTATCGGCCTTGCCGTCACCATCATTCCATTGCTGTTCCTTCTCAGCGGTTGTGAGGGGCTGGCTGAACTCGGCGTGAACTGGCATGGCCTCCTATCACAGTTCATTAGCTTTGGTCTGCTCCTGGTAATCCTCGGCTACTTCGCTTACAAGCCCATAACTCGCATGCTCGATCAGCGCTCAGAGCGCATTAAGGAAAGCATGGAGCAGGCCGATCGCATAAAGCAGCAGTCAGCCAGGACAGAAGAACAGGTCCAGGCGCAACTGACCCAGGCCCGCAAGCAGGGACAGGAACTCATTGTTCAGGCCGAACAGATCGGTGAACGGCTTAAGGCTGAGGCAAGGGAGCAAGCCAGGCTGGATGCGGAGGCAATCGTAGCACGGACCCGTGCTGAGATTCAGACAGAGAGCGAAGAAGCCCTGGCCCAGTTACGCAGGGAATTTGCCGAAGTGGCGATTCTGGCTGCGGAAAAGGTAATAAAACGGACTCTTGACAAGGAAGCCCATAGAGACCTGATCGAGGAAGCGATGAAAGAAAGCACCAGGTTCAGGAGAGAACCCTAATTGCCCGCTACATCATCGGCCAGAAGGCACGCACAGGCAGTCTTCGAAATCGCAAGGGAGCGGGACGAGATCGAGCGTTGGCGCACCTGTTTGAGAACCCTTTCCTCAGCCCTGAAGGACCCCGAAATACTTGCGATTCTCGAAAACCCCCGGGTACCTCTTGAGAATAAGCAGCAGGTCATTGACGCGCTTTTCCCGGACCTTGACCGCCTTCCCTTGAATTTTGCCTATTACCTGGTTTCCAGACAGAGATTGGCCCTTCTGGACCACATTGCAGATCAGTATGACCGGATGGCCGACGCCCATCAGGGCCTTGAGAAAGCTGAGGTTACAACCGCGGTACCACTGGATAAGAATGATACCGCCAGGCTCACCAGCTATCTCGCATCCGTGACTGGCGGCAAACGCATAACTCTCCAGGCCAGGGTTGACCCGGAGATACTGGGAGGTTTTGTCGCCAGGATAGGCGACAGGCTCATTGATGCAAGTACAAGGGCGAAACTTGAAGCCCTGAAGAAGCAGCTTGCGGCAGCGGCCTGACTTACGCTCGAAGCTTATGCACCGCCGGGCTGGGCCGGAAAAGAGGAGTACACACTATGGCACGGGCTCAGGATATTGCCAGGGTAATCAGACAGCAGATAGAACAGTTCGGTGCCCCGCTGACCGAAGTCAATGTGGGGACTGTGGTCGAGGTAGGCGATGGTATTGCGCGCATCCACGGGCTGGCTGGAGCCAAGTATAACGAACTGCTTGAATTTCCCGGAGATGTGTTCGGCCTCGCCCTCAACCTTGAAGAAGACAATGTAGGCGCAATCCTGTTGAGCGATTATTCGAACCTGCGCGAAGGCGACGAGGTGAAGTCAACAGGTCGCATCATTGAGGTGCCCGTTGGCAAAGGGCTTATCGGCCGCGTTGTTAATTCGCTCGGCCACCCCATAGACGGCAAGGGGCCGATCCGGTATGAGCGGACCACGCCCGCTGAACGCATAGCGCCTAACGTCGTTGTCCGAGCTTCTGTGGACACTCCCGTCCAGACAGGCATCAAAGCTATCGACAGCATTATTCCCATCGGCAGAGGCCAGAGGGAGCTGATTATCGGCGACCGATCGACAGGCAAGACAACGATAGCGCTCGATACGATCCTGAATCAGAAAGGCGGAGACCTCGTCTGCATCTATGTTGCGATCGGACAAAAAGCTTCCAAGGTAGTGCAAACGGTTGCTACCCTCCAGGAACACGGGGCGATGGACCACACGATCGTCGTCGCAGCCAGCGCCTCCGACCCGGCGGCCCTGCAGTTTCTTGCGCCGTACGCGGGATGCGCGATGGGAGAAGAGATCATGGACAACGGCGGAGATGCGCTTATTATCTATGATGATCTTACGAAGCATGCCTGGGCTTACAGGCAAATTTCCCTTCTCCTGAGGCGGCCCGCAGGGCGCGAGGCCTATCCAGGGGATGTTTTTTATCTCCACTCGCGCCTGCTCGAGAGGTCGGCCAAATATAACGCCGAGCATGGCGGGGGCTCACTAACCGCTCTCCCCATTATCGAAACCCAGGCGGCCGACATCTCTGCTTACATACCGACCAACGTGATCTCCATCACCGACGGCCAGATATACCTGGAAGCGGACCTGTTCAACGCAGGCATTAGGCCTGCTATGAATATAGGCCTTTCAGTCTCGCGTGTAGGCGGTAAAGCCCAGACAAAGGCGATGAAGAAAGTCGCCGGCTCAATACGACTGGATCTATCCCAGTACCGCGAGATGTCTACCTTCGCGCAGTTCGGAACGGCCGATCTGGACAAGGCTACCCGCGCCCAGCTTGACCGCGGACAGCGCATCACAGAAATCCTCAAGCAACCGCAATACTCGCCGATGCCCCTGGAAAAGCAGGTTATGATTATCTTCGCCGTTACAAACGGCTATCTTGATAGCATACCCGTCGCGCAGATCAAGCCCGCGGAAAGCGCGTTTTACAGATTTATGGACGCAAATCATCCGGAGATCGGGAAAGCCATCGCCGCCGAAAAGGACGTAAAGGACGAGACTGCGCAAGCGCTCGGACAGGCCATAGACGAATTCAAGCAAAGCATGACTTTCCAGGCATAAGCACATGATCCCTATTCGAATTTTAAGGCGCCGCATCCGCTCCATTCAAAATACGGCAAAAGTCACCCGGGCGATGGAGATGATCGCCGCCTCGAAAATGAGGCAGGCACAGCAGCGCGTGCTTGCTTCGAGACCATACGCCGACAAGATGCTCGAAGTAGTCGCTCACCTTGCGGCTCAAGCGCAGCCAGGCGATACAGTTCACCCTCTGCTCGTGCGCAGGGAACCCAAGAACATCGGCATTATTCATATAACCGCCGATCGTGGCCTTTGCGGGGGGCTCAACGCGAACATGAACCGCCGGGTGCTCAGTTTCATGGACGAGGTCGGCCTTCCTGCCGCCGTGATGCCTGTAGGGCGCAAAGGGAGAGACTTCATGGCCAGACTCGGACAGAACATAATCGCTGAGTTCACGCACCTGGGGGACCGGCCCGCCCTCATCGATACTCTCGCCATTTCTCGCATCGTCATCGATGATTACATTGCCGGCGTTTTCGACCAGGTCTATCTCGCATATACCCGCTTTGTGACAACCATGGAGCAGCAGCCCGTAGTCCGCGAACTCCTGCCGATCGAGCCCATGCAGGCTGACCAGAGCTTGCACTTGGACTATATCTACGAACCTTCGGCAAAGGAAGTCCTGGGGCACTTGCTTCCTCGCTACGTCGAGATGGAGACCTATCACGCGATCCTGGAGTCAATCGCGAGCGAGCAATCAGCCAGGATGGTAGCCATGAGGAACGCCACTGACGCCGCCAACGACATGGTTGATTCACTGGTACTAATGCTTAACAAGGCACGGCAGGAACTCATTACAAAGGAGCTCCTCGACATCGCCGGCGGAGTCACCTAGCCGGCGCAGGACAATCACCAGGAGGCCAGCATGGCAAAAGGAAGAATAGCGCAAGTCATCGGGACCGTCGTTGATGTTGAGTTTCCTCCCGACGAGCTCCCGTCCATTAATAACGCGGTCGAAGTGAATGTTGATGGCGGCAAGGTGGTCCTCGAGACACAGCACCATATTGGTAACAACTGGGCGAGATGCCTGGCGCTATCGCCTACTGATGGGCTATTCCGGGGCGCGGAGGCGATAGATACTGGCGCTCCTATATCCGTCCCCGTGGGCCCCAAGACGCTGGGGCGCCTGTTTAATATCGAAGGTCAGCCCCTGGACAACCTCGGTCCCGTAGACGCCGAAGAACACTGGCCCATACACCGCCAGCCACCCCCCTTTACCGAACAGGAGACCAGTACCGAAGTGCTCGAGACCGGGATCAAAGTCATGGACCTGATCACGCCTTTCACCAAGGGTGGCAAGATCGGGGCCTATGGCGGCGCCGGCGTGGGTAAAACTGTAGTGATTATGGAGCTAATACGTAACATTGCCGCGGAACACGGCGGCTTCTCTGTCTTCGCCGGTGTTGGAGAAAGATCCCGGGAGGGCAACGACCTGTGGAACGAAATGAAGGAATCGGGGGTCATAGACAAGACGGTGCTCGTTTTCGGCCAGATGAACGAACCCCCCGGTGTACGCCTCAGGATAGCCCTCACCGGACTTACAATGGCCGAGTATTTCCGGGATGTAGAGGGGCAGGATGTCCTTCTCTTCATAGACAACATTTATCGCTACATTCTCGCCGGGATGGAAGTCTCGGCCCTCCTGGGCAGGATGCCTTCAGCGGTCGGTTACCAGCCTACTCTGGCCACGGAAATGGGCGAACTCGAGGAAAGGATCACTTCCACCCACAAGGGTTCAATCACATCCTTCCAGGCCATCTATGTACCGGCGGACGACTACACCGATCCCGGCATCGTTACCACCTTCGGGCACCTCGACGCTGTCGTAGCCCTGGAACGCTCCATAGCCGAGCAGGGACTCTACCCGGCGGTAGATCCCCTGGCTTCAACGTCCCGAATCCTCGATCCATTGATAGTGGGCGAGGAGCACTATGAAGTTGCCCGCGGTGTCCAGCGCGTCTTGCAGCGCTACAAAGACCTGCAGGATATCATAGCCATTCTGGGTATCGAGGAGCTCAGTGATGAAGATAAACTCATCGTGTCTCGTGCCCGCAAGATACAACGTTTCCTGTCCCAGCCCATGTTTGTAGCAGAGGCATACACCGGCATACCTGGAAGGTACGTCCCCATCAAGGAGACCGTGCGCGGCTTCAAGGAAATACTGGAGGGCAAGCACGACGCCCTGCCTGAACAGTCATTCTTCATGGTCGGGACCATCGAGGAAGCAGTCGAAAAAGCGAGGAATCTCTAGAGAGCGGATAGATGGCAAGAATCAGCCTTGAGATCATTACCGCCGAACGAGTAGTATACTCGAACGATGTGGATATTGTCGTAGTCCCAGGCATTGAGGGAGAGCTCGCAATTCTGCCCCAGCATGCTGCATTAATGACCATGTTGCAGCCGGGCCCGCTCCTCACCAAGAAGAACGGCGAAGAAGATTGCATGTTTGTCAGCGGCGGTTTCATGGAAGTACAGGCAGACCGTGTCACTGTCCTTGCCGATACCGCTGAAAGAGCAGAGGAAATCGATGTCACGCGTGCAGAAGAGGCCAGGAAACGAGCCGAGACCAGGATAGCTTTGCCTCCCGAGCAAGCAGACCATGCTCGCGCACAGGCAGCGCTCATCCGCTCCCTGCTGCGGCTCAAAGTGGCGGAGAAATCCCGCAAGAGAAGGGGCGCCGGCCCGACCCAGAGGCCGTAGCCCCGGCGTCCACGCCTTCGACCTTAAGTCAAGCTTCCATGCTAGCTTGTTTCCCCGGCGCGCGGATGGTTCTCGCTCCACCACCGCCAGCCTATATAGGCCGCGAGGCCGAACGCCATCCATCCAAAACCAGCGTAGCGGCTGAATTCCTGCTCCACGACTATCACAAGCCAGATGGCAACTGTGGCAGCGAATCCAATTAGTGCGGTCACAGGAATATCACGGCCCCGGATGGTGATGTTCAGTCGCAGCCTGAAAGGCCTTTTCAGGTCGGGCCTCTTGATTCGGAGGGCGATAATCGCCGCATGTGCGAAAGCGAAGGAAAGCAGAGAGCCGAAAGTATACAGGCCACCCAGATTTGCGAATATAGAGACAATGTCGCCAGTCAGCAGACCCGGGACCAGGATCAGGATAGCGACCCCGGTGAAGACGATGATGGCCACATAGGGTGTCCGGAAGCGTCTGTGTACCCGATTAAAGATTGACGGCAACTGCCTGTATGAGCCCATGGAGAAAGCCAGGCGGGAAACTCCCATGAGCCCCGCATTCGTAGCTATTAGCAGTATGGTAGCCGCTAGTATTGCCACAAGGGGTTCGAAGATATTTCTCAGCACCTCATACGGGAAAGCACTGGCAATGCCCGCCACCGGGTCGCGAGCCCACTCAGTCGCAAGCGTATGCGGACTCAGTGCTGAAAGGCCCACCAGAGAAATTCCAGTGAACAGAAAGAGGACTGTCCCCATCATGAGCACCATTGCCCTGGGGACCCGGATTTGAGGCAGCCGCGTTTCTTCCGACATCTGGGACACCGTTTCAACCCCCGTATAAGCGAGCGCAGCGAGCGCGATACCGAAAACCAGATTCCCTAGAGCGGGGAAATTGCCCTCACCGAACATGTTCCCGAGCAAATTGCTTATACTGAATGCGATCACTCCGGGGCTCAGGATCAGAATCACGCCGATAGTGATAATCAGTACCTGCACAAGGACGTCCAGGACCGCCGCTCCGATGTTCACAAAAGCCGTTTCCCGAACCCCAATGATATTGATAATCATGAGGAACAGGACAATACCGATCGAGACGACAGTGCCAAGCATGGGATCGGTCTTCAAAGGCTCCCAGAAGAAACCAAGGTATGGAGATATCGTGAAGGCTGATATTGATATCGTGACTATGTAGCTGAGGAGAAGAGCCCACCCGGCAACGAAGCCCACATGCTCATTGAAGCCGTGACGCGCAAAGCTGGCGGACCCTCCTGCTTCGGGGTACATCGTGGCGCCTTCGGAATAGGTAAGCGCCGTGAATACGAACAGAATGCCTGCTGCGAATAGCGCAATGGGCGCCGCCCCGAGGGCGACCAGCACTACAATACCCAGAGCATAGTAAATCGAGGAGCCGACGTTCCCATACCCGGCACTGTAAAGCGCCGGCACGCCCAGCACCCGCCGAAGATGGCGCGGCGCCCCCCGCCTCATTCGAAGCAGCCGATCTCCGGGCTTGCGGTGTGGTAGTTCCCTTTCTACCCCGTCGGAATCTTTCTTAGATGGCAATGCTTCTGGCCTTCACGCGGCACCGCTCGGCGGCGATGATGGCACTGATCTTTTTAACTGCCTCGGCAATCCTGCCTTCACGGTTCACCACAACGTAGTCGAACAGCGGCAAGGTCTCGAATTCCTGTTCGGCAGCCTTTATCCTTCGTTCCAAATCATCGTCAATTTCCGTGTTGCGCTTCCTAAGGCGTTCCTGCAGCTCGTTGACCGAGGACGGCGCCACAAAGATAAGTACAGCATCCGGAAGCACCTTTCTGAGAGTCGCTGCTCCCTGAACATCAACCTTAATCAGTACGTCGAGACCCCTGCCCAATGCTTCCTTCACTTCCCTCTTCGGTACTCCGTACAGGCTCCCGTAAACCTCAGCCCATTCCAGAAAGTCACCCTTTTCAACCATCCGCTCAAAGTCAGGCCCTGGTATGAAATGATAGTCCTGCCCGTCGACCTCCTTGCCGCGCCGGGAACGGCTTGTGGCAGTCACAGCGAAGTGAATGCCCGACTCACTCCTTCTGAGCCTGCTTATCACCGCGTCCTTGCCGACTCCCGAAGGCCCGGAAATCACAAAGACCAGCGGCGATCTCTCAGACGATTGATCTTTCTTCACCTGGAATTCACGCTCTTGGTGACTCTGTCTCGCGACTGGATGCAAGCCTGCCAGCTATGGTTTCCGGCGCAATCGCCACCAGGGCTATGTGCCCTCCTTCCATCACCAGTGCTGCTTTGGTCTTGCGTCCGCTTGTCAAGTCCACAAGCAGACCCTTGCTTTTGACAGCCTGCACCATCCGCTTGATCGGCGCTGATTCCGGCGACGCGATCGCCAGAACTTTGTTCATCGATACGAAATTCCCAAATCCCACATGAATTAGCTCGGTACTCACCACTGGTCTCCTCGAAACTTTTCAATCGCACAGTTGATATCTTCTCACTTCATCCCAGAAGCCAGGATAAGAAATGCCGGCTACTTCCGCATTGTTAACCTCGGTCTGTCCTTCAGCGACAAGCCCTGCAACTGCAGCCATCATCGCTATACGATGATCACCATGGCTGTCACAGAAAGCGCCGTGCAATTTCGTTGTCCCGTTAATGATCAATCCGTCACGAAGTTCAGCGACGTCACCCCCCAATTTGGTCAACTCCTCGGCTGTAGCACTTATTCGATCCGTTTCCTTGAACCGCAGTTCCTGCGCATCTTTGATTACGGTTCTGCCACGAGCATAGCAGGCCGCCAGGGCGATCAAAGGAATCTCATCTATAAGAGCAGGCACGCGATCCCCGCTGATCTCCACACCTTCCAGAGAACTCGAGCTTGTTTCGATATCGGCCACCGGCTCGCCCCCGACCACTCGCTCATTCCGCACAACAATGCGCGCGCCCATTTCCTCCATAACACTGATTATACCTGTTCTGCCCGGGTTAATCCCCGTTCCGATTGCTCTGAACCTGGCCTGCGGATGAATTGCTCCTGCGACCAGCCATGCCGCGGCGGAACTGATATCTCCGGGTATTTCCAGGTCCAATGCTGAAAGGTTACCGGCCTCCAGCCTTATCAGCCCTCTACCGGCCTTTATTCGGGCGCCCATCGACCCGAGCAGCCGCTCCGTGTGATCCCGGGACGCCACAGGCTCCCTGATTATAGTCTCGCCTTCCGCAAACAGCGCGGCCAGCATTATCGCGGTCTTCACCTGGGCACTGGCAACCGGCAACTCATAGCTTATACCTTTCAAGCTTCCACCCCTGATTGCCAGCGGTGCCCGGGAACCGTCCCCCCGCGCCAGGAAGTGCGCACCCATCAACGAAAGCGGTCGGATAATCCGTTCCATGGGGCGCATCCTCAGCGAGGAGTCCCCGGTGATGATGGATAAGAAAGGCTGGCCGGCGAGGAGGCCTGCCAGCATTCGCATCGTGCTGCCGCTGTTTCGTGCGTCCAGAGTTTCTTCCGGTTCACGAAGGCCTTCCCTGCCTGCGCCGTTAATAGCCAGTTCGCCATTCTCTATTTGCTCGATGTCTACGCCCAGACATCGCAGGCATTCAACGGTGGCGGCGCAATCTGCGGCTTCGGAGAAATTCCTCAGACGAGCCTGCCCCCGGCCGATTGAGCTGAGAATAGCGGCGCGATGTGAGATCGACTTGTCGCCCGGAGGCCTGATCTCCCCACTAAGAGCCGGTACGGCTCTCACTGTCACCTTCAACGCTCTTCCCCTCGCATCCACCCTTCCCTGGCCTGTCGCGCCCAGGACAGGGCCCTTGTTAATTCATCCGCGCCGCCGGCAACAAGCCGCCTGTACTCTTGCAGCTTCTCAATGAGTATGTCGAGCCAGAAGATAGTCTCACTCCGATTCGTTAAGAATATGTCGCGATTCATTTCCGGATTGCCCGATGCCAGCCTTGATACGTCGCGGTAGCCGCCTGCCGCCAGCCTGGCCATATCCGGCCAGCCCGGATTCCCCATTGTAGTCGATACGAGCGCCGCCGAGAGCAGCATCGGCAGGTGACTGACACTCGCTACCAGGTGGTCATGCTTCTCCGGCTCCATGACCAGCGGTCGTGCGCCGACGGATCGTACCTTATTCTCAAGAATCTCGACCGAGGCGGGTCTCACGCCCACCAGGGGGCAAAGACAGTACACGCAACCCCGAAATAGGTCTTCATCTGCCTCATCTATGCCCGAAGTCTCCTTCCCGGCCATGGGGTGCCCGCCGATGAAATCCACGCCGGGGGGAAGACTCTCTCCTGCGCATTTCACCACATCCAGCTTCGTGCTTCCCATATCCGTGACCAGGCATCCCTCACGTACAGAAGATGACATCTCGCGGATGATCTTCAGGCTTGTCAAGACAGGGGTCGCGATCATTACCAGGTCCGCTTCCTTCACGGCGCTGGCAAGGTCACGAGCTACCGCATCGACTGCACCGCGTTCCTTCGCCTTCTCCAGCGTTTCCTCTCGCCGGCTGAATCCAAGAATGGTTGACCCGGCAGGGGCGGACTTCTTAAGCGCTAACGCCATTGATCCACCAAGCAGGCCTAGCCCGACAATGGTAATTCTCATTAATCTCCCATCAGAAGGAATATCCCGTCAAAAGACGCGACAATGCCTCAGCGGGCCGGATCAGCACGTCAAACAGCAGCCCCGTGTAGTATCCGAAGAACAGGAAGGCTATAAGTATAATCGGGCCAAACTGTTCCAGTTGCGCCAGCCCGGCAGCTTGCCTCCTGGGTAATAGACCAACTGCCACCTTGAAGCCGTCCAGGGGAGCTATCGGAATCAGATTGAATACAGCCAGGATGATGTTGAAGAAGATTATGAAACTCACAAGCACCGCTATCCCCAGGTCGGGAGTCCAGTTGCTCGCCGGGATATAGAAGGGCGATTGCCAGCCTACGACGCCCAGTCTGACAAAGAGACCGGCCACTGAAGCGATTAGAATATTGAAGAACGCGCCCGCTAAAGCGACGAGCGCCATACCCCGCCTTGGGTCTCTTCCCAGCATATGGTAGTTCACCGGGACCGGCTTGCCCCAACCAAAGCCAACCAGCAGGATCATGATGGTCCCAAAACGGTCAAGGTGCCTTATCGGATTAAGAGTCAGCCTTCCCATCGACCTGGGTGTAGGGTCCCCCAGCGTATTGGCGGTAAGAGCATGGCCGAATTCATGCACCGTTATCGCCACCAGCAGCGCCACACTTACGACACCCACCAGCAGGAAGAAGAGGGCAGGGTCTTCCAAGAGCAAACCAAAAAACCTGAGGAGCATGCGAACCTATTATAGCATACACTCCCTATGCTTTGAATCGTCACTGTGCTATACTCAAATCACCCCTGCTTGCACACATCTATTGGGCGGCGCTCATGACAGTTGCAGTCTTCCTGTCGATATTCCTTACCGCGGCGCTGCCAGTTGCTGAATTGCGCGGTGCTATTCCGCTCGGCATACTCGAACATAATGTCTCCTGGCCGCTCGTCTTCTTGATCGCATTCGCGGGGAACCTTCTGCCCGTACCATTCTTGCTGCTTTTTCTGGATCCTGTTTCCAGGATACTGAGCAGGGTGGGAATCCTGAGAACTCTCATAAACTGGATTTTCGAGGTATCGAGACGCAGGGGGGGCCTTGTCGAGAAATATGGAACGCTTGGCCTTATCATCTTCGTCGCGATTCCTCTGCCAATCACGGGGGCCTGGACCGGCTCCATAATAGCTTTCCTCCTGGGCCTGAAGTTCTGGCGAGCGCTTCCGGCGATCATGCTCGGCGTATTCATAGCGGGCATCATAGTGACCAGCCTGACTACTATCGGCTGGTGGGGCGCGGCAATTGCCGGAGCCGGACTTCTGATAGCGGCTCTTTTCGGTTTGAGACGTACCTGGTACTATTCCGGACATCGCGCGAATTCTCCCCCGGACTCCCAATGAATCTGTACCGGAATTCCATATTTCGTGCTAGACTGGTGGTGTGATGAGTATTTTACAGGCTATACGACGTAATCACGCAATCGAGCATGCAACGGTTGCGGTCCTGATGCGGAAGCTGAAACCCGGGACCAGGCTCGTGGGCATGGCAGGCACAGACGGATTCTACGTATACGGCCAGGCCGATCCCGAGACGATTTCGGAGGCAGCCAGCGAAGCACTGGCTAGACTGAAGAGCGGTGAGCATGAACTTGCTGTGTCGCCTATGTGCGGCACTAACCTGGTCACCACCGCCCTCCTGGCCGGCCTTGGCGCGGTGATGGCTATAAAGGGCAAGAACCGGGCACACCGGCTCCCCAATGTCTTCATGGCCACGCTTGCGGGTGTACTTGTTGCCCAGCCCCTGGGTCGCATTCTTCAGAAGTACCTGACCACTTCGCCGGATGTTTCCGGTTTCCAGATTGCCGGCGTGAGTTCGCGGGGAACCCGCCACAAGATAAAGACTCTGCGCAGCTGACGCAGCAGCTTTGCAGAGTCTTTGTCTTCCAACCAGTGCACAGCCCAGTGTGCGATATGCTTATTTGGCGACCAGCTCTTTTACCTTGGCTATAAAGGGCGGCAGCACCTTCTTGAAATCCCCCACTATGCCGTACTGGCACACCTTGAATATGTTGGCATCCGGATCCTTATTGATCGCAACCATGTTTTTCGAGCCTGAGCACCCGGCCAGATGCTGACTCGCTCCCGACAGCGCAATGCCTATGTAGAGAGTCGGCGTAACCAGCTTGCCCGTTAGACCTACCTGTGAAGTGGCGGGCAGCCAACCTGAATCGCACGGAGGACGCGTTGCGCCTACTGCCCCATTGAGCAGCTTCGCCAGTTCCTGTAGCGCGGCAAAGTTTTCGGGTCCGCCCAGTCCTCTTCCGCCGCAGACGACTACCTCGGCATCCTCGAGCTTGATCCCTTCCACTTCTTCCTTGACTTTTTGAACAAATTTCACCCTCGGCACAGAAGGATCGAGTCCCGGATCGAAACTGACCACTTCGCCCTTCCTGGATGCATCCGGCTCCAGCGGCGACATGCATTTGGGCCTCACCGTAGCGATCTGAGGTCGCGATTCGGTAGCGTACACCGAAAGCGCGTTACCCCCGTATACAGGCTTGGTCTGCAGCATATTCTTTGTCTCTGGATCGATGCTCAGTTCCAGGCAATCGGTTGTGAGCCCGGTATTGAGCCTGAAAGCCAGACTTGGAGCCAGATCCCTGCCCGCAGAAGTCTGACCCATTAGCACGACGGCAGGCATGGCCTGTTTACACAGTTTTTCCATCGCCGCGACATATGGCTCATTTACATAGTTCTCAAAAAGAGCGCCTTCTATTACGTAGACCTTGTCGGCACCCTGCTTAATGATCTCGTCGCCGAATTGCGAGACTTTGCCGCCGATGATTACCGCGGATAGTTCTTCACCGAGAGCATCAGCGAGCTTTCTTCCTGCTCCCAGCAACTCGGAGGTAATCGAAGCCAGGGCGCTTTCCGCAAGCTCCCCGCATATCATGACGCCTTTGTGATTGCTCATCTAAATTCCTCCTAAAATGCTTGGTGCCCCTATATGAGCTTGATTTCCCTGAGTTTGAGAGCCAGTTTCCCAGCCGCGTCCTCCTCGTTCTCACCCTCAATTATCTCACACTTCGATTCCCTGACAGGGATAAATAACTTGAGCATCTTAGTCCGTGCGCCGGCGGGGCCGACCCTGGACGAATCGCCCTCAATTGCCTGTGCATTCCATACGGGCACAGTCTTCTTGGCGGCGGCCATAATTCCCTTCAATGTGGCATACCTGGGTTCGCCCAATTCGTTGCTTACAGTTATCAATGCCGGCATCAGTGATTCCACGACCTCGTAACCGTCCGGCAATGCTCTTTCCACGCGGGCCTTCCCATCGTTAACCTCGATTTTCCTGGCAACCGTTACGCTGGGAATTCCCAGCAGCTCGGCGATACCTGACCCGACCTGGCCCGCATCGAAATCACCTGCCTGTCTCCCACAGAAGATGAGATCGTACGCCCCGATTTTCTTTATCGCCTGTGCGAGAACATAAGCAGTCGAACTACTGTCCGACTTGTCGAAAGCGCTGTCGTTGAGCAAGAAAGCCTCGTCCGCGCCCATGGACAGAGTATGCTTCAGGACCTTCTCGGCGGACGGCGCTCCCATACTTAGCACAGTCACCTTGCCACCGTGAGCGTCCTTCAGCCGCAGAGCGGCCTCCACAGCCTGTTCGTCAAACGGGCTGATTACGGGAGGCGTATCTTTGGCCGGTATCGCTCGCATGTTTACAGGGTCGATGGCAAAGGCAGCGGCTGGAGTTTCCGGATCCGGGATTTCCTTTACGCAGACAATGAAATTCACACTTACCTCCTTCAGGCAAAAAAATATATGCTCGAGGCTGGAGCAAGCCTACGAACGAGTACAAATTTAGCATACCCCTTCTGGAGTGTCAAGCAAGCGAGGATTTGGCAACCTTGCGGGGATATGTTAAGATAGCGCAAATCTCAGGCGTGACATAGCTTGTGAACTGGCTTGACGCGATAATCCTGGTTGTCCTCGCTATACCGGTATATGCCGGTTTCAAAAGAGGTCTCGCAAGTACCTTCTTCTTATTGGCCGCAGTAGTCGCTGGAATAGCCGTTAGCGGCCTGTCCTATCACTATGTCTCTACCTGGTTCACAAGCTGGCTCAGCAACGGCCCGGCGAGGATAGCGGCTTTCGTCCTTGTCTTCATTTTGTTCATTACAGGCGGTGTGCTTCTCCTGAAATCGGCCGCAAAGCTCACAAGACTCCTCGTGTTTGGCTGGGGCGGCCTGACCCGTACCGCCCTGCCGGTTGGGGGAATCGTCCTTGGCCTGGCCATGGCAGGCCTCTTCCACGGCAATGCGGCGGACTGGCTCCTGACCTGGCTTGAGAGCGAGGACCAGGCAAGAATCATAGCCTTTTTGGTAATCTTTGTCTTCGTCATCATAGCTTCCACACAAGTTTTCCTCGTTGTTTCCTCCTTCTCGGGGAGGGCCCCGCATATAACCATGGAAGGATGGCCGGACCGTGTCGGCGGTTGTGTGCTGGGCCTGGCCGCGGGCGCGGTCATCTCCGGGGCGGTGCTTTCGCTCGTCGCTAAGTACGACTTGTTTGGCATGCAGTCCAGCATAGCGAAATCTGCCTTTGCAGCCCTGTTCCTTGACTATTTCCCATTCGTACTGCGCCTGCTGCCCGCTGACTTCGACACAGTGCGCCAGTTCTTCAAGTAACTTTTGTAACGTCTCGCCGGTATTCAATCGTTACCTATTGTACTATTGCCAGAGAAGCTCCCTGTGGTAAAATAAGGCCAGACATGAGTTGGGTTGATATAGCTATTATAATCGTACTATTCATACCGATCTTCTTCGGTTTCAGGAGGGGATTTCTCGGCTCTGTCGCCCCCCTGGCGGGAATCCTTGTTGGCGTAATTCTGGCCGGCCGTCTTTACGGGTCCATGGCGAACCTCCTGTCGAACTGGATTCAGAATTCAACCCACGCCAACATATTGGGCTACGTCATCATACTAGCCCTTGCAGTGCTCGCAGCTGTGTCCATCGCCGCCCTCATGCGCCGTTTCCTTGACCTCGTGTTCCTGGGCTGGATCGACAGAACAGGCGGGCTCTTATTCGGAGGAGTCGTAGGCGCCATTTCTGCCGGCGCAGTCCTGACTCTCCTCATGAAATTCCTGCCCGATACTGTTGGTAACGCAGTCAGCGGTTCAGTCCTCGCAGCCTTCTTTATTGACAAGTTTCCTATTGTATTGTATCTTCTTCCCGAACAGTTCAACTCTGTACGGCAATTCTTCGGTTGACAGTAGTCCCCCAATGTCTGGACGGAAGCGCCTTCACCTCCGTAATCCCGCCGTCTATCTCAAGGGAAGCCTGTTATGACCTTAGTCAACCGCCTCCATGACTGGTCCGTAACACCAGCGGAGGCTATCAAGATACAGACCCGACTCGCGGCAAAAGTCGACACCCATGCTCACATAGGCGATGTGAGAACGATTGCAGGGGCCGATATCTCCGCTGAAGGCCCGGATGGGCTTGTCAGGGCCGCAATCGTAATTATTCGGTATCCGAACATGGACGTGATAGAGACGATCGTAGCATCCGAGAAGACCGCATTCCCATACATTCCAGGGCTCCTTTCCTTCAGAGAGTGTCCCCCCATCCTTGCCGCCTGGAGCAGGCTGCGGCATGAACCGGACCTCGTAGTGGTTGACGGGCAGGGCATCGCCCATCCTCGCAAACTGGGACTTGCCTCGCATCTCGGCCTTATATGGGGCAAGCCCACAATAGGATGCGCCAAGTCCCGACTGTGCGGCGAGCACGCCGAGGTGCCGCCTGAAAAGGGATCCTACCGTGAACTCATTTTCAGGGGCGAAATTGTCGGCGCGGTACTTCGTACAAGGCATAATGTGAGACCAGTCTACGTTTCCGTCGGGCATAGAATAGACCTCGTATCAGCTATACAATGGACTTTGAATTGCTGCACCAGGGCAAGGCTGCCCGAACCAGTCAGGCTCGCACACATGGCCGCTTCACGCGCCAACAACCTTTCGCAACCCGGCCCTAACCCTGGCAAGATTAACGTATAGATGCAGGAGAAAGGACATATGGAGGACCAGAAGCACAGACTCGATTCAGTCGCCGACCGTATTTCTACGATCCTGGTGCATCTTTGACATTGCTCGAAAAGAAGAGAACATAGCTGAGCTGGAAGAAGAGACTGCTCAGCCCGATTTTTGGAGAGATCCGCAGCTCGCGCAGCAGAAGATGCGCCATATCTCCGCACTCAAGAACACGGTTGGCACCTGGCGCGATCTGGAACGCAGGTCAGCCGATCTCGCCGCGTTGGTCGACATGTCTCTTGAGGCTGAAGACTCTTCCCTTCAAGATGATATCACCCGCGAGCTCGATATCCTTGAAGCTGAGCTGAATGACCAGGAGATTCAGCTTCAACTCAGTGGTGAATACGATGGGAACCATGCCCTGCTTGCCGTGCACGCCGGCGCGGGAGGCACGGAGTCACAAGACTGGGCCCAGATCCTCTTGCGGATGTACCTCAGGTGGGCTGAAAAGCGCAAGTACGACGCCGAGGTCATCGAAGTCTCCCCGGGAGAGGAAGCCGGAATCAAGAGCGCTCTTGTGGAAATCAGGGGCGACTATAGCTATGGATACCTGAAGGGAGAGCGAGGTGTTCATAGACTGGTCCGCATATCCCCCTTTGATGCTTCTCACAGCAGGCATACCTCCTTTGCGCTTGTGGAAGTCATGCCGGTTGTTGAGAGCGATGTCGAAGTGGGCATCGACCCGGCGGACATAAAGGTTGACGTCTTTCGCTCCAGCGGACCCGGCGGCCAACATATGCAGAAAACCAGCAGCGCGGTGAGACTCACTCATATTCCAACCGGGACTGTGGTTACCTGTCAGAGCGAACGTTCACAGCACCGCAATAAGGAGACTGCGATGATGGTCCTTCGTTCCCGCCTTCTTGAGCTCCAGCTGGAGAAGAACGCCGAAGAACAGGCAAGACTCAAGGGAGAGCACGTCACAGCTGACTGGGGGAACCAGATCAGGAGCTATGTCCTCCAACCATATAAGCTGGTCAAAGACCACCGGACCGGGTACGAGACAAGCGATACCTCAGCCGTACTCGAAGGCGATATAGACGATTTGTTGAAAGCTTACCTCAGTCACACAATTCAAGGCTGATGGCGAGACCGTGCCAGACAAACTTTCAGGATCGAGGCGAGAAGGGAGATTTAGGTATGCCCGGGTCTGGAAATTGCGTACATCCACTTATGCCGCCCTGGCTCGCTATTCGCTACTATGGTATCAAGTTTGCCAGTCCGCGCAGGCGCGAATGTGCGTTTTTGCAGGAGTTCAGATGAGCCGTCTAGTTCCTATTCTGGCAATAGCTTTGCTCCTCCTGCTGTCTGTCTGTCCCCCGGCGGCTGCACAAGACAGTATCGAAGTAGTTTCCACCGCGCAACCCAGTTTCCCCCAGAATATCACTTTCAGCATAACTGCCTCCAGTGGCAGCAAGATAACAGATGTATTCCTCCAGTACAGGGTTGAGAAGATATCGGCCATTCCCGTTACTTCCGTAATCCAGCCGGACTTCCTGGCCGGCCCCATCGTCAAGACACAATGGGTATGGGACATGGGAAGAATGCTGGGCAACATCCCGCCTGGATCGGAAATTCACTACAACTGGAAAGTGCGGAATGCTTCGGGAGAAACAGTGGAAACAGGCTGGAACGTGGTCACCTTTGCTGACGATCGCTATGACTGGAAGACGCTCAGTGAAGGAATGATAACTGTTCTCTGGTACGACGGCGACAGCAAATTCGGTCAGGATCTGCTCGATGCGGCCCTAAGTGCAGAGGGGAAGATTTCAACAGAAATGGGAGCATATCTGGAAGAGCCGGTGACCATCTACGTATATGCCGGGGTAGAAGACTTTCAGGGCTCCCTGATTTTTCCACAAGACTGGGTGGGCGGCATTGCATTCTCCGACTTCGGCACAATATCTATTGGCATCAAGCCTAACAACCTCTCATGGGGGACTCGCGCCATCGCGCATGAGCTTGCTCACCTGATAACCTACCAGATGACGTCTAATCCTTACGGAGATATACCTTCCTGGCTCAACGAAGGGATATCCATGTACGCCGAAGGCAATCTAGACCCATCATTCACGGCAGTGCTCGACGATTCTATCTCCCGCGATAAGCTCTTCTCAGTACAGAGTCTTGCCGGTAATTTCCCTGCCGGAACCAGGGAGGCACTGCTGGCCTACGCCCAGAGCTATAGCCTGGTCAGTTTCCTTCTCGAAGAATACGGCCGCGAGAAAATGTCAGAGCTCCTCGGCACATTCCAGTCCGGGGCCACCTACGACGAAGCCCTACTCTCCACTTACGGTTTTGATATTGCCGGCCTCGAGAAGGAATGGAGGTCCAGCATCGGGGCGGACGCGGCCGACCCCTCATCGTCATCATCGGCCAGCCCGGTTTTCACCTGGGGACTCATCGCACTTGGCTTGATACTGACAGGCGCAGTGATCTACTTCAGAAGGCAGAGGAGCCATATTTGAAGGGCAAGCTATTCCTGATCGCAATCATCCTGTGTACGTTCCTTGCACTCCTCGTTCCGTCTTCGTGCGGATCATCCGCAAGCTCCGACGGCACACTCAACCTCTATGGCCTCGCACCCTCCACGCTCGACCCGGCACTGGCCCGCTCCGAGGTGCCCCTGGCCTATGTCGTGGAAATCTTCAGCGGCCTGGTCAGTTTCGACCCTGATCTCAAGCTCGTACCTGACCTGGCCAAGGGCTGGACCGTTAGCAATGATGGCACAGTCTACACTTTCAGGCTCAGGGAAGGTGCAAAGTTCAGCAACGGACGCGAATTGACTGCGCACGACGTCAAGTACTCCCTCGAGCGTACCTGCGACCCGGCGACCGGCTCACAGACCGCCATGACTTACCTCGGCGACATTGTAGGCGTGAGCGAGCGCCTGTCCGGAGTAGCCGATGAAGTCAGCGGAATTTCTGTTCTCGACGACGTGACGCTGCGCATCACCATTGACGCTCCGAAGGCGTATTTCCTTTCGAAGCTTGCATATCCTGCCGCCTACGTCGTGGACAGATACAATGTCGAATCCGGGAATCAGTGGTGGCGTCAGCCCGTCGGCACCGGGCCATTCCGCCTGGAGGAGTGGAAATCGGACACCATCGTTCTCAGGAAGAATGAGTATTATCACCTCGAGCCCCCCCGGCTCGAAAGCGTAGTATACAAACTTTACGGGGGCATTCCGATGCGCATGTACGAGAACGGCGAGATTGACATCACCGAAGTCTTCATGGGAGATATCGAGAGAGTGCTGGACCCCCGAAGCGTCTTCAACAAAGACCTGCGCGTCGTGCCCGAATTCAGTCTCTTCATTATAGGGTTTAATTCGGCAGCGCCTCCCTTTGATGACCTCAATGTCCGCCTTGCCTTTTCGCATGCCATAGATAAGGATAAGTTGGTCAGTCTTGTTCTCAAGAACACCGTGGTCGCGGCGGCAGGAATACTTCCACCAGGAATACCAGGCTACAACGAAAGTATGTCCGGCCTTGCCTTTGACCCTGAGCTGGCAAGGGACTGCCTTGCTCGTTCCCGTTATGGGGACGCCTCCAGCCTGCCCCAGGTTACACTTACGTCTTCCGGTCACGGCATCCCTTCGAGTGTCGAGTCCGCGCTGGCAGATATGTGGCGACAGAATCTTGGAGTTGAAATAGAAATAAGGCAGCTTGAACCAGACAAATACCCCGACCTGTTGATGGGCGAAAAGGACGAGCTGTTCATATTCGGCTGGATCGCGGACTATCCCGATCCTCAGAATTTCCTCGACATATTGTTCCACAGCGGGACTGCGGATAATATGGGTGAGTATTCCAATCCTGAAATCGACCTCTTACTCCAGCATGCCCGGGTTGAGCAGAATGTCGAAGCGCGCATGGGCCTTTACAGGGAGATCGAAAGAATGCTGGTTGAGGATGCAGCATGCCTGCCGGTTTACTTTGGGAAGACCTACAGACTGGTCAAGGCTCACGTCCAGAACCTGCCGTTGACGCCCTTCTGGATACCGCGCTTGAAGCACGTATACGTGCTGCCCCACTAGCCGCCGGGAGCGGCGTTGCCGCCGCCATCATGGCCGGTTCTACGATAGACATGCCACAGGCGCTGCCAGGCAACAAAATTGGTGAGGACCGCCATGATCCATAATACGATCAACATCTGGTTGATGATGAGTCCTATGGCCAGAAGGATTACCCTCTCGGGGCGGGTGAATAATCCAACATCGCATTTAAGACCAAGACCCTCCGCCCGAGCCTTCACGTAGCTTGTCATCATCGACCCGATCAGGACCGCCCCGACAAGCATCAACTCGTGGAACGCCCCCTGGTTGCCATAGAAAGCGAGCAGGCCCATAAAAACGGCGGCTTCCCCAAACCGATCGAATATCGAATCAAGCAAAGCTCCTGCCCGGCTGCTCCTGCCGGTCGCCCGGGCTACGGCTCCGTCAAGAAGATCGAATGCGCCCGAAAGGAGCACCAGGAATCCGCCCAGAAAGAAGCGCCCTTCGGACAAGACCCAGGCCACACCTACAGCAAGGACAAGGCCAGCGGCAGTCAGCATATCAGGGCTTATTCCCGCCTTGCCCAGCACCCGTGCCGGCACCTTGACCAGCCCGTCACCTAATGAGCGCCTCAGCTTCTGTATGATCACTCTCTCCATGGTTATCTTTTTCGGGAGCTGAGCAACTGCTGATAATATCCCATCACCCGCTCAGCAACAGTATTCCAGCTGTATTCCGCGGCCTTAATCCGTCCTGCCTCGCCCATCCTCTCACGCAATGACCGGTCATTAAGCACCTGCTTAAGAACATCCGCGAGGGCCGTCTCGTCCTTGGGCTTCACCAGAATTCCGTCCTTACCATGCTTGATTACCCCGGCATAGCCGGCGATGCTGGATGCTACAGGAGGCGTGCCCGCTGCCATTGCCTCCAGCAAGACCAGGCCGAAACTCTCTTTCCCGGTCGCAGGAGAACAGAACACATCAGCGCTCTTGTAGTACCGCGGAAGGTCCTCATGAGAAGCGTACCCGGCGAAAACCACATCCCTGATATTCTGCTCGGAGGCAATCCGCCTGAACTTCTGCAGCGACCTGTCCTGCGGTCCCACGACAATCAGGCGTATGTCAGGCATTCCTTGCTTCACTCTTTGGTAAGCTCCGAGCAGATACTTGAATCCTTTCCTCTTCTCGATCCTTCCCACGAACAGAACGTTGAGCTTGCCGTCACAGAACTCCGGGATAGGCTGGACGTCTACCCCTGCGAATCTGGCGAAATCTATGCCGTTTGGAATGATCTCGTATTCGCCCGGAAAGTATCGGCTGATGAAGTCCATTGCAGCTCTGGAAACTACTATCTTGCCTTCCAGCTTCCTGAACCAGTGATTCAATATAATAGGTTTCCAGAAAACGTATCCCCAGCTGTTACTGCGAAAAGCATGGAATGTAGCCACGACAAGCTCCCGGCTGCTACAGTGATGGAGCACCGCCGTGCCAAGAACGGGCAAAAATGGCTCATGGATGTGCACGACATCGAACCTCTCCCGTGCGAGCAGCTGCCTGATTTTCTGGGAGAACAGGAGGTTGGGTGATACGGGAACGCGCACGATCGAACCGCTGGCGCGTATGGGGACCGCCTTTCCGATTACGATGACATTCTGGCTGTTGTTCAGAGGCCTGGAAGAAGGGGCGATAATCTTGATTTCGTGCCCCATGCGGATGAAATGCTCTCTCAGATGCAGTATGTGGTTATTGACCCCGCCAGGGTATGCGAAATCATAAGGCGAGACGAGAGCAATCTTCATGGCTGCTCTTACTTGCGGGGTCTTTTCCGGGGCTTCTCACCTGCGCTCTGTTCACCAGCCACCACATCCCTCTCCTGGGCAATGAATTCCTCTGTTAAATTACGAGCCTGGTCATCCGTGTACTGAACAGGAGGAGACTTCATGAAATATGCGGACGGACCGACCAGGGTGCCGCTCATGCCGCGATCAAGCGCAAGCCTGCAGCATCTTATGGCATCGATAACGACCCCGGCGGAGTTCGGGCTATCCCATACCTCCAGTTTGAGCTCCATGTTGAGCGGGACGTCCCCGAAGGTGCGTCCCTCCATTCTGAGATAGCACCACTTCCTGTCATGCAGCCAGGGTATATGATCGCTGGGACCTATGTGAATATTCTCCTCGCCGATATCATAGTCCAGCTGCGACGTCACGGCTCCCGTTTTTGAAATCTTCTTCGAGATAAGCCGTTCACGCTCGAGCATGTTGTAGAAGTCAGTGTTACCCCCGAAGTTAAGCTGATACGTCCGCTCAAGCTTCACTCCGCGTTCTCTAAACAGCCTGGTGAGGACTCTATGTGTAATAGTAGCTCCTACCTGGGACTTGATGTCATCGCCAATCATCGGCAGGCCTGCCTCCGTGAACCTTCTCTGCCAGTACTGTTCACGCGCAATAAAGACGGGAATGCAGTTTATGAAAGCACAACGCGCGGTCAGAATCTGCTCCACGTACCACTTGGTAGCTTCCTCGCTTCCAACAGGCAGGTAGCTGACCACGACATGTGTGTCCGTCTCTTTCAGTATCTTGATAATGTCGGCCGTGCTGCCTGGCGCCTTTGTAATGACCTGGGAAAGATATTTGCCCAGCCCATCATGGGTCATGCCGCGCTCGACCTTGACTCCCGTGGAAGGGACGTCACAGAACTTGATTGTATTGTTCGGAGACGCCCATATCGCCTCAGAGAGGTCCTTCCCGACTTTGTTCCGGTCTATATCGAAGGCAGCCACGAAGTTAATATCGCTGACATGGTATCCCCCAAGGTTCACATGCATAAGGCCCGGAACGAAGTCATTGTCGGCGGCGTTTCTGTAATACGTTACTCCCTGCACCAGCGACGAGGCGCAGTTACCTACCCCTATGATGGCCACATTTATCTTACCCAAGGTCCAATCTCCCCTTTCCTTTCGCAGCGATCAGCTTGCCTGCGAGCTATAGTTATGATATCCTTCGTATCGCGCTCATGGTCTATGATTTCCACTGTCATACCTGTCTAAGCGACGGCGCCCTCTCACCACTGGAGCTGGTGCGGAGGGCGCACATTAACGGATAA
>JACUUS010000245.1 GCA_014859215.1 Dehalococcoidia bacterium | reverse complement strand
ATCGAGTATGCCGGGGCGGAGATCGAGCGAGAGATTGCGCACCTGTCTGGTGACCTCATCGATTACCGAGTCGATTTCCTGAAAAGTCAAGGCCTTATCCCCGATACGGAGGTCCGCTGCTCTCCTCGCCAGCAGTTTCAATACGGTCAGAGACTGACCTATCTGGTCATGCAGCTCCCGGGCGATATAGCGGCGTTCCTGCTCCTGACTTTCGACAAGCCTGTGGGAAAGGGCACGAAGCTCCTCCTGGACTCGTTTCCTTTCACTAATGTCCCGGATGATTGCCACGAAGCCTTCCGGGTTGCCTGAAGGTCCCAACAAAGGCCGGGTATTCACTTCAATAGGCAGGGTTGAGCCGTCCACCCTGCAAAGAACGTACTCCCTGTACCCGACGTCCTTTCCGGAGAGGGTCTTGCGAAGATTCGATTTGGCCCTGGGATGATCCTCGGAACAGATATATGTAAATAGCTTGTGACCCAGAACCTGGTCCCTGGACACATGGCCGCCGAGCTGCGCCGCCCTGTCGTTGCAGTCAACTATGACGCCCTGCAGGTCTATGAGAGCCATGCCGTCAGACACAGATTCGAAGATCTTACGCAGCCGTTCCTCGGATACTTCGAGCGCCTCGCGCGCCCTGGCATGGGCAATGACCTCCTTCATCAGATCCTCGTTTGACTTCTGGAGATCAGCGGTCCGTTCCTGCACCCTGGCCTCAAGTTCATCTCTGGCTCCTACCAGGGCCTGCTCGAAAGCCTTACGTTCGGTGATATCAGTTACTATACCAAGCAGCGCCGTATCACCACCGTACGATATCAGCTTCGTGGTGAGGATCGCCTCGATTCGGCTGCCGTACCTGGAAAGAAGAGCGTATTCGTAGGGCACAATCTCCTGCTCGTTGAAGTACCTGGCAAATGAGTCTCTGACAAGGTCCCGGCTCTCCGGCGCTATCAGATTGAGATAATCGAAATCTGATGAGTAGATTTCTTCCCGGGTATACCCCATGACTTCTTCACATCTCTTGTTGGCATAGATGACCCTGCCCTTGCAGTTGATGAAGATCATGTTTGGAGAATACTCAGCAAGGCTCTTGAATTTCTCTTCCGACTCGCGGAGGGCATTCTCCGCTCTCTTGCGCTCGGTCACGTCTTTGATGAAAACCGCGAGTCCCTCCCCTGATGGGTAAACACTGACATCCTGGTATCGAGTCTGTCCTTGCGCATGAAACTCGTTCGTGAAAGACTGCGATTGTCCGTTTCTCAGCACCCTGCGAAAGACTTCTTCCGACCTCAGGGTGTGCTCGAAGCGGGGGAAAAGATCGTAAAGATTCTTACCGAGGGCATCCTCGGCGCGTACCCCGGTAAGCTCCTCACAGGCCCTGTTCCAGTAAGTACAGTTCAGGTCCCTGTCCATGGCGAAGAAAACATCGGTGATACTCTCCGCCAGGCCCCTGTACCTTGCCTGCGCCTTCCTGAGAACCGCCTCGTCCCTGCAGCGTTCAGCCAGCCTCCCCAGCCGCCTCCCGATGGCCTTGATCAGCTCTTCTTCGGCTTCAGTAAAAGGGTGTTCACCGACTTCGGGTCGTTCCAGGTAACCCACTTCGACATATCCGGCCACCTCCTGCCCGACCTGTATGGCAGCACTCAGCCTCCACTGCGCCTTCTGACAGTGAGATACGATGAATTCGTTGTCCTGAAATACAATCCTGGCGCACGCAATTCCCGGCTGCCGCATGCCGTTCGGGACGACCCTTACCACTTCCGTGAATGCCTCATCCAGGGTCAGGCTGGCCATATCCAGGAAGCGGTCCAGGACCAGGTAACAGTTTAGCGCTCTGACATATTCATCCAGCTTGCGATCGCGAGTGGAAGCATCATGGGTATCGCATTCACGCAACCACTCTTTAACCTTGCTCAACTCGTCCATTAGCCCTGCTTCCCACTCTTTCCGCATTCCCCCTCCCTTTGCATAGGTAACCCAGCTAAATAGATGTTATCACTGCGCTTCGGCAATAGTAAAAGGGGTACGGGCATTCTATAACGAGTTTCGCGGAGATTCAAGTAACGCGCCCGCGAAAAAAATGTGTAATTACTGAGTACGCTGGAGAGGAGTATAGACGTCAGCCTGAGCACGCAAAGCTAAGGCCCTGGCCGGCATCAACCAGGGCCTGTTTGAACCGCGATGAACCAGATTGAATTCCGCTGCTCAGAAATTCTCTGCCAGCAGCTCATAATACGATTGAGGATGCCTGCACGCCGGGCATTCCTTAGGCGCTTCTGTACCTTCCAACACGTAGCCGCAGTTGATGCAGTGCCACTTCACTGCCGACTTCTTCTTGAATGCTTGACCCCCGTCAATGTTCGCCGCAAGCTTCCGGTACCTTGCTTCGTGGAATCTCTCAACTTTGCCGATCTGCTCAAAAGAACGGCAGATTTCCGGGAATCCTTCCTCTTTGGCCGTCTTAGCGAAATCAGCGTAAAGCTTGGTCCACTCGTGCTTCTCTCCATCTGCGGCGGCCTCAAGGTTCGCCCTGGTATCCTTTATCATTCCAGCGGGATAGGCTGCCGTTATCACCGTATCTCCACCTTCTAGATACTTGAAGAAGACC
>JACUUS010000244.1 GCA_014859215.1 Dehalococcoidia bacterium | reverse complement strand
AGCACCGGTCGACACTGTGGTTGGCGGAACTTCCGAGATTCAACGAAATATCATCGCTAACCGGGGGTTGGGCCTGCCGCGATAGCCTCTTGGAGGGAAATTCGATGGATTTTGAATTTAACGAAACCCAGGAAATGCTCAAGAATGGTGCCAGGCGTTTCTTTGCACAGGAGGCCCCGGCGCTGGAGATACGGGACATCATCGAAACCAGAGGGGGTTTCTCCCCGGAACTGTGGAAGAAGATTGCTGAGCTTGGCTGGCTTGGAATCCCCATACCGGAGAAATATGGTGGTATGGGTGGAAATTTCCTTGACATGACCGTGCTTCTCACGGAGATGGGACGTGCCTTTTTCCCTAGCCCCTTCATTTCGGCGGTTGTCTTAGGCGGACTAACGATTCTTGATTATGGCAGTGATGAGCAACGCGACGTCTATCTGCCTTCCGTTGTCAGGGGAGACCTGGTCCCAACGATGGCCGTAGTAGAGGATGACGGTCGCTACCAGCCGTACTCAATAGGGACATCGCTGTCTGGAGATACTATTTCGGGCAACAAGCTCTTTGTCCCTTACGGACAGATGGCAGACAGGGTGATTTGCCTTGCGCGGGACGGAGCCCGCTTCTGTCTGGCATTGGTTGACGCATCAGCGACCGGGGTCAATCGCTCGCCTATTCCCGCCCTGACCCACGAATTCTATGCGCGGATAGCATTTGACCAGGTTAAACTGGAATCAACAGGGGTCCTTTCGCATTTCAAGGACTGGGATGATATGCGTTCGATTCTGGGCAAAGCATCGGTGGCGCGCTGCGCGCAATTGATTGGCCTGGGCGAGCACATTCTCGACATCACGGTTGAGTACGCGAAACAGAGAATCCAGTTCGAGAAACCCATCGGCTCTTTCCAGGCTGTACAGCACCACTGCGCTGATATGCTCACGGCGCTTGATGGCTGCCGATTGCTCACTCACGAAGCTGCCTGGCGCATTTCCGAGGGGCTTCCCTTTAATACAGAGGCATCCATGGCGAAGGCCTGGTGCGGCAATGCATTCAAGCATATTGTCGCCCTTTCTCACCAGGTGCACGGCGGGGTGAGTCTGATCGAAGATCATGAAATGCCCCTATATTACCGATTTGCCTGGAGCTCCGCTTCGCTTTTCGGCAGTAGTGATGATCATTATGAATATGTGGCCGAGGATCTCGAGAAGAAGGATATACTCTTCGAACCCTTTCCGCTCGTGAATTAGAATCGCCCCTGATCAGACCTGTGCGGCATTACCTGAAGTGGATACGGGCGTGTGTCTTGGGTTGCTCTGCGATTAGCATCTTAAGCAGTAGGCGGATAGTCGATTGCAGCGGGCCGGCTGCTCGGGACTGAGCGGGAATCATCTTGGAACTGTGGTGAAATGGAAATAAGCCTGGGTATTCACCAGCTAGCCTTGCCTATCCCGAACAGCCCTCTAAAACACATCAATTGCTACCTTATTGAAGGCAATGAGGGCTGGTTGATGGTTGATACCGGCTGGTCCACGCCCACGGCACTGGATTCTCTACAGGCAGGCTTGAAAGATTTGGGGCTGGCTCTAGAAGATATAGCTGGTATAGTACTTACACACGCTCATCCGGATCACTTCGGTCTGGCCGGGCACATTAAGCAGGCGGTCCCGCAAGCTGAACTGGTGATGCATCGCTGGGAGTCGGACCTGATCGAATCGCGCTACGTCAAGTTCGCGGAGCTGCGAGACAAAATGGCCCCCATGCTTCTACGCCACGGCGTACCTCATTCTGAACTGCGCATGCTGGCATCTGCTTCTATGCCGGCACTGAAGTATGTCATAGTAGTCTACCCAGACCGCGTATTGTACGGCGGTGAGACAGTTTCTACCGGCGTCCACAATCTCGAAATTATCTGGACGCCCGGTCATTCCCCGGGTCATATCTGTCTTTACGAGCCCGTACACCAGATTCTAATAACCGGCGATCATGTTCTTGGGCATATTAGCCCAAATGTAAGCTATCATGTCCAGTCAGGGGATAATCCCCTGGGCGACTACATGTACTCTTTAAGAAAGCTCCTGCACCTGCCCGTGAGTAAGGTGCTGCCAGCCCATGGGGAGGTGTTCAGCGATTTGCGCGCCAGAATCGACCAGATTCTGGAACACCACGAGAGAAGGAAGGCCGAGATCGGGCAAACCATCGCGTCCAGACCTCTGAATGCCTACGAAGTCGCCTGTCGTATCATTTGGAACGTGTCCGAGATCGACTGGGCCAAGTTCTCGCCGCTCCTGAAACGCGCGGCCATAACCGAGACAATTGCGCATTTGGAATGTATGCGCTGGGAAGGCAGAGTTGAGCGAGTTGTCGAGCGCGACCTGGTGTCGTATGTGCTCAAATAACGGGGCGGAAGCAGGCAAGACACATTTCGGAATTTACGAGACGATGTCTTTGGCTTATTCGTGGCCCACGAGGCAGTCACATATCTACATCGCGGAAGGAATCCTCTGTCCCGCTAAAGCGGTGCCTGGCACAAATGGCCAACGGAACTGAACCCAAAGAAAAGAATCGTTGCAGGAGAGCGCAAGCTACGGGGCGCCTTACTAACCAAGGAGGGCTCGAAAATG
>JACUUS010000243.1 GCA_014859215.1 Dehalococcoidia bacterium | reverse complement strand
ATCAGATTCATTTGCATTCCACTTCGAAGTTCAGGCACGGGCTGACCCTGCTTCAGAAGAATGCGGGACTTCTTCCTGAGTAGCGGCTACATATCCGATGTCTGAAGGCTGGCCAGTCTATCTGATTTACGATAGGACATCCATTTGGCAGACTCGGGCGTGATAAAAGCACTGAGAGTGATTATCCCCGCGTTTGTAAGGCGATCGCTGGGTGGCTATGTGTGGTGGCTGTGGGCTGATGCTGATATCTTCGATGCTCAGTTCAAGGCCGACCTCGAAGTGCTTGAGCAAGGGAAGACGCCGGGGCCCGGCATCGGGCAGGAGGAAGAGCAGGAGCATATACGGAGATATGTTCAGAAATACTTCGGTTCTTTTCAAGGACTGAAAGTTCTGGGAGCGGGCTGCGGCTCTGGCAGACTGGAGGCGTGGATGGGTTCCGAGGGCGCTGATTCCGTCTGTCTTGACCGTCTTCCCGAAGCCGTAAAGGTATCCCGGATATATGCGGAAAGGACAAGCGGCGGGGGAGGGTCTGTAATCGGCGATCTGCGGATGATGCCGTTTCGGGACAGTATGTTTGACCTGGTGAACAACGGCGGCGTGCTGGAGCATTTCATTGATTTGATCGGCGTGCTTAAGGAGTACTATCGTGTTACCCGCCCCGGCGGAGTTATTATTGCCTCCGTGCCCAACCTGGTCGGGGTCAACGCCGCATTCGGGCTCAAGCCGTTCACAGAGCTCTTTCTCCCCAGGAGCAAGAACAGGGGGTTTGTGGAGCAGGACTTCAGTGCGACACGGTTCAGGCGGAGCCTGGAAGAAGCGGGCTTTGAGTGTCTTGACATAAGCCCCACCCTTTTCAATGTATGTGATAGATTCCCTTTCAGATATGCCAGAGCCGCGCTCCAAGGCCTGCGACTTTATGACCGCTTCCGCGGTTTCTTGAGCGCTTTTGGGAGGAAGTATCCGGGCATCGCATTCGGGTACTCGTTCATGATCGCGCTGGCGCGGAAGCCCGCCTACCAGCCTGCCACGCCTGTTGGAATTGGCGCACTCTCATGCAGACAGTAGTTCCAGCCGATATGAAAAGGCGTTTCTGGGAGCTCTTGCACTGCGCGATCCCGGATTCGTTTCCGCGGGTACATGCCCGGTTGCCTTCCGGCATAGACAGTATGAGACAAGTCCTGGGGTGGGTAGCCCGCAATCAGCATTTTGCTGTATATTCGTTTGATCTCTTCGACACGGTCGTAAGGAGGAGAATCGACCCGCCTGAACTGGTCAAGGAGCTTGCGGCCCGGCACGTTGCCGACATACTTGCGCAGAGCGGCGTCAGGCTTGAAGCAGATACGCTGCTGGCTCAGAGAAATAAGAGCGAAGACGCCCTCAGGCACCTCGCTGTTGCCGGCGGCCGCGACCCGCAATGCAGGCTTGACGAGGTAATTGAGCATATGCTTAAGGCCCTTGCACTGGAGCAAACCGTAAGCGTGAAACAAGCGGTTGAGTACGAAATGGACCTCGAGAAAGCGGCGACCGAGCCCATGCCGGGCATCCAGGAAGTCCTCGAGTACCTTTGCTCGCTCGGCAAGCGGGCAATATGTGTATCGGAGAGCTACCTATCCCTCGGGCAGGTCAAAGCATTGCTCGAGCACCACCGTCTGCTTCAGTTCTTCGACGCCGTGTACGTCTCTTCCGATCTCGGCATGAGCAAGGCTACGGGCAACCTGTACCGGCATGTGCTGCGTGCAGAGGGCAGCAGCCTGGTCCACGTTGGAGATGATTACGTACTCGATGCGAGGATGCCACGGGTCGCCGGCTTGAAATCCCTGTGGTTCCACGATAGGCGCGAGGAGAGAAGAAAGAAGCGGTTGAGGCGTTTGAGAGCTGGGGGGGACAGGTTGAAGTATGTCAATGAAATTGTGTCCTTGCACCACAAACATGCAGATCCACTGTACAAGGTAGGATACGAGCTATTCGGGCCGGCCCTGACGGTCTTCGTGCACAATGTAGCGGAGCAGGCGCGCCGGGACGGTGTTGAGGCGCTTTTCTTCGTTGCCCGCGATGGGTACGTAATGAAGAAGATATATGACCAGCTCTCCGTGACCGTATATGAAAAACACACCATGCCGATCAGCAGGTATTTCTGCCTCGGCAGAATCCCGGTGAGGCTGGCTTCATTGCGAACGTTCGGCGAGCGGGAGGTCATGGAAGTACTAAGGTATACAAAGAAATCAGGTAAAGGAGCGACGCTGGCTGATGCGCTAGTGGGCTACGGTCTGCTGCCTGCGCATTTCGCAGCGACGGCGGCTGCATGCGGGTTTGATCTAACGGCCCCGGTGGATTCTCTGGGGGAGAGCAGGCTTGAGGAGTTCTTTGCAGGCGAGGAGTTTGCTCGTAAGGTTACCCTTGAGAGCGGGCAAGCCAGGAGTCTGCTGCGCCAGTATCTTTTCGATATCGGTTTCATGGGCAGAAAGCACGTTGCGGTGGTTGATTCGAATGCTGAAGGAGTGACTCAGATTCTCCTGGACAGGTCATTCGAACATGACAGCAGTTACCCCGCTGTTAATCGTTACTACTTCAACCTTGTCAACCTCGGGCCCAACAAAATTGACCTCAATCCGGACACGA
>JACUUS010000032.1 GCA_014859215.1 Dehalococcoidia bacterium | reverse complement strand
CAGCGGGTACAGCCCGGTAAGCACCGCGAGCCGGGCATAGTCTATACTGCGAGCCGGGTCGGTACCCCAGCCCAGGGGGCACGTAGCATGAATCTGTACGTACTTTGGCCCCCGAATCGCGAGAGCCTTGCGGACTTTGCGCTCAAGATCTTTGGGATAACCTATCGAAGCGGTTGCCACGTACGGCACTCCGTGCGCTGCAACAATCTGCGGCAGGTCTTTCTTCGGCCTCGGATTGCCCAGGGACACTCTGCCCGGTGGGCTGGTTGTCGTGCGCGCATAGAACGGGGTGGAACCGCTGCGCTGAATGCCTGTATTCATGTAGGCCTCATTGTCGTAGCAGACGTAGAGGATGTCATGCCCCCGTTCAAGCATGCCCGAGATGGCGCCGAAACCGATGTCAAAAGTTGATCCATCGCCTCCCTGGGCGATCACCCTGACCTTGTCAAGCTGCCCAGTCATTTTCAGCGCAGACTCAACGCCTGAAGCCACCGCTGCAGTATTCTCGAAAAGGGAATGGATCCAGGGAACTTCCCACGAGGATTCGGGATACTTGGAGCTGAATACCTCCAGACATCCTGTGGAATTCACGACTATCACGTTCCGCCCAGCTGCACGCAGCACCAGTCTTGCTGCCAGCGACTGGCCGCAGCCCGGACATGCTGTATGCCCGGAAGCCAGGAGGTGATCATCAGTCATTCTTCTTTCGTCAACCTTAAGCATCTATCCCCTCCAGTTCCAGTTCCTCCTTCAAGCCGATAAACACGGCGTCATCCATTTGCCTCTGAGCTCTGCCTATGGCCTGTCCTATGGCGTCAGTGGTCACATCTCGCCCACCCAATCCAAGTACATAGCCGCTTATGCGCGGGGATGCGGGTCGTCCCTGGAAAACTGATCTCAGGTCGGTAGCCAGCGCCCCGCTACCGCCCAGGGAAATGTCCTTTTCCATGACAATGATGTTCTCAGCGCGGCTGAGGGCCTCGTAAACAGCGCCCTTGGGGAAGGGCCGGTAACATATCAACCTTAGCACGCCAATCTTCTCTCCCTGTTCCCTCAGCCCATCAACAACGTCCTTGATGGTCCCCGCCATCGACCCCATGGCTACAACCACGGTCGAGGCATCTTCGAGGCGGTATTCCTCGAAAAGGCCGTAGGAGGGGCGCCCAAAAGCCCTGGCAAAATCACGCGCCACCTCTTCGATAACCGGGATTGACCGGTTCATGGTCTCGTGCAGCATGTAACGGGTCTCCATGTACTTATCAGGATCGGCATAGGCCCCGATCGTCATCGGGTTATCCACATCCAGCTTATACAGGGGCTCAAAAGGCGGGAGGAAAGCGTCCACCTCGTCCTGGCCGGGCAAATCAACCACCTCGTAGGCATGCGGCAGGACATAGCCGTCGACGCATACCATGACGGGCAGCATCAGACGGCGGTCTTCCCCGATCTTGTAAGCCTGCAAGAGCAGGTCACAACCTTCCTGGTTGTTTTCACCATAGAGCTGAATCCAGCCGCTGTCCCGGACGATAACCGAGTCCTGCTGATCGTTCCAGATATTCAGAGGGGCTGACACGGACCGGTTCACGCATACCATTATTACAGGCAGCCGCATCCCTGCTATGTTGAATACGACCTCACTCATAAGCAGAAGACCCTGAGATGAACTCGAAGTGAATACCCTGACTCCCGTAGCGCTCGCCCCGAGGACCAAAGACGCCGCCGAGTGTTCGCCTTCCACGTTGATGAAGTCCGCGTCCAGGTCTCCATCCGCCACGATCTGGGAGAGCTCCTCCACAATCAGCGTCTGGGGGGTGATAGGATAAGCCGAGATAACCTTCGGGCGGCAGAGGGCCGTCATCTCAGCCAGTGCCCTGGCGCCCTGCAGCATTCTTCCCTTAACCATCTTCATCTCCCTCCGGTATCATCTCGATATCGTGGACCGGGCAAACACTGGCGCAGATGCCGCAACCCTTGCAGAAGTCCTCGTTAGCATAATAGGTATTCTGCCCGCGGCCGAATATGCATCCTTCAGGGCAACTCAATGAGCATAGATCACAGGCGACGCAATGCTCATGCCTGAACCTCGGCTTCTGCCCGGTCCGCCAGCTACCTGTCTTATTGACGCGGCTTCCTCCTGGAGGAGCCACGGCACCAATTGTAATCTTCATGAACCATTACCTCTCTTCTCCACTTCCTCGTAAGCCATGATAAGCGCCTTCCAGTTACTGTCGGCGGCCTTCCCCGAGAACCGGCTGTACACGGATTTCTCCAGCGCGGCCAGTGTAAGCTCATGCGTGGCCGCTATGAATGCGCCGATGAGCGCTGTGTTGACCCTGTCGGCCCGCCCCATTATCTCCTTTGCAATTCTCGATGCGGGCACCGTGATGACTCTGGCTGAAGTCTTGAGACCAAGCTCAGAGCCGTCCTTGCTGTTGTTTATGACCGCCAGACCTTCCTGCTTCAGGCCCGATAGTACATCAAAGCCCCTCATCAGAGTCGGATCCTGTACAAGCACGTAGTCGGGTTTGTAAATTTGACTGCGAACGCGGATGGGGGCATCGCTTATGCGGACAAAAGCATTCATGGGCGCACCCATCCTTGCGGCGCCAAAGGTAGGGAAAGAAAGTGCGTACTTCCCGTCCTCAAAAGCTGCATTGGCCAGTATGGTGGCCGTCGTAATGGCGCCCTGTCCTGCACGCGCGTGGATACGAATTTCTTTCATGGCGCAGACTCCAGTAGATGCCGGCTGGTTATCTAGTTACGGACAACCAAATTCACCAGTCTTGCCGGCACATATATTACATTCTTGATCTCTTTTCCGTCGATATACGCCTTAACTCTTTCCCGGCTCAAAGCCAGGTTGAGAGCTTCGGCCTCACTGATATTGACCGGGACTACCATGCGGTCTCTAAGCTTGCCATTTACCTGAATTACGAGGGTTACCTGGTCTTCAGCCACAAGAGCTTCGTCCCATTCAGGGAAGGACTGATTGTGGATACTGTACGGGTTGCCTCTCAACTCCCAGAGCTCTTCCGCTAAATGAGGCGCTGTAGGAGCAAGCAGGAGAAGCAGGGTATCAAGCGCCCTGTTCCAGGCTTCAGGTCCGACAAGCCTGTCTTCTTTGACTTTGCCCAGATAATTGGTGAACTCCATAAGACCTGCCAGCATCGTATTGAAACGGAACTTCTCCATGTCTTCAGAAACCCGTTTCACCGTTTTATGAGTCTGCCGGCGCAATTCTTCGACAGCCGATGTATCCGGCCGCGTCTCCTGCTCCTCCCAACCATCAAGCACGAGCGTCCATACACGGTTAAGCCAGCGCCAGATGCCGTTGATGCCGCGGTCATCCCAGCCGCCGCCCTGGTCCCAGGGTCCGATAAACATCAAATAGCCGCGCACGGTGTCCGCCCCGAGCTTCAGGACGTAATCGTCGGCGTTCACAACATTGCCGCGGGACTTGCTCATTTTCTGACGTTCCAGGACTATCGTTCCCTGGTTGTAAAGCCTTGTGAAAGGTTCGTCGAATTGCACCAGGCCGAGATCGCGGACAGCCTTGGTGAAGAAGCGCGCATAGAGCAGGTGCATGGTGGCATGCTCCGCCCCGCCGGTATACTGGTCCACGGGCATCCAGTACGCGAGTTTTCCGGGATCGAAGGGGCCTCGGTCGTACCCGGGGCTGGTGTATCGAAGGAAATACCAGTTGGAACACATGAAGGTGTCCATAGTATCGGTTTCGCGGCTCGCCGGTTCGCTGCAGACCGGGCATTTCGTATTCACAAAAGATTCGCAGTACCTGAGGGGCGATTCACCGGTAGGCCGGAACTCCGCATCCTCCGGCAGGAGCACAGGTAAATCGCTCGCAGGGACAGGCACAGTGCCGCACTTCGGACAGTAAATGATAGGTATGGGCGCGCCCCAGTAACGCTGACGCGATATGAGCCAGTCTCTAAGCCGGTAACTGACCGTACGTTTGCCAAAAGCCTTTTCCTCAATGTAATCGGATATGGCTTCCATACCCTGCTCGCTCGGCATACCGTCAAACCGGCCGGAATTGACCATTGTACCGGAGCCGGTGTAAGCCTCGGCGAACTCTCCCCCGGACCATCCGGGAGGAGCAACCACGATCTTGATCGGGAGGCTGAAATCTCTTGCGAACTCAAAGTCTCTTTGATCGTGGGCCGGTACGCCCATTACGATTCCCGTGCCATAACTGTAAAGTACATAGTCCGCGGTCCATATCGGCACTCTCTCGCCATTCAGCTTGTTTGTTGCATAAGCACCGATGAAAACGCCGGTCTTCTCTCTCTCAGTGGAAAGCCGTTCAACCTCGGTCTGGCCGCGCGCCCGCTCCACGTAGCGCCTGACCTGTTCCGTGTATTCAGGAGTTGTCAGCTTTTCCACCAGGGGATGCTCGGGTGCCAGCACCACGAAGGTCACTCCAAAGATAGTGTCCGGTCGTGTGGTAAAAACCCTTATCTCCTTATCCTCTACACCCTCCGCACTGAGTTCGAAAGAGATCTCAACGCCGGTGCTCTTCCCAATCCAGTTTGTCTGCATGATTTTGACCCGTTCAGGCCAGTCTATATCCTTGAACTCCAGAAGCTCATCGGCATATCGGGTTATCCTGAAGAACCACTGCTCGAGATCGCGCCGGATGACAGGGGTGGTGCAGCGTTCGCAGAATCCGCTGACAACCTGTTCGTTTGCCAGAACAGTCTGGCACTGCGGGCACCAGTTGGCTGGAGCCTTGCTGCGATATGCCAGGCCCCCCTGGTAGAACTTCAGAAAGAACCACTGTGTCCACCTGTAGTAATCAGGGTTACAGGTGATGACCTCGCGGCTCCAGTCGTACACAGCCCCTATAGTCTTCAGTTGGGCCCTCATCTTCTCCACATTCTGCATGGTCCAGGTATAGGGATGAATCCCGTGCTTGATTGCGGCGTTTTCAGCAGGCAAGCCGAAGGCATCGAAGCCGATCGGGTGCATTACATTGTGGCCCTTCATCCGCTTGAAACGCGCATGCACGTCCGAAGGCGCCATTGCATACCAGTGGCCGATATGAAGGTCACCCGATGTATAAGGAAACATGGTCAGAGCATACCATTTGGGGCGCTGAGAGGATTCAGTTACTTGATAAAGGTGATCGGCTTCCCACCTGGCCTGCCACCTCTTCTCTATTTCGTGGGGATTATACTTTGGGACCATTATTTTTTCACACCTTACCAATAATAACACAAAAACCCCTACCTAACCACTTCCCGAAGGAGCGCTGTTGTCGTGCCGGAGAATTAAGGGCAACTTGCTCGAACGGAAGGGACAAATTTATTGACGCCGGTGCTAAAATAGGAAAGCTAGAATCGCAAATACCCGTCGAACGGCGAGAACCCACCTGCAAAGAGTATTGAGCGGTAGCTCTCGCAGCAACGCCCCCCTGCTTCTCGAAATTTCTTGCAGGAGATACTTGTAAGCTCAGCACGTCCCCGTGTATAATCCTGCGGTGCGGGGAACTCGCACGGAGGGAATATGAGCGTCTGGGAATCAGAGAAGCAATCAGTCCTGGATGCAGCAAGGAAAATGGTGCAACAGGGCTTTGTCGTGGGGACGTCAGGCAATGTAAGCGTGCGCTTGCGCGATACTGACGGCAGGGACCTGATAGCGATCACCCCAACGGGCTGCCATTATGACCTTCTGAATACCTCAGATATGGTGGTAGCCGATTTTGACGGAGTCAGGCTTGAAGGCGAGATTTCACCATCAATCGAGATGATGCTTCACCTGGGCATTTACAGGGCGCGTAATAGAGTCAACGCCGTTATACATACACATCCGGCTTTCGGCGGAGTGCTGTCTGTGATGGGAATAGAAATACCTTCAATTCTGGACGACCAGGTTACTTACCTGGGCGGGGATATTAAGATTGCCCCGTACGCTCTCCCCGGCAGCAAGGAACTGGTTCAAAACGTGGTTTCGGCTCTCGGTCCAAGGAATGCGGTTATACTGGCGAATCATGGAGCGCTGGCCGTCGGGAGGGATTTGAGGGAAGCTTATACAAACTGTGAAATGCTGGAAAAGACGGCCAGAACCTACATCTATGCTCTCGCGCTTAAGAAGGTGAATCTCCTTCCTCCCGAAGCGCTGGAACTTGAACAGGCATATTTCAACTATCAATTCGGAGAGGACCATTAAACAGGGACTGTCACTGGAGCATGCACCCTCGTTTAAGGACTGGTAGATGCGCGAAGAAGGCAGACTCTATCTAGGAATTGATATAGGCTCCGTAAGCCTCAACGTGGCTGTGGTCGACGATGAGACGAACCTGGTAGATTGCGTCTATGAACGAACCAGGGGGCAGCCCGTCCCGTGCCTGCGTGATGTTTTCTCATCACGGCTCAGCAAATTCAAGAGGTTTGACGGCGCCCTGGCTACAGGCAGCGGTCGGGACCTGGTCGCCAATATCCTTGGGATAAGCAGGGAGAATGAGATTGTTACCCAGGCCAGGGCTGTGTCTTACTTCCACCCGGAGGTCAGAACTGTAATCGAGATTGGCGGACAGGACTCAAAGCTGATCTTTCTCGACCCTGATGAAAGAAAGGGAAGGTCCATTATCACCGATCACGCTCTTAACGAGATTTGTGCTGCCGGAACAGGGTCCTTCCTCGACCAGCAGGCATACCGCCTCGGGGTCTCGATAGACGGAGAGTTTGGAGAGCTCGCACTCCGGTCGGAAAGGCCTGCAACCATCGCCGGGAGATGCAGCGTCTTCGCCAAATCAGACATGGTGCACCTTCAGCAGGAAGGAGTGCCCAAGGAAGACATTATCGCAGGGCTTTGCTACGCTCTTGCCAGGAACTACATAAGCAACCTGGCAAAAGGCAAGAAATTCAGGAAACCCGTGGCGTTCCAGGGCGGGGTCGCGGCGAACCAGGGCGTGGTGAGAGCTTTCCGGGACCTGCTCGAACTTGGCCCCGGCGAGCTTATAATTCCCCAGCATTTCATGGTAATGGGCGCAGTCGGTTCCGCCATTGTAGCGCGGGAGAATGAGAAGAAGACCAATCTCGAGCCGGCCCGCGCCGCAGTGGACCTGGAGAAATACCTGGAAAAGATAGCCGGCGAGGCCAAGCACAGCTACCTCAAGAGGCTGGAATATGAAGAACGGTGCACCGGGGTAGGGGAACTAAACCCCGAAAGGAACGGGCATAAGCAAAGGGTCTTCCTGGGCATCGACGTGGGCGCGGCGAGTACGAAAGTTGTCATACTTGATGAAGAGAAGAACCTCCTGCGAAAGGAGTACCTCTGGACGGAAGGCGAGCCAATACAATCGGTCCGGAGGGGACTGGCAAAGGCAATCCAGGGACTGGAGGGCGATCTGGAGGTATTGAGTGCAGGCGTAACCGGAAGCGGGCGGTATTTCGTGGGCGACTTCCTTGGAGCGGATGTGATTACAAACGAGATCACAGCGCAGGCCAAAGCCACTATCGAGATGGACAACTCCGTCGACACAATCTTCGAGATCGGCGGGCAGGACTCGAAATACATCTCAATCAAGAACGGATCAGTGGTCGATTTTGAGATGAACAAGGTCTGCGCCGCAGGAACTGGATCATTCCTCCAGGAGCAGGCCGTGAGGCTCGACGTAGAGATAGAGAATTTCAGCCGGCATGCGCTTAGCTCGAGAAGCCCGGCTGATCTAGGGACAAGATGCACAGTCTTCATGGAGTCCGACCTTATCCATCATCAACAGGTGGGCCTTCCGAAAGAGGACCTCATCGCCGGCCTGTCCTACTCTGTCGCCTACAATTTCATAGAGAAAGTGGTCGGAAACAAGAGGATCGGCCAGCGAATTTACTTCCAGGGCGGCGTGGCGGCGAACCGAAGCGTCGCAGCTGCTTTTGAGAATATTCTGGGCAGGAACATAAGTATCCCCGAAAACTACAGCGTTACCGGCGCCGTCGGCGCGGCGCTCATAGCCCGTGAGAAGTGGAACCAGGACCCGAAAGCAACCAACTTTGCCGGCTTCGATCTTAAGCATCGCAGCTACCAGGTTAAGTCTTTCGAATGCAAGCATTGTCCGAACCACTGCGAAATCAAGAGAATTTCCATTGGCGGCCAGCCTGAATCCTTTCATGGCGGCATCTGCGACAGGTATGAGATAAGCCGCAAAGGGGCGGACGACCAAGAGGTACCGGACCTGTTCCAGGAACGAGAGAAACTCCTCCTCAGTTACTTCAGAGAAGATAGAATAGCCGGAGCGCCAAGTATCGGAATGCCCCGAATGCTGATGTTCTACGAACAATTCCCTCTGTGGGCCACTTTTTTTCAGGGACTCGGGCTCAATGTTGTGCTCTCCGAAAAGACGAACAGAAGGCTGATAAACAAAGGGCTCGCATTGCTCCTGGCCGAGATGTGCTACCCGGTCAAGGTAGCTTACGGGCACGTTGAGGACCTGGTCGAGAAAAAGGTTGACTATGTCTTCTTGCCCAACGTAATCGACCTGGAGAAGATGGCTGACGATGCGGACAGGAGCTACAACTGCCCGTATATACAGGGCTCGCCCTTCATGTTGGGACCTGCTTTCGAGGATCGGGCGAAAATACTGAGCCCGACAATTTACCTGGCAGAGGAGAATTACAACCTCGAACGCGAGCTCGTGCGCCTTGGCCGCATGTTTGGCAAGTCCACGGCAGAATGCTCTCGCGCAGCGAATTCGGCGGTTAAAGCCCAGGCGGAGTTCCGGCAAAAATGCCTCGAAAGAGGACGGAGTATACTCCAGGGACTGCAGCGCAGGAATGAGGCCGTGGTCGTCATCGGAAAGCCCTACAATGTGCATGATATCGGACTGAACCTTAATATTCCGAAGAAGCTGCGCAAGCTGGGCGTGCTCGCCATCCCCTATGACTTACTTCCGCTCGATACCGTGCGTCTTGCCTCACATTACTCGAACCTCGTGTGGAAGAACGAGCAGAACCTGCTGCGGGCGGCAATTTTCGCCAGGGACCATCCTAGTCTGAACCCGGTACTGATCACGAACTACGGCTGCGGCCCGGACGCATTCTTTATGAAATACCTTGAGGATACTATGGGGGAAAACCCCTGTCTGGTGGTGGAGGTTGACGAGCACAGCGCGGACGCTGGAATAGGAACCAGGATAGAAGCTTTTGTCGATACAGTGAGCATGCCGCGCGTCATTAGCGGCAAAACGGAAGAAGTCGACCTGAACGTGATGAGACCGAATGGCGGCCTCACAATACTCAAGCCGTCCAGGCTAATCCGGGAACTGGACCGGACCATTTACATCCCCTATCTGAGCGCGCATTCCGATGTACTGTCTGCCGCCCTGCAGACCGCAGGTCTGGATTCCAGAGTATTGCCAAGGCCGGATGAGCGCTCCGATGAGCTTGGAAGAAGGTACGCTTCGTCGAAGGAGTGCCATCCGTACTCGCTCCTCACGGGCGACCTGGTGAGAATGACCGAACTGGACGGATTCGATCCCGACCGGTCCGCTTTTTTCACGCTGAATTTCGACGGTTCCTGCAGAATGAGCCAGTACCCGCTGTCGTTCAAACTCGTCCTGAAGCGGCTGGGCCTGGCACACATGCCGGTTATTGCGCCCTCAACGTCCGTCCGTCTTGACGAGGCAACCCGGCTTTTTGGCCTGGACTGGGCCAGGGCCATATGGAAAGGGTGGCTGGCCACTGATGTACTCATCAGCAAACTGCTTCATATTCGGCCTTATGAAGTGAATAAGGGCGAGACAGAAAGAGCTTACGATTCCGCCATAGAGTTGATCATCTCCGCCCTCCTGGAAGGTGATTTCCCGGGCAAGTTAGCTCGAGCCGGGAAGATGATGGACAGCATCCCGATAAAAGGGGAGGACAAGCCGATTATCGGAATCGTCGGAGAGTTCTACACATGCATGAACTCATGGGCAAACGATGAGATCGTGAAAGATCTGGAGTCGCTTGGCACGGAAGTGAAGTTCGGGCCGACAACGACCGATTATCTCGTGTATTTCGAGCATGCCTATCCAGGTGTGAACTTGTCGAAAGGCAAGTACTTGACCGCTCTTTACTACTTCTTGCGGCGATCGTGGGACGTTCACTGGCAGAAGAGGATCGAGAGCTTGCTCGGGGCCGATCTTTCGGATTGGAAGCTGCCCAGTATAAACGATAGGATCGAAATGGCGTCGCCCTATGTCAGCCCGGCGATTGACCCGGTAGTTACCGTGAACCTTTCCAAAGCCGAGTATTATGCCAGGAAGAAGTGCGCCGGCATAGCCAACCTGATTGTGCTCAACTGTGTTTTCGGTACTCTGGCAACGGCTATTTACAAGAAGGTGCAGAAAAGGCACAATAATATCCCACTGCTGACAATAATCTACGACGGGCTCAAGCAGACAAATACCAAGACCAGGATCGAGGCTTTTGTTCACCAGGCGAAATCGTACCATGAGAAGTACTGTCTAACGCCCTGACAACAATCGTCATGGGCACGGAGTGTGCACCGCCCATAAATGAGAGGAAAAGTGAACAACCTTATATGGAAGCAGGTTGACATACTAGCCAAAAAATGCAATATAGATATGATATACTTCAGTAGTACTTCCGGTTAACCTGAGGGCTTTCATGGTATCTAGAAGAAGACTGGCGGCCTTTGAACCTTCGGCGAAGAGGCTGTCAGGTAAACTGATTACACTACAGGTCAGGATGGTGGACAGGTACGTGCCTGACAGGCTGTTGCTTATACTCGTGAATACGCTGGACAAACATGTCGCGCCGAGGGCCATAAATCGTGTTATCGACGGTTTGGAGAGAATCCCGCCCCGAATGCGCTCGACCCTTATCAGCGCGGCTGATAGTTACGTGCCGGACACGGTTGCAAGCTCCAGGAAAGTCTCCGCAGTCATCGCGAACGTTGGTAAGTATGTCCCGAACAGGGTTATTCCGCCGGAATCAGCGGAGGAATGGTCCAAAGTCAAGGGTAAATTCCATATACCAACCTTGCTGAGTCGATCAACAGAGTAATTCAGTCTCTGGCAGTCCAATCCCAGGCAACAGATTCAAATAACCAGGGTCAGGCGATGCTATACAAGAAAGTCCGAATCGAGTCCTTTGCCTACGAGCTTCCCGAGACCGTGGTGACCTCCCTGGCTCTCGAGGAACAGTTGGCCCCCGTTTACCAGAAACTGGGGCGCTCGTTCGGACGCCTTGAGATGATGACCGGCATCCGTGAGCGACGTTTCTGGGATGCCGATACCCCACCCAGCCGGTTCAGCACGAGAGCCGCAGAGAAAGCAATAGCCGCTTCCGGGATAGACAAGAGTCACATAGAGTGCCTGCTTCACACCTCGGTCAGCCGCGATTTCCTTGAACCGGCCACAGCTTTCGTGGTGCATGATTCCCTCGGGCTGCCGCCAACAGCCTTGATTTTCGATATCTCAAACGCGTGTATCGGCTTCATCAATGGCATGATCACACTGGCTAACATGATCGAGCTTGGCCAGGTGACGGCCGGCATCGTGGTCGGCGGTGAAAGCAGCCGCCGCCTCGCAGAAGCTACGATCCACCAGTTATTGACGGATCCCACAGTGTCCAGAGCCAAGTTGAAGGATGGCTTTGCCTCACTCACTCTGGGTTCCGGCGCCGTCGCTGCTGTTCTCACGCATGCTTCTATCTCGAAATCGGGCCACCGTCTTGTCGGCGGGGTCGTAAGAACCGCTTCGGAGCATAACGGCCTTTGTCGCGTAGACAAAGATACATGTTTCTTTGACCCCGAGAGCTATCCTAATATGCACGCAGACTTCCAGGGGATTCTGAAGAACGGTCTCGGTCTGGTGTCAGAAACATGGAAAGCTTTCAGCAAGGAACTGCGATGGAGGATCCAGGATATTGACAAGGTGTTCAGCCACCAGGTAAGTACTGTCCATCATGAACTCCTCTTCCGCACCCTGGGAATCGACACCTCCAAAGGTTTCACCACTGTCGAAAGCCTGGGCAATATCGGGTCATGTTCCCTGCCTATCTCACTTGCCATCGGGATCGAACAGGGACGCCTCGATCCTGGTGACAGGGTCGTAATGATGGCAGCGGGTAGTGGATTATCGTCCATCATGCTGGGAGTCAAATGGTAGTCTGAGCAGTTCAGGCTCCGTCATTTTTCGAACATGCCCAAGAGTTCACGTATTGTCATAACAGGTGTCGGCCTGACGGCACCTAACGGGAATAGTCTCGCGGAGTTTAGGCGCAACTTGCTCGCTGGAAAGTCCGGGGTGAGCAAGATCGAGACGCACTATATGGGCGAGATGATTGCCGGCGTCTGCCATTACGACCCACTGAAGTACCAGAAGAAGAAGGAACTCCGCCGGGGCACACGGGCCGGGTCAATCTCCATCTATTGCGCGAATGAAGCCGTTGTCGATTCCAGGGTAGACATGTCCCTGATAGACAGATCGAGGATCGGAATCTTCCTGGGCATTACCGAACACGGCAATGTCGAAACGGAACACGAGATCTATAACATCAAGCAGTATGACTATAATGTCGATTTCTGGTCGCATCACCATAATCCAAGGACTGTAGCTAACAGCCCGGCGGGTGAGGTCACACTGAATATGGGTATAACTGGACCGCACTACACCCTGGGTGCCGCCTGCGCAGCCGGAGTAATCGGCCTTATTCAAGGCGCACAAATGCTGCGGCTGGGAGAAGTCGACATTGCCCTATCGGGCGGCGTCTCCGAGACTCCGCATACGTTCGGTTCCTTCGCCGCTTTCAGGAACGAAGGGGCCCTGGCGAACCACCCGGACCCCGAGAAAGCTTGCCGCCCGTTTGACAGAGACCGAAACGGGGTGGTTGTCTCCGAGGGCGGATGCATACTCGTGCTTGAGCGCCTGGACGATGCTTTGAGGCGGGGCGCTACAATATATGGGGAGATCTCCGGCTACGCGATTAATTCCGACGCTTCAGATTTCATCCTGCCGAACTCAGCAAGGCAGGTGGAGTGCATCAGGCTTTCGCTTGACCGTGCAGGCATAGCGCCTTCGGACGTGGACATTCTTGATACGCATGCTACCGCAACCCGGGAAGGGGACAAGGCTGAATGCCAGGCGCTGCGAGAGGTCTTCGGCAATAATCCGAGAACATGCATAACCAATACGAAGAGTTACATTGGCCATACCATGGGCGCAGCCGGTGCGCTCGAACTTGCCGGCCATCTCCCATCTTTCGAAGACCACCTGGTTCACCAGACCATAAATGTAGATAATCTTGACCCCGAGTGTGATCTCGGGAATCTCATTCTCAACCAGCCCAGAAGACTTGATAAAGTCGATTATATCTTGAATAATTCTTTCGGGATGCTCGGCATCAATTCGGTCATTATCGTCAAGAGGTTCGCGGGATCAGACAGCGCCATTTAGCCAAGAGAGGGAGAGGCAGTTATGACAGCAGACGAGGTTAGGGCGACGATTCTTGAGGTCATCCACGAGATCGTACCGGATGAAGACGTGAGCGACATCAAAGGTGACGTAAGAATCCGCGACCAGATCGAGATGGATTCCATGGATTTCCTGGATATAATCATGGAGTTGAGGAAACGCTATGGAATCATCGTACCTGAAGATGATTACATGAAACTCTCAACGCTGGATGGCTCTGTTGATTACCTTGCGCCGTTGCTGAAAGACGTCCCGAAATAGAAGCATACTTCGGCGGCTACCACGTCCTCCTATCGGGCTTAACCCAGCGCGATCTCTATTCTCTTTCCTCCCGTGGAGAGAGTTTCCCTTGAGACCAGGTTATGAAATATGACGCCATCATCATAGGCGCCGGCATGTCCGGCCTCGCAGCCGGCATCAGGCTTGCGTACTATGACAAGAAGGTATGCATCCTGGAGAGGCATCACCGCGTAGGAGGCCTGAACTCCTTCTACGTTCGCGACGGCCACAAATTCGATGTGGGGCTTCACGCCATGACCAATTATGTACCCGCAAACGTGAAGTCAACCCCGTTACCCAAGCTTCTTCGCCAGCTAAAGCTGAAAGCGGAAGATTTCGCACTCTGCCAGCAGAACATGTCGGCTATCAGATTCCCCGGAAGAACGCTCAGGTTCAACAACAACCTGGATTTCTTTGTACAAGAAGTCGTCGACAATTTCCCGCGCGAGGCTGACAATTTTCAGAGACTCTTGAGGACCATCTCTGAATACAATGCATTTGACTTGTATGCGAAACCGGCATCAACCCGGGAGGTTCTGCGTTCAATCATCAAGAACGCGGTTCTTATCGATATGCTGCTTTGCCCGTTAATGTATTATGGCAACGCACAGGAAGATGACATGGAATTCGGCCAGTTCGTGATTATGTTTAACAGCATATTCTGCGAGGGTTTCGCACGCCCGGAAGCCGGAGTCCGCAAGATACTGGAGGTACTCCTCAGGAAGTTCAGGGACTGCGGAGGAGAACTGAGGCTGAAGTCCGGTGTGCGCAGGCTCCGTGTGTTGGACAATAAGGTGGACGCGGTCATCCTGGAGAGTGGTGAGATCCTCAAAGCCGACAATATAATCTCATCTGCCGGCTACATAGAGACTCTGAAAATGTTGTCGAACTTCAATGAAGAGGCATTCCAGGTAAATCCGGGCAGGCTCTCTTTTGTTGAGTTCATCCTTATACTTGACAAGGAACTTGCCGACATCGGGTATGACACAACGATAACTTTCTTCAACAGCTCGAACAAGTTTTCCTATCATAAACCCAGGAAGCTTGTGGACATTTCAAGCGGAGTCATTTGCTGCCCGAACAATTTCCAGTACGACAAGAGGCTCCCGGAAGCCATGATCAGGTTAACCAACATGGCCAATTACGAGCTGTGGGCCAGGCTCAGCCCTGAGGAATACGGCACTCAGAAGGCTCACTGGCTTGCATCCAGCCTCGAAGAGGTAGTAAAATGCGTCCCGGATTTTCGGGACTCAATTATCTACTCGGACATTTTCACACCAAAGACCATTTACCGGTTCACCGGGCACCTTGGCGGCGCTGTTTACGGCACACCGGACAAGGTAAAGACAGGCAAGACACATCTGGAGAATCTTTTCATTTGCGGCACTGACCAGGGATTCCTGGGTATCGTCGGCGCCATGCTAAGCGGCATCTCAATGGCGAATCTTCATATCCTTCAAAAAGGACTGTGAGGGGGACCGGGATGAGTGAAACGGGCGCAGAATTGAAGCCGGCATATGACGCGGTCGTGATTGGAAGCGGCCTGGCGGGACTAACCTGCGCAAACATGCTGGCAAGAAACGGCAATTCCGTCCTGCTCCTGGAACAGCACGATAAGCTTGGCGGACTCGCTACATGGTTCAAGAGAAAAGGCGGCCATATCTTTGACGTATCCCTGCACGGCTTCCCCGTCGGAATGATCAAGACATGCCGAAAGTACTGGTCACCCGAAATAGCCGATATGATCGTGCAACTGAAAGGCATCCGTTTCGACAATCCCCAGTTCTCTTTCACCACAACGTTCGACCGCGAAGACTTCACGCGCATCCTGCTTCAGTATTTCAAGGTGCCCGCAGCCAACATTGAAGGGTTCTTTAACACCGCGCGCGATATGAACTTCTACGATGATCAGACGATGACGGCCGGGGAACTGTTCGAGAAGTTTTTTCCCGGCCGCGGCGACGTTATGCGCATGCTGATGGAGCCGATCACTTACGCCAACGGGTCCACGCTCCAGGAGCCTGCCATAACATATGGGATAGTGTTCTCCAACTTCATGAGCAAGGGAGTCTACACGGTCCGTGGAGGGACAGATCAGTTCATAGGTAAAATGGAGTCCGAGCTGCGTAAGAACAAGGTGGATATCAGGAAGAGATGTGAGGCCCGGAAGATCATCATTGAAGGCGGCAAAGTTGCCGGCGTGGTGGCCGACGGGCAAACTGTCAGGTGCCGGGCTGCTGTCTCCAACGGCAATCTGTTAACCACGGTTCGGAAGCTGGTCGGGGAGGAGCACTTCTCACCCGGGTTTGTAGCAGAGGAGAGGAAAGTCCGTTTTAATAACAGCAGCTGCCAGGTTTACATGGGAGTCAGGAAGGGCGAGAAAATCGACTACAA